>NZ_DATMVN010000435.1:0-34157 GCF_035563135.1 Streptomyces sp.
GTGAACGGGCGCCCGACGACATCAGGCGAGTGGGAGATCCCAGCGGGGCCAGGCCGGCAAGCATCGGCTCCGCAACGGGGTCTCCCTTCGTCGTTCGAAGGGCTTTTCGTGCCCGACCACGTTACTGGGGGCGGTGTGATGCTCTGTCCCAGCGTCGCGGCGCACACCGCTGTTTCCGCGTCCGCCCGCCGCGCATTTCCCCGTCCGCCTAACACGCGCGCGAGACAGGCGGGCTGATTCGGCTTCAGAGGAAAGGGCAGGTCAGGGCCCACTCTGTGGATAACCCGGCCTCATCGACGCACTGTGATGCAGGTCACCAAATTTCTCTGGCACGGGTGGCCCGCCAACTACGTAGCACGGGCTGCGGGTTGGAAGGCATGGCACGCCGCCGCGCAGCCCCTTCAGCGGCGCTGCGCGTGACGCGCGGCCTGGCGGTCGACGGCAGGGTCACCGGCGGCGAACGGCCGCACGCGCAGGAGCCCGGTGCCCGGGTCGGGCCCTCCGGGCGGGAGCAGCCCGACGTCCTGGCCGACGCCGTCGGCCCACCGCCCGTCCGGGCCGGGGCGGCCCTGCAGCTGGCGTACAACCGGCTCGGTGCCGAGGTACACCACCTGGCGGCGTGCCTGTCCGTACGCCCGCAGGATCCGCCGGAGCGCGCTCGGGGTCTTCGGGGTGAGCTCCACCTCGACGGCGCCGATGCCGTCGCCGGGCAGCACCAGGACCAGGTCGGGCCAGTGCACTGCGCGGGCGCCGGCGGGCACGGCGAGCAGGGGCCCGCTCCGGGCTCCGATGGGCACATGGGGCACGCCGTGGTCCGCCAGGAGCTCCGCCGCCCGGCCGGGGGTGGCTTCGGCGGTGCGCACCTCCCGCTCGGTGAGCACGACGTGTCCCCTCGCCTCCTGGCGGAGCCCGACGTCGGCGAGGGCCAGGCGGTGCAGCAGCCGCTCGCCCGGCGGGTGCGGAGCACCCAGGCCCACCCCGGCGACCCGGGCGCCGCGCTCGGTGGTCCACACGACGGTGCCCGCCCACCGCACCTCCGCGGAGCGGTTCAGCAGCCCGGCCTCGGTCATCAGCCGGACGCGGGCGCGTGCGGTCTCCTCGCGGCCGTTCCAGAACGCCGTGGCCGCCTGGCGCAGGGTCAGAGTCCCGTACCGCGTCGCGGCCGCCAGGAGCCGTTCGTCCGCCTCCGTGCGCACCCAGCCGTCCCCGCGGGACTCGCCCGTTCCCCGGCTCCGCCGCCGGCGCTCCGCCCGCACCCTGTACGCACTCGCCGCCTGCCTCGTCTCCACCCTGATCCCTCCCTGTAGTTGGCGCGCGGGACCTCCGTTTCCGGTGCCGCGAAACGCACCCTGACCTGCGAAGCGGACACCTCCGCCGACAGGGCTCGTCCACCACCTGGCGGTGGACGGGGCGGGCGACGCCGTGGTGGACCTGGTGGCGGCCGCGCACAGCGAGGTGCCCCCGGACCGGGCGGGTCCGAGGGCACCGAAGGGGGTGTCAGCGGAGCGCTGACGCGGGGTGGTTCACCGTCCGAGGGAGGGACCGGAGCGGTCCTGGGTCGGCGGCTGGTACCGGTACTCCTCGTGTGCCCGGCGGGTGTTCTCGCGGGCCCGCTCGGCGGCCTGCTGCCGGGCCTGCTTGATGTACGCGGCGCGCTGCTTCGCCTCGGCGGCGTGCTGGGTGGGGGCCTGGGTCGCCATGCGCGAGCGCAGCGACTTCTCCTCCTGCAGCTTGACCGCCGAGACGCCGTGCCGCTTCGCCTCGGCGCTCTGCGTGGTCGCCTGGCGCTCGGCGGTCTCCGCCTTCCGCTCGATGCCACGGTCGGTGATCCGCTCGACCTCCGGGAGGCGTTCGCGCATCGCGGCGAGCCGGTTCTGCAGCTCGTCGACCCGGCGGGGAGCTCCCTGCCGTACGCCCGGCTCCTCCAGCAGACCGGCGACGTCCGAGCCGCGGACCGTGGCCCACGCCTCGCGCACGGCGTCCTCGCAGGCCCCCGCCGCCCGGTGGATCTCGCGGGTCGCCGCGCTTTCCTTCTGCGCGTACTCCCGGGCAAGTTCCAGCGTCTCCTTGCGGCTGGTGCCGGCCAGCCGCAGCGCCAGGCGGGACTTGCTCTTGGCCTCCTCGATCTGCCGTCCGACCTCCTGCGCGTGCCGCATCGCCTCGTACGCCCGGTACCGGTTGGCCTGCTCCGTCGCGGCGAGGGCGGCGAGCTCGTCGGCGCGGTCCAGCACCGTGGCGGCCTCGTGCCTCCGCTCCTGGCCGGGGGTGACGGGCGCGGCCAGAGCCTCGCGGTGGGCGGCGGCCTGCCGGGTGTAGTCGGCGGCCAGGCGCTCGGCGCGGTTGCCTTCGGCGGTGTGCTGCGCGATCAGCGAGGTGAGGCGCTGACCGGACAGGTGGCCGTACTTGCGGTCGTCCCACGGCTCGAACTCCGGCTCCGGCCGCTGCTCCTGCTGCGGTTCGGGGCGGGAGGCGAACCCGGCGGCGAGCAGCTGCTCCAGGCGGGCCTTCTGCTCTGCGGTGATCTGCGGGACGTCGCCGTCCTGCAGTCGTTCCCGGGCGGCGTCCAGACGGGCCTGGCGCTCCGCTGCGCGCTCGGCGGCCGCGTCGGGCTCCGCCGGGCCGGGAACGGCCTGTGCGGGGCTCTGAGCGGGCTCCGGGTGCTCCTGGACCGTCTCGGCGCGCTCGCGCTCACCGTGGCGGTCGACGGCGTCTTCGACGGTCCTCTCGTGCTCGGGCTGCACCTGGTGCGGGATGGGTGCGGCGGGCTGGGCCTCGGGTGCCGGCGCGAGCTCGTCGGAGACCATCCGGTCGTCGGTGTCGCCCTCCAGGGAGTCGGCGTACGCGGCGACCGTCCGTTCCAGGCGCTCCTGCTCGCTGCGGGCCTCGCCGAGACGCAGGCGGGTCTCCTCGCTCTCGACGACGTCGGCGGGCAGCCACAGGTGGGTGGCGATCCGGTCGCGGGAGATCGCCGGGTACAGGTCGTTCGCGGACGCGCCCACGCCGTAGGCCAGGGTGTAGTCGCAGGTGAGTCCCTGCGCGGCCGCGATGGTCATCGCATAGCCGTGCTGCAGGGTGCCGTCGGCGATCTGGTCGGCGGTGATCCAGGCGCGTTCCACCGTGTATCCGCCGTCGTCGGCGGGGCGGCGCCATTCGACGGCGACCCCGCCCTTGGCGGCGTAGGTGACCTGTCCCCGGTAGCCGTTGAGGACGTCGACGTCGCCGCCGCGGCGGGTGCGGTAGTCGTTGCGCTTGATCCGGATGACGTCGCCGGCGGCGAGCTCCAGGCGCTCGCCGTTGGCGAGTGCGTAGGTGTGGCCGCCGGTGAGTTCGCCGTCCTTCTTGCGCAGCTCGCGGGCGCCGAGGTTGAGGACCTCGACGTCGGCGTTGCGGGCGGCGAGGACGACCAGGTCCTCGATCTGGTCGTGGACGTCGCCCTCCAGTTGGCCGACGAGGTCCTTCCACGCGCCGAGCATCTCGGCGTACGCGTCGTCGGGCGTCGCCACGGCGTGGACGCGTCCGTGCTCGGCGAGCATCGACAGCGCGGTGCGTCGCCCGCCGTCCAGCCACGCCTCCAGGGCGGCCCGCTCCACCGCGTCCTTCTGCCGGCGGTTCTCGCTGAGCTCCAGGCCGTCGACGATCTCGTGGGCGCGCTTGAATCCGCCGCCGACGCCGATCGCCTTCAGCTGTGCCCAGTCGCCGATCTGGACGACCTTCACGCCGTTCTCGGCGGCCGCCGTGAGCAGCTCGGCGACGTCGCGGTCGTCCACCATCGCGGCCTCTTCGAGGACCAGGACGTCGGTGTTCGCCATGCGGCGGCCGCCGTCGCGGATGTCCATCAGCCAGGTGGCCACCGTGGCGCTCGCGATGCCGGACTCGGCCTGCAGCTTGGAGGCGGCGACCGCCGCGGTGGCGGCGCCGGAGACGCGAAGGCCGGCGGCCTCCCAGCCCATCCGGGCCGCCGACATGATGGTGGTCTTGCCGGTGCCCGCCTTGCCGCGCAGGACGTCGACGCCGTGCCCGGCGGTGAGGAAGCGCAGGGTCGCGGCGCGCTGCTCGGTGGACATGACGAACGGGCGCTTCGGGTCGGAGGTGCGCTGCGCCTCGAACGCGGCGATGGCGAGCTCCGCACCGCGCACGGTGAGCCGGGCCGCGCCCTCGTCCAGGCGCTCGGCGGTCGTCTCGGCGATGGTCTGCTCGGCGGCCAGGATCGAGGCGTGGGTGTAGCGCTGGGGGTTGGTCAGGTGCGCCATGCCCTTGGTCGGCAGGGCGACCGCCTCGCCGTCGACGGCGAGCACCGCGTCGGTCAGGGCCTCGGCGGCCGCGATGTCGGGCACGCCGAACGGGCAGGCGTCGATCACGTGGGCCAGGACGTCGGCGCGGGTGACCGACTTCCGCGACTCGGTCAGGCCGCCCTCGCGCCGCCAGATGAACGCGGCGATCTCCTCGGGGGAGGGCATGATCGGGCCGCCGCCAGGGCCTGCGACGGACGGGCCGTCGGGGCCTTCGGGGCCGGGGATCGCGCGCCGGATCATCGCGTCGACGTCGGCGCCGACGCCCTCGGCGCGGGCCCGCCAGGCGGCGCGGACGTCGGCCTGGGTGATGGTGGTGTCCTTGCCCTCGGCGAGCTGCCGGGCGATCAGCTTCTGCTCGCCGGTCGTCGCTTCCTCGGCGGCCGCCGCGACGATCTGGGTGTTGCGGCGGGAGAACGCGCGGCGTACGTCCTCGTCGATGCCGACGACCTCCCACGCGCCGGTCTCGGGGTGACGCTCCCAGCGCATCCCGAACCGCTCGCCGGTCACCTGCCGCAGGCGGGCCTTGACCATCGCGTCGGCGGCGTGCGCGTGGCGCATGATGTCGCGGCCGCCGGCCCCGACCGTGCGCCACTTGCCGTCCTCGGCGTGCGCCATGTTCGCCAGGTTGCCGTGGACGTGCAGGTGCGGGTCTCCGACCTCGCCGCCGACCGGGCGGGCGGAGTAGTGCACGGTCATCCAGCCGAGGAATCCGGAGGTGTCGACGCGGTCGGCGGTCTTGCCGTTGCCGTGCTCGCCCGCCATCGCGTACGCGGCCCAGCCCTCCAGCGCACCGAACGTTTCGCGGGCCACCTCGAGGAACGCAGCCCGCAGCTCCTCGGACTTCTCCTCACCGGCGAGCGCCACGGCGGCGCTGTAGGTCTTCGACAAGTCGAGCGTCACGTCGTAGCCGCGGTTGCCGACGCGGATCCGGGCGTCGGCATACTCGCGGGCCTCCGCCACACCGCCGCGTCCGTACAGCTCGGTGAGGTCGATGCCACTCGCCTCGGCGAGGTCCTCCGCCGCACGGAAGGGGACGCGGTGGCGGTCGCCCTCACGGTGCACACCGCGCTGCAGCCGGGCGAGGCGCTTGACCAGTTTCTCGTCGTCGCCGAGCAGCTGCTCGACACTCACGCCGCGCGTCGCGGCCGCCGCCTCGATCGCCTCGGCGAGCGGCCGCGCCTGCACCTTGCCGCGCGGGTCGACGGCCACCTTCGGCGTCACGAGCAGCTCGCCCGTGAGCGGGTGCCGGCCGTCCATCAGCAGACGCGCCTGGTCCTTGTCGACGCTCTGCCCGGCGACCAGGCCGACGTCGGCGAGGCCGCCGCCGATCCACTCCAGATCACGCGCTTCGCCGAGGCGGTAGTCGACCTGCGCGTCGCTCTCCTCGACCTCCTGCTCCTGGTGCTCCAGGTCGCATCCGCACTGCCCGGTCAGCCGGTACTCCACCTGCTGCATGTCCGGGCCCAATGTGGTCACCCACGCCATCGCTAATCACCCCCTCCCGCGTCGATGATCTTGAAGTCCTTTGACGTATGGCGACGCCATACCTTGGTACTTCCGCTGTTGATCTTTGGGTCCATGACAGTACCTCCGGATTGGCGGTTGACCAAAGAGGTCATTCGGGAGCTCGGTATTGCACTGCTGACCTGTGCTGAAAGCGCGGTACAGCGGTGCGGGAAATCGGTCTGGTCAAGGCGAAATCGGACACCGGGAACGCGGTCGTCAGACCGCGGACAAGGGGGGCTGTGATAGAGGGCCGCGGCCGCCGTGCACCGCGCCGGGGGCGTGGTGCACGGCGTAGGCCGGCGGGCGTTCACCGGGGCCGCCAGATGGACAGGGCGCGGCCCTCGCCGCACAGCTGGCACAGGCCGCGGGCGTCGGCCGCCTGCTGCTCGTTGTGCCAGAGGTCCATCACCAGGCGGGTGAGGATGCGGACGATCCCGGCGGGCAGCTGCACCGCGTACGGACCGCCCTCGACGATGACGCCGGCGGCGCCGTCATCGAGCCGGAACGGCTCCTCGTCGACGGGCCGCCGGGTCACCTCGACGCGGGTGGTCTCGGCGTCGACGGAGACGGTCACGGTGGGCGCCACGGGAGTCGGGACGACGTCGTCCTGGTCGTCGTCGGCGGGCCGCAGCAGGAGCCACCAGGAGGCGTGCTCGCCGCCGTCGGCGTCGTGCTCGGGCGCCGCCGAGGTGAACGTGGCGAGCAGCTCGCGCAGCGCCCGTCCGAGGGTGGCGACGGCGAAGTCGGGGTCGGGATCGCTGTAGGGGTCTGACATCGGGGGGCGGTTCCTTCCGCGCGGGGTCGGCGGCGCTTGATCACGCAGCCTCCCCCGGCCTACGGCATCCCGGGCGGCCGTGGAGCGGGCAACTTCATCCGCTCCCGCCAGGCGGGCAACGATCTTGATTCTGGCTCCGCCTGGCGGGCACGGTGCCCGGCGGCGGCCCGGATTCCCGGCCGGGCCCGGAACGCAAAAAGGCCCCGCTCCAGCCGGATGATCCGGCGGAGCGGGGGCCTCGGGTGTCTGTCCGGTCCTACCTGCGGACCAGCGATGCGGGGTCGAAGGCGATCGGGAACGGCTCGTCGACGTGGGCGACGGCACCCGCCAGGAGCGGCGGCTGGTCGGCGTACGCGCCGTTGCGGAGGCGTCCGATCAGGAGCCGCGGCGCGGGCTCCAGCTCGATGCGCCAGTAGTGCTCGATGCCCGCCGCCGCGTACAGCGACGGCTTGAGCTTGCGGTCGGTGACCCGCGTCGACGGCGAGGCGATCTCCACCACGGCGAGGACGTCGTGTGCGGAGACGGCGACGCCCGATTCCTCGGCGGCCGCCGCGTCGATGATGGCCAGGTCCGGGATCAGCAGCCCGTCGGGGACGATGACGTTGATCCCCTCGAAGACCTCGACCTCGGCGCCGGCGGCTTCGGCGGCCTGCTCCAGCAGGTTGTGCAGACGGTGCGATGCGCGCTGGTGCGGCAGGCCGGGCGCGGGGCTCATCATCAGCTGCCCCCCGACCAGCTCGACGCGCTGGCTCGTGTCCTCGGGCAGCGCCAGGACGGCGTCCAGCGTCCACGGTCCGGCGTGGCTGTAGGCGACACTCACGTTTCCTTTCACCTCCTTCCGGCCGGTCTCCAGTGTGACCCGGCGCGGTGGCCGCTGTCTTGCCTGGGACCGACCGGCGTGGTCAGCGGCGGTCAGCTCCGGTACGGGGCGGGCACCTCGTACCCGTTGGCGTCCAGCCAGTCGAGAACGGCCTGCCGCTCCGCCTTGGCCTGCCGGTACTGCTCCCTGCTCGCCTTGCCGTCGATGGCAGCGGAGGCGATCCGGGAGGACCGGTCGGTGAACCACCCGGCGATCTCCCAGCCCTGCTTCATCCCGCCGACCGCCGGCGGGAGCTCCTTGCGTTCGGCGTAGGCCGCGGCCGCCTGCTCCGCCTCGGCGAGCGCGGCGTTGGCCTTCTCCGCCTCGGCGCGGGCCTTCGCGGTCTGCTCGGCGAAGTAGGCGCCGATGACCGCCGCGGCGTCGATGCCGTTCGTGTCGGTCACCGCGGTCACCGGTTCCGGCGGAACGGGTCGGCGACGTCGCCGCGCAGCACGCGGTGCACGAGCTGGGCGACCTCACGGGCGCCGTCGGCGTTGTCCGGGGCGTAGATCGTGTGGACCGTCGTACGGGCGACGTTGGCCATCAGGTGCCATCCGCTGTCGGAGTAGAGCGCGATGACCAGGCCGCCGTTCATTCCCCAGGTCGGGCCGCCGGGCAGCGGGGCCACGCCCGTGCCCATCCGGATCTGGGTGGGCACGACCTCCAGGCCCTCGGCGGTCAGCGCGGTGTTCAGCTCACGCACGAGCTGGCTCAGCTCGGCGGACGTCCGCTCGGTCTTCGGCCGGCTGTACTTCCGGGAGATCGCCTCGGCGGCGCTGAGCGCGAGCCACCCTTCCTCGTCGGCGGCCTTGCGGTCCAGGCCGTGCTGCTCGGCGGTGGCGAGGTAGGCGTCCAGGAGGGTGGCGGCCTCGGTGACGAGACTGTCGGCGTACAGCCCGGCGTGGCCGTCGTAGATCCGGCGGATCCGCGCCGGGGAGTCGGTGGTCGGGGTGCTCATCTGGTTCCCTTCATGGGTGAAGCCCGGGGCCGATTGGTGCGGCCCCGGGCTTCACTGTGTCGTGATGGCGTGAGCGTACGGGGGCGAACTGGTCAGATGCCTTCGCCCGGGGGGATCGGGGTGTGCCAGGCCGCGTACTCCTGGCGGACGTAGGCGCGCGGTCCGCCGGCCCCGTCGGCCTCGATGGAGTCGGCGGCGAACTCGCCGCGGCCGGTGTGGTGGACGACGTCGTACGTCATGAGGATGTGCGCCTCGCGGATGGCCCGGCTCTGCGCCGTGGTGTTGTGCGGGGTGGCCAGGGCGAGCCGGTCGGTGAGCGCCGCCCGCCGCAGCAGCAGCGTGCGCTCGTCGGCGATGTCGTCGGTGCCGGTGCGGGCGGCCTGCAGGAGCGCGGTGGACAGCGCCAGGACGTCGGCGAGCTCGTCGTCCAGGGGCAGCGCCCCGGCGTACGCCTCGTCGGGTCCGGGGCCGTCGAAGGGGACGGCGACCGGGGCCGGGAAGCCGAAGCGGATCGGGGCGCCGCGCTCGGCGAGCAGCGCGTTGAGCGCCTGGACGTGCTTGTCGGCCTCGAGCTTCCACGACCGCTCGCGCAGTGTGAAGCCGTCGGCGCCGACCGGTTCGGTCTTCGGGGTGAGGATCGCGCGCGGGGTCATACGGACACCTCCGTCAGGGCTGTGGTGAGGATGTCGGCGTGGTCGAACGCCAGGTGGGGCGGCTCAGCGAAAAGCGGTATCGCTCAGCGCGGGCCCGGGAGATTGGCGTTAGCGGTCACGGGCCCGCGCGGCGTCCCTCGCGACCAGCGGGTGTAGTCGAGCGCGCTGGACACGTAGCTCGTGTTCATCAGGCTTCCGGCATCGTCGATGCGGTCCCGCAGCTCTTCCAGATACCAGTCCGCCCGCGCGAGCCGATCAAGAAGCCATCGCGCGTCTTCCCTCGTGAGCCGATCCGGGCGGGATTGAAGCTCGGCAATTCGGGCCCGCTGCGCGGAGATGTAGTTGTCACCATCCGACGGCATCGAGACCACGTCGGCGGTATAGCGGATGCTCTCGGACTCTGTGTGGCGGGGGCGGTTGTGGACTCCGGCGGGCAGGAGGGCCTTGGCGACGTCGCGGTGCTCGATGGTGCCCTCCTCGCCGACGCCGAGCAGCAGCTCGTGCGAGAGACGGGCCAGGCCGACGCTGCGGTGCCTGCCGCCGGTGCAGCCCCACGCCAGCGTGACGTCCGCGCCGGTGTCCCCGGCGAGGCCGCGGGCGGTGGCGACCGCGTTGAACGCGAGCCGCTCGGCGCCCGGGGTGTCCCGGACGTGGTCGTAGACCTCCTGGTCGAGGCCCGTGCCGTGCTTCAACTCCGGGTTGTGGAAGGGGTTCCGGAGCAGGGCCCGAAGGTCGAAGACCAGGTCGGCCTCGGGGGCGGGGGCGTGGCCGTAGCCGAAGGAGATGATGCGGATGGTCATGGTCAGGAGTCCTCGAATCGGTCGGTGGCGCAGGACGGGCAGAGGGTCATCTGCGGGTACTCGGCGCGGTCCGGGTCGACCGCCGCGGCGTACGGGTCGTCCATGACCGTGACGTCCGCTTCGCGCTTGCCGCACGTCTCGCAGCGCAGCAGGAGCGGCGCCAGGAGGGCGAGGGCGTGGCGGATGCGGTCGCCGGTGCGGTCCTGGACGTGGCCCTGGGCTTCGTCCAGCAGCTCGGTGACGCGCTCGATGTCGTCGTGGTCGACGTCGCCCATCGACACCGTGATGGTGCCGATGACGTCGGCGACGGCCGCGAGGACGCCGGCGTCCGGGCGGGCCGGGTCGTACAGCGCCTGGAGGGCGGCGGCGTGCGGGGCGACCTCCTCGGTGCGGCACGCGGCGTCACGGAGGCGTTCGAGGCCGACGCGGACGATGGCGACGGCCGCCTGCAGTTCCTGGTTGAGGGGGAGCTTCGGGATGGTCATCGGCGGCCGCCCTTGCGGAGCGTGATCCAGGTGGTGACCAGGGCGGCGGCGACGCCGATCGCGCGGTGGGCGGCCTGGTCCAGCTCCATGAGCGCCGTACCGGGACCGGAGACGTCCTGCACGGCCTTCGGGTACTCGGTGCCCTCGCCGCCGGCCTTGCGCACGACGGTGGCGTGCTGGATGTAGCCGCCCTTGCCGGTCTTCTCGGCGAGCCAGAGCAGCGGGTCGCGCCGGTCGATGATGCCGTGGGTGATCGCGTTAATCGCGGCGCCGGTGAGGAGCGCGGCCGCGGGGACGCGGTAGCCCAGGGTGCGGGTGACGGCGAGGGTGGAGGCGAGCTGGACGGCGGAGTAGCTGGCGACGTGCCGGCTGACCGAGCGGCGGCCGTACGCGCTGGCGGTGCAGGTGCGGCCCTCCTTGCCGTGCCGCCACGGGTCGGCCTCGACGGTGGAGCCGTCGCTCTTGTAGACGAGGTGGGAGCCGTGCATTCCCTTGGTCGACGCGTCGTGGCTGTTCTGTACGAACTGGTCGCACAGCGGGTGGATCTCGCCGAAGACGCTGGTGAGGGTGGCGACCAGGGCCAGGCCCTCGATGGCGCGGAAGCGGTCGGACATGCAGAACTCCTTGGCCGGAGGTGCGGGGGCCGGGTGACCCCCGCACACCAATAATGCATCCTTGAAGGATGCGTTTCTAGAGGTTGGCATCTTTGGAGGATGCTTTTTCTTCGGGTGCAGCTCAGACCGGGTACGCGGCGGAGCCGACGACCCGGGCGCCCGCTGGGGGCGCCCGGGTCGGGCTTCTACGCGGCGAGCCGGAAGCGGTGGGCGAGCGAGACCGGGAGACGGCGGACGGCGGCGAGCGCCGGGACCAGGAGGCGGCGGCCGCGCCGGGTGCGCCCCTTGATCCGGTACATCGCGCCGTCGGCGGCCTTGAGCGCGGCCGTCAGGGTCGGGGTCTCCAGCTCGGCGAGCCGGGCCGCGCCGATGGAGGCGCCGACGCGCAGCTGCTCGCCGTTGTGGGCGACGGGCTGGCGCAGGAGCTCCGCCAGGTCGGCGAGCCGGTCGGGCAGGCGGGTGTCGTCGGCGAGGACCGCCACGAACTCGTCGCCGCCGAGCCGTCCGGCGACCTCGTTCTTGCCGCACCAGGCGGCGAGCCGTTCGCCGGCGGCCGCGAGGACCGCGTCGCCCGCGTCGTGGCCGTGCCGGTCGTTGACCGCCTTGAAGCCGTTGAGGTCGGCAAGGAGAACGACTGCGCCGGAGTGCCGGCGGATGATGCGGTCCGCGGCGCGGCTCCAGCCGTCCCTGGTCAGCAGCCCGGTCAGCGGGTCGCGGCGGACACGGTGCAGACGCCGGTAGAGGCGGTGCGCGTGCAGCACCCACCCTCCCGCCAGGAGCAGCGGGGCCAGGAGCTGTAAGACAGTCTCCGGGTGCGTCATCATGAGGTTCTCCGTCTCGTCTCGTACGGGGTGGATGGGCCCGGGGCGGTCGACACTGCTTGGCCGTAGGACGGCCGCCCCGGGGCGAACTCAGAACTCGTACGTCTCGTGCCAGACGACCTGTATGGCGTCGGGCTTGGCCTCGGCGCCCCGGCGGTGCCGGATGGCGTCGGCGCTGTCGACGTCCTTGCGGGCCTGGCGCTTGGCCAGGAGCTGCAGCGGATACCGCTCGGCGCTGTACGTGAACGTCTGGACGCCGCTCCGCTGGTCTGCGTCGACGGTGGGGATGTTGATCTCCCAGTACGCCATGGCGTCCACCTCCTTTTCTGCGTTCCTTCGGCGACCGGGACTGTCCCGGCTCCCCTCACCGCCGGTGCGTGACCGGCGGATCGGGCAGCCGTCAGCCGGAGGCCACCTCACGCAGCAGGCGGTGGTAGTCGGCGTCGGGGACGTCGCCAGGGCCGGGCTGGCCGAAGTAGGCGATGCGGATGCGGCGCTGGTCACTGGTCGGGTAGTCGGCCAGGTCCCGGTCGCTCAGCTCGTGCACGTAGCGGATGCAGTCCTTGGCCCAGTCGTCGCCCGCCTCGAGGTCAGCGGCGAGGACGCGCAGGCCCTCGGCCACAGCGGAGTGGTCGACGGACTCGAGCTCGGCCTTCGGGGTGCGGTGAAACAGCTTCACGGTGGTCATCTCCTTGAGGCGTTGGCGGAACGGCTGTCCCGGCTTCCTTCGCCGCGCCGCTCCTCGGGGACCGGCCTGTCCGGTCCCACGCACCGCCCGGCCCGCCGTGGGCCGGTCGGCACGGGGGAGGGGCAGATCAGTCGCACTCGCAGCCGACGGCCAGCGCGATGGCGGCCTCGGTGCAGCCGCTGAGCTTCGCCTCTTCGATCGCCTTGTTCAGCCGCCTGTTGTGCCAGTCCTCGACCACGGGCCGGGCCAGGTAGGGGCGCGCGTAACGGCTGCAGAGGTTCTCGTGGGTCAGCGCCTCGCGGCCCTTGCGGGCTTGCCGCTCGACGTCTTCGAGCCGGTACTGGCGGACGACTTCCGCCAGGGCCTCCCACAGGACGTCGTCACGGCCCCACTCGGGGTCGATGAGCGTGAGCTGCCACGCCGCGGCGACCTTCTCGAAGGTGCGGCGGCCGATGATCTCCGGCTGCCAGACGGTGCGCAGGTCGCGGACCGGCAGGAAGCGGCCGAAGTGGGTGCGGGCGCGTCCCAGGGAGCGGGTGACGGGCACGCCCTCGGCGTGACGGCGGGGCGTCATGTCGTGCTGGACGACGGTGAGGCCGGCCACCTCGGCGGCGGCCACCAGGCGGTCGCGCAGCTGCGGGTCGTCGACGACGCCGGAGACGGCGGCGCGCTGCTCCCACCAGTGGTGGTCGTAGCCGTACCCGGCGAAGGCGGGCTGGGAGCCGTCGGTGACGAAGCCGAGGCGGTTGACGGCGACCAGCACCGGGATGAGGTGCTGGGTCTCCTCGTCGGGGCCGCAGTTGGGCTGGTAGCCGGGCTGGCTGGCGAGGTCGCCGATCAGCCAGGACGCCACCAGGTGACCGAGCTCCTGGAGGTTCTCGGCGGAGCGCCAGCGCCGCTTGTCCGCGCGGCTCATCCAGGGGAACTTCATGGTCACGCCTCCGTCCGCAGCAGCGGGAGCTCGATCGCCCACGTCTCGCCTCGGTCGGCCGCCTGCGCGACCCGCCGCCGGAACTCGGGCACGGCGCGGTCCATGTCGCCGCCGCTGCCGCGCACCACGTCCCGGAAGACGGCGAGGCCGATCAGCTCGGCGGCGCTCTGCAGCGGGCGGTCCCCGGCCTCGGTCTGCTGCTGGCTCATCGGTCGGCCCCCACGATCATGTCGCCGTGCCCGTTGATCATGTGGTCGACGCACGCCGGGCAGTCCTGCCTCGGCTTGAGGTGCTTGTGCTGCTCACGGCTGTCGTACGCGTGGAGCCAGCACTGGGTGCACTCGCCCTTCGGCGGGTTCAGGGCCTGCTTGCTCGGCATCAGGTTTCTCCTGTTCGACGGGGTGACGTGCGGGTTTCAGGCGGGGAGCTGGGAGGCGAGGCGCTCGGCGTCGCGGGCCTCGCGCTCGCGGCGGTCCATGACGCGCTCGTAGGCGCGGACCTTGCGGCGGGGCAGGGGCTCGATCTCGAACCCGTAGCACAGGTAGGCGAGGTGTTCCTCGCGGGCGGCGCGGCCGGAGAGCTGGTGCGCGTGGACCAGCTCGTGCGTCAGCGTCTCGCTGACGTCGGCGGTGGTGCGGGCCTTGCCGAGGTTGACGCCGAGGACGATGCCGCCGGCGGACAGCTCGGTGACGCCGTACTTGCCGCGCAGGCCCCGGCGCTCCCAGCGCAGTTGCTTCGCCACCTCGCGCGGGTCCGCGCCGGGCAGCAGGGAGACCTTGGACTCGTGGACGAAGTCGGCCAGCGCGTCGCTGCGGCTGGAGATGAGGACCTGGACATCGGGCAGGACGCCGAAGTGGGAGCGGATGAGCCCAGCGGCCTGGTCGGCAATCTCCTCGGCGTACCGGGCGAGGCGACGGTGGCCGAAGGAGACGTTCTGGCTGGTGACGCTGATCATCTCGATGCCCTCCCGGCTCAGGCGGTGCGCCGGTCGGCGTCGTCGTGGACGACGGAGAGCTGGGGGAGCTGGCCGGTGGCACGGAGCATCGCAACCGGGTCGATGTGGCCGCCGTTGTTCAGTGCGGCGCGGTGGGCCATGGCCGCCTCGATCGCGGCGACGGCGGCGCTCTGCTCGCGGGCGACCTCGATCCGGGCCTGGGCTGAGAGCTGCGCGATGGAGAGGTCGACGCCGCGCTCGAGGCGGCGGGCTTCCATGTCGTAGCGGTGGGCCTTCTCCCTGCGGTGGTCTTCGCGGTGGGAGCGGCCGATCAGGATGCAGGAGGCGATCAGGGCGACCGCCCAGATGATCAGGGCCGGGGCGATGGGGTCGGAGTAGACACCGACCGACAGCGCGCCGAAGGTCATCGCGCCGGAGGCGAAGACGGCCTGCGCGGTCGGGTCGTCCAGGCGGACGGCGAACAGACCGGACGCGCCGCCGAAGGCGAGCATCAGGGCCGCGGCCCCGGTGCTGTGCTCGGCGCCCTGCTCGTTCCAGATCCTCGCCAGGGTCAGCAGGGTGCCGGCGGAGACGGCGGTGGTGACGTACGCGGCGTGTTCACGCAGGAAGGTGGCGGGCGTCTTCGGGGCCGGCATCTCGCCGGGGGCCGGGGGGTACTGCGGCATCGGGCCCTCCTCGGGGCGTCTCCCGGCGGGGACCTCCCCGCCCCGGGAGGACCGGGGCGGGGAGGCGGCCGGGGGTCAGTCGGCGGCAGGCTCCTCGGCGGACCGGTACCGCTTGGTCTGCCGCAGGATCTGGTTGCGCTTGACGTCCAGGGCGTCGGCGATGTCCTGCTGAGCGCCGTGGTACCGGCGCTGCAGGCGGTCGATCTCCTGCCAGAACTCGGTCTCGACGCGCTCGCGCTCTTTCTCGCGGCGCTGGCTGGCCTTGGCGACCAGGTCCCGCAGTTCGGTGCGGGCCTCGTCGTCGGGGCGCGGGGTCATGTGGAGCTCCGTTTCGGATTCGAGGGACGATGTGTCTGCCCCCTGCTCCGTCTGGAGCGGGATGGGAGGCCCGGGGCGGCCGGTGAGTTTGGCGACCTGGCGGCCGCCCCGGGGCGGAACTACCAGACCCGGCCGTTGTGCGTGGAGGTCTTCAGGTCCAGGTGACCGGCGCCGCGCACGTGGATGTTGCCGTTGTGCGTACGGGCGGCGAGCTTGCCGGAGGACGCCGGGGTGGCGCTGATGTTCACGTCGCCGTTGTGCGTCCGGGCGGAGCCGCGGCGGCCGTTGTAGGCCCCGACGGTGATCGAGCCGTTGTGCGTGGACGCCTCCAACTCCTCCTCGACGCGGTCGACCAGGACCGAGCCGTTGTGGGTCTCGGCCTCCAGGACCTTGACGCCCGCCGCCTGCAGCGAGCCGTTGCGGGCGTCGAAGCGGATCGCCTCCAGGTCGCCGCGCACGGTCGTCTCGGCGTTCTTCGTGCTCACCGCGAGCGAGGAGCCGGTGGGCAGGACGACGTCGACGGTGATGGTTCCGGCGCCGCCACCCACCGCGGTGCCCTCGGCGGCGACGACCTTGCCGTCCTTGACGATCTGGCGACCGTCGACCCACACGTCGCGGCCGCTGTTGGCGACGACCGAGCCAGTCATGGAGCCGGTGTTGACGACGCTGTAGCTGGAGCTGCCGTACCGACCGCCGGAGTTGAAGATCTGGGTGACGCCGGTGCCGCTGATGCCGCCGGCCATGTCGTCGGGGACGGAGACCGTGAGCTTGTTGCCGTGCTCGGTGAACTTGGTGTCGTTCACCGCGTCGGCGACCAGGCCCTCGTCGGCGGCGGTGTGCACGGTGACCGTGGCGTGCGCGGCCGCCGGGTTGACGTGCACGTTGACCCGGCCGTTGGAGACCGACAGGTCCAGCTCGACCGGACCGGTGGCGGCGGCGGTGTGCATCTTCTGCGTGCTCAAGATGTGCTCCCTGGTAGGAGAGTGCGGGGGCCGGGCGGCCCCCGCACAACCAATAATGCATCCTTGAAGGATGCGTTTCAAGCGTTTGGCATCTTTCGAAGATGCTTTTTTGTTGGTGCAGGTCAGGCGGCGTACGCGAGCGGAACCTGCGGGACGGGCACGGTGGCGTGAATCGCGGCGGCGAGCTCGGCGACGGCACCGTGCAGCGACTCGACGACGTCGACCAGGCGCTCGGCGAGCTCGTCGTGCCCGTTGCTGCGGGCGGCGGTGACCAGCGCGTCCGCGTACAGCGCGAGGTCGGCGGTCTTGGCGCGGGCGTCGACCAGGCCGGGCTGGAAGCTGAGGAGCTGCTCCAGGTGCGCGGTGCGCTGCAGGTGGACCGGGAGGCGGGCGTCGTGGACGCGGGCGTACTGCTCGTCCAGGAGCCGGACGACCTCGTCGGTGGTGTCGTAGGCGGCCCGCTTGCCCTGGAGGCGGGCGAGGAAGTCGGAGACGGACACGGTGTACTCCTTCGTCGGGCGAAGGGCGGCCGGTCGGGGTGACCGGGCGTCCCCGCCAGGTCCCGGAACGGTGAGAGGCGCTCCGGGGCCGGCGGGATCGGCCGGGCTACGGCGTCGCGCTGCGGCTGACGCTCGGCGAGGGCGTGGGGCGCGGCTTCGGGTGATCCGCCGTTCCGTCCTGCCCCTGGAGGTACGCGACCAGGAGGATCGCGCCGATGATGACGGCGGTGGTCTTCCAGCGCGGGCCGGGCGGGTCGGGCTCGACTATGACGTACTTGACGCCCACGGAATGGGGCCCCTTCCGTTGCATTGTTCGAGGTGGGAGCGGGATTCTCCGCCGTCAGCGGACCGCTGACGGCGGTATCGGAAAGGCGAGTGGATCGAGTCGCCCATGCGGTAGCTGACTCCCGAGCGGTTCAGATAACCGAGTCGCTCAGCTTTTCCGCTATCGGAATTGATACGTGACTAGAAACGTATTTGGCTGAGCATATTGGCTGCGTTCTCCAGCCCGCCGTAGAGCGAGGGCCCCATGGAGGTGGCGGCCAGGTAGAGGGCGGCGATGTTGCAGACGGCGGCGTGCCAGAACTTCAGGCCGCCCTTCCAGATCAGCCCGGCCTCGGCGAGCACGAAGACCACGACGGCGGAGATGGTGAGCACGGTCAGTCCTCCTTCTTCCTTCTGCTGGTGGAGCGGGTGACCTGGACCTGATCACCGCTGGTGGTCGTGGTGACGACGCTGTTGTTCTCGCCGTGGATGCGGACCTCGCCGGGGCCGGCGCCCGGCCCGGCCTGGCGGACCGCGTCACGGACGGCGCGCTCTGCCCTGGCGGCGAACTTGCGGGGGACGCGGCCGCTGGAGGTGAGCGGCTGGCCGTCGACGGTGACCTGGCCGCCGCCCTTGCCGTCGGCGCGGACGTTGATCTGGCGGTTGTTGTCGCCGACGACCAGGACGCCGGTGTTGACGACGCCGTCGTTGCGGTAGACGCGGGTGCCGGGCGCGGGGCGGGTCGCCTCGTCGACGGCCTTGCGGGTCGCCCGGGGTGACGACTTCGGGGCGGGCCGCCGGGGGCCGGTGGCGCTTCCGGCGCTGGCCTGCACCGGGCCGGTGACCTTCTCGCCCCGGCCGACGACGACGCCGTGGTTCTCGCGTCGGCCGGCGGACCGCATCCGCGGGGGCGGCGTACTGGCGGCGGCCGGGGCGGGCTTCGGCTCGTCGGCCTCGTCGTCGGCGCCCGGCGGCTGCGGGCCGCTGGTGTGGTTGGGGTCCTCGGCGAGGATCTTCGCTGTCCAGGCCGGGTCGGTCTCCTCACCCGCGAGGAAGGCCAGGCGCTGCTGGAGGTCGTAGCCGAGCACCTCCAGGACCTGGAACTTCTTTCCGCAGGTGCAGGTGATGTCCGCCATCTCATCGAGCCGGGAGGAGTCCGTCTCGAAGATCAGCCCCTTCTGGTTCTCGCAGAACGGGCAGGTGACGTACTCGCCGAGGAAGGGTCCGAGGACATCGGCGGTGCGCCACTTGCCCTCGACCTGCAGCCAGTACGGCTGTATCGCGCCGAAGGGGTTATCGGGGCTCCAGTCCTCCATGTCAGCGCCCCGCGCGGCGGGCTGCGGACTTCGTGCAGCGGATGGACCCGGCCCACGTGCCGTCGGCGTTGTGCTTGGGCAGGACGCCGGTGCCCTTGCAGGCCGGGCAGCCCTTGTGACCGGCGGCGGTGGCCTCGGCGGCCTTCTTCGCGGCGCGGCGGTTGAGGCGGTCGTCCTCGCCCTTGGCCCACGCCTTGGTGACGCCAGACTTCAGCAGGCGGCCGCCGGCCTTCGTGCCGCGCCAGGCGACGGTGGTGACGACCAGGAGCACGGCGAGCGAGGCGGTGAACGGGTGCTTCCTCGCGTACTTCACGCGCTGGCTGAACTTCTTGGCCCGGGTGGTGCCGGCCTTCGCCGCCGAGGTGCGCACCGGCTTCTTCGCCGTCTTCTTCCTCGGCGCCGCCTTCTTCGCCGGGGTCTTCTTCACAGCCTGGGCGGCGGGCGCCTTCTTGGCGGCGGTCGTCTTGCGGGCCGCCGCCTTCCGGGGCGTCCTGGCCGGGGCCGCCGGGGCGGAGTTGGCGAGCAACTGCTCGGCGTCGAAGCCGGGCTGGGCCTGGCGGGCGGTGATCGCCTCGGCGAGCGCGGTCGGCTCGGTCGGAGCCGGATCGGGCTTCGGGACGGTGGTCTTGCGGGCCGCCGCCTTCCGGGGCGTCCTGGCGGCCGGGACCGCCTTCTTCGCGGCGGTCTTGGGTGCCGCCGCCTTCTTGACCGCCGTCTTCCTCGCGGCCGGGGCGGTGCGGGCTCGGGCGGTGCTCACGTCGCCCATCACGGGCCTCCTTCAAGATCACGGGGAGTCGGGGAGCATTCCGGGCCTTTCGGGCCTCTCGGACGCTCTACAACCGCTCTACATGGACGTTCCCGCAGGTCAGCGGCCTCTACGGCGATCTCTCCCGGCTCTCTCGCCTGCTCTACGTAGAGCAGGCGAGGGGGTGAGAGCAGGGTGTAGAGCAGCACGTAGAGGCCGCTGACCTGCGGCTCTACATCGGAGATCAGGAGCTCTCGGCCTCGGAGGCGGCTTCCGCCGCGTCCTGCGCCTCCTTGATCAGTTCGGCGATCTCCTCGCCCTTCACGCCGGTACGCGGACCCTGGTCGCCGACCCGGACGGAGCCGGAGACCTTGACGCCGGCGGCCTTGAGCTCCTTGGACAGGCGGGCCTGGTCCCAGTCGCCGTAGACGTCCGGCCACTCCGCCGACAGCCAGGCGGCGAGGGTGTCCAGGTGGCCCCGGCCCTGCCCCTGCTTGTTGGTCGCGCCGACGGCATCGATGCCGTCCAGCGTGTCCATCAGCAGATCGAGCTGGGGGTCGGCCAGGGCCTGCGCCTCCTCCTCGACCTCGGGGGCCGGGGCGTCGGCGACCTTGGGGAGCTCCGGGGCCTTGACCCCGGCCGCGGCGAGCGAGCGGCGGTCCAGCTGGGGGAGGCCGACCTCGGCGCGGGCCACACCCCGGGCGTAGGCGACCTTCGGGTCCAGCGGGTAGGAGCGGTAGATCAGGGGCTCCCGCGAGCCGCCGCCCATGATGTAGCAGCAGCCGACATCGGACTTGTTCGGGTCCTCGCCCTCCACCAGCGGGTGGAGCCGGTCCGGACGCCATCCCTGGCCGCCCGCGCCGGCGCCGAAGACGAGCTCGATGTCCTTGTGGCGGCTCGGCAGCATGATGCGGACCGCGACCGCCGTGGCGACGGCCTCGCCGATCGCGTCGGCGGTGCCGTACAGCGAGCCGATGATGACGGTGACGCGGGATTTCCGGCCGACGCCGAAAATCTCGATGACCAGTTCCTTCGCGTACGCGGAAAGGGACTTGTACTCGTCCAGCATCACGACCAGGCCGGGCTCCTTGGCGGAGGGCCGCCAGTTGTCGCCGTGGCCCCAGGCCAGAACGTTCGTCGCGCGGGCCCGTGCGATTTTCAGCGCGTCTTCCAGCAGCGCCTCGATTTCCTTTTCGCTGCGGGCCTTTCGGGCGACCGCCGGACCGAGTGCGTCCAGGCCGGGGCCGACCGGGTCGACGTCCCACAGCTGCGCGTCGTAGCAGTCCGAGATCCGGCTGCCGATCGCACGGAGCAGCATCGACTTACCCGAGCCGGGGCCGCCGACGACCAGGACGTGAGAGCCGAGGGCGGGCAGCAGGAACGGCTGGGCGTCCATGCGGCGGGCGATCAGCAGCGGCTCGGTGATGGTCAGCGAGCCGGGCTTCACCTTCTCCAGCTCGCCCATTCCGGCGAACGGGTTCTTCATCACCAGACGCAGCGTGGAGTCCGAGCGGACCTCCTTGTGCGGCTGGACCAGGAGGCGGTCGACGCCGAGACCGAGCGGGGTCTCCATCGCTCCGGCCTTGGAGACGATCTCGGCGGGCGTCCCGGACTTCTGCCGGACGGTGATCTCCCAGCCCCACTTGTGCCGGTGCGGGCGGACGACCGCGCCGACCGCGATGCCGTTGGCGGTCAGGGTGCGGCGGATGCAGTCGACCGCTTCGGCGCGCGAGCGGGCGTCGGCGATCGGGAACGGGTCGTCGTCGGAGACCTCCGCCGTGTACTCCTCGCCGTCGACCGGGGTGACCCGGGTGAGGACCCGCTCGGCGACCGCTCCGATGCCGACCAGGGTGGTCACCACGGCGAGCGCCGGCCCCCAGGCGAAGGGGCGCATCCACTCGGGGCTGAAGTACCAGATCGCGCCGAACTCGATCGCGGTGACGACCGCGGCCGCGAGCGCCAGGCCCGACGCCTTGAGGGTGCGGCGGGTGCGCTCCTTGTACATGGCCTTGGTGGTCGACATGATCAGCGCGGCGTTCTTCTGCTTGGCCGCCCACGCCTGCTGGACCAGCAGCTTGTGCTCGCGGGAGTAGATCCACTGAGCGGTCTGGCCGATCCCGCGGCCGTAGAACTTCGCGGCCCGCTTCACCTCGCGCCCGGCGTACTTCGGCGAGTGGCTCACCGCGTGGAAGATGCCGTGCTTGGTGTCGTTGCCGAGGTCGCGCACCGCCTGGGTGAACGCGGCCTTCGAGCGGAAGGTGGCCGGGATCTGCGGCAGTTCGCGCAGCCGGTCGCGGAAGTTCGGCTCGTAGTCGGCGGCGGCCGGCACCCGCTCGTCGGTCTCGTCGTCCTCGTCGACCAGGACCTCGTCGTCCTCGTCGTCGTCCAGGAGCTCGTCGGCCTCCTGGTCGTAGACGTCGGTCTTGCTGAAGTCGACGGCCGGGATGGTCGCGGCGGCCTCCGGGTCGGCCGTGGTCCGGTACTCGGCGAGGGTGACGACCTTGCCGTCGTCCTCGCCCGGGGCCGGGGCCGGGGCGGGCACCGGGGCCGGCGGGTTGGCCTCCAGGCGCTCCAGGAGGTCGGGCAGGTCCCAGGTCTTCACCAGGACCTCGCGGGCCTTGGACCCGTCGGCCGGGCCGACGACGTTCAGCTGGAACAGCGCCTCCATCAGCGCGGTCGCCTCGGCGAACCCGACGCGCAGCTTGCGCTGCAGCATCGAGGTGGAGCCGAACTGGGTGGAGACGACCAGCTCGACCGCCTCCGTCACCTTGTTGCGGGCCTGGCCGGTCGTGACCGGGCGCTCGTCAATCTCCGTCATGCTGGTCATGCCTCCTGTGCGAGGTGAGCGCGGACCCCGGTCCCCGCCTGGCAGTGAGTGCCGGGGTCCGCGCGGAAGTGGTGGTCGGGCCGTACGGGGTGCGGGCTCCCGGCCCCCGCCTGGCAGTGAGTGCCGGGAGCCCGCGGTTCGGGTGGTTCAGGCGGCGGCCGCGAGGCCGTCCGCACAGGGCGTGCACTCCTTGAGCGCGGTGGAGATCGTGTAGTCGCGCACCACCCCGCAGGTCGGGCAGGTGCGGCGCTTGCGGCGGGCCGCCTCGAGCGAGGCGACCTGTCCGGGGGAGCGGGGCTTGGGCGGGCCCGCGAGCGCGATGTCGAACAGGTACGCGCGGCGCAGGCCCAGCTTCTTGTTGTTCCAGAGGATCTGACCGGCCACCGGCTGATGGGGCCGCAGCCCCATCGCCACCAGCTGGTCGCGGGTCTTCAGGTGCGCCGGCGCGAGCTTCCACGGCCAGGTCGGGATCCCGAACCGTTCGCCCTCCGGGTCCCAGAACCTGACGTACCCGCGGCCCATCAGCCGACCAGCTGCAGCGGCTTGTCACCGCCGTGCTCGGCCATGGCCTCCTTGATCCGCGCGCGGCACCAGGTCTCCCCGCGCACCACACGCATGTGCTGCTCGGGGATCTCCTTCTCGAAGTACCGCTGGACGTCGCGCCAGCCGACCTCGCGGCCCGCGCGCAGCTGCTCAAGGACCCACTCGCGAGCCGTGCGCTTCTCCGCCTCGGCCTGCTCCGGGGTGGCCGCGCGAGCGGTCTCCGCAGCGAGCGTGCGGGCCGCGCGCGCCTGCTTCGCGGAACCGTCCTGGAGGCCCTTCTCCCGGCCTCGCGCGGCCGGGGGGTTGTTGGGCTTGACCTGCGGCTTCGCGTCGCGCGTGCGGGGCTCCTGCGCGGCCTGCGCGGGCTTCTGGCCCGCCGTGTCGCTAGCCGAATTGATCTCTTTCGCGGACGCTGCCGCGCGGGCCTCACGGCTAGCGTTCGCGGGGTCCGCGAGGATCCGCGCGATGGCCTGCGGGTCGATCGCCCACGCCTTGTCGGCGGGCACCTCGCGGACCGGATCGAGCGGCGCCGCGAACAGATCGAGCGAGGCGGTCAGACGCGGCTCGCACGCCTTCTCCGCGTGCTCGGCGACCTTCTCGGCGAGCTTGTTGTGCCGCTTGAGCGTCCGCTTCGTCAGCCCCGGCTCGGTGCCCCGGATCTGACGCCACGCGATGGCCCACGCCTCGGACTCGTTCAGCGCGGGGATCGTCGCCGTCCGCAGCCACGACGCCCGGCGCGAGACCCTCGGGTGCCGGATCCGCCGCTGCAGCGCGAGCTTGATGTCGGCGGCGTCGCGCCCGCCGGCCGCGTGGTTCTGGGAGTGCATGTAGATGTCCCAGACCGCGACGCCGAACAGCGAGCTGGCGGCGAACACGACGGCGAGCTGCGGCTCGTCCAGGTGGTGCCAGGCGTTCAGCGCGGCCGCCGTCAGGGCGAACACCCACGTCATGAGCGTGTAGAGCTTGGCGGGCTTGCGATTCTCCACCGCCCACTTCCGCATCCAGGCCATGGCCCAGGTCGCGCCCTCGATGAACACCGGCACCAGCAGCGCCAGCACCCAGAAGACGCCGAGGCCGGTCATCGCCGAGAACTGGCCGGGGAAGGCGAAGGCGATCGAGGTCACGACCACCGTCATCACCCACGGCAGCGGCTGGCTGATCGCGGCGGCGATCCGCTCGTTGCGGGCCCGGCGGGCGGCGGCCGCCTTCTCGCGGCGCTTCGTCCGCTCCTCGGCCTTCTTGGTCTTCGCCGCCGCCTTGCGCAGGTCCTTGCGCTCGGCGGCCTTCGCGCGGGCCTCTTCGATCTCGATCCCGGTCAGCGCGTTCGTCCGCCGGGAGTTCGCGGCGGCCTCGGCCTGCGCCGCGCGCGCCTTGACCGCGTCCATCTGCTCGCGGCCGCGGTAGGTGGTTGCCTCGCTCATCGCAGGCCCTCCAGGTTCGTCGCGGCGTACGCGGCCTGGGCCGCCCGCTCGCGGGGGGTCGTGATGGTCGTCAGGGACGGCCGGGGCGTCTCATCGGGCGTGCGCCCGTGGTCCTCGGGTCCGTCGGGGGAGAGGTCGGGGGACTCGAACCACCAGCCGCCGTCGCCGGGGGCGTCGCAGCAGGGGCAGATCGTGTCCTGCCAGATCCGGCCGCGCTGCCACAGCGAGTGGGCGCCGTTGCCGACCGTGTCGGTGCCGAAGGACAGCGCGCCGTAGACCATGGCGAGCGTCCAGAGCCAGAACGGGGTGGGCCGACCGACGTAGGTGCCGGCGGAGATCAGGGCCAGCGGCGCGAGGCCGATCCACGGGTGGTGGGCGCGGGCCAGCAGCCACTGCTTCGGCTGGCGGATCATCAGGCGGATGCCGTGGACGTCGACGGCGGCGTTCAGGAGCCAGCGGGCCAGCCGCTGCGCCCGGCTCACGGGGCGGTCCTGGCGACCGGGGCGGTCATCGACCGCTCGAAGAGGATGACGGTCAGGACGGCGGCCGCCAGGACGACGCGGCCGGTGGCCGGGAGGGTGAAGCCGGTGAGCCAGGCGCCGCCCGCTATGGCGAGCGGGCCCCTGATCCACGTGGACAGGGAGTCGAGCCCGTGGGCGGTGCGCTCGCGCAGCTCGGAGACGATCGCGGTGTGCGCGGCGTCGGCGACGGCCAGGCCGACCACGGCGAGCACGGCCAGGAGGCGCTGCCACCAAGCGGTCTGGAGTCCCAGCACCCAGGCGCCGCCGCTGATCACCAGCAGCAGGTAGATCCAGGTTCCGAAGGGGGTCCTCATGCCGCCCACCCCTTCCGGTCCTCGATGAGGCCGGCGCCGCTGCGGGTGCGGGGCAGCGGGACGACGGTGCCGTTGGCGGTCCGGGGCTTGCGGGTGCGGCGGGAGCTCGGCTTGCGCCGGCGGAAGTAGAAGTCGTTCTCGGCGTCGACCTCGTTGCGGCGTTCGGCGGGGCCGTAGCCCTCGGCGACGAACTCGGCGAAGTCCGCCAGGTCGTCCTCGCTCGGCGTGAAGCCGATCGCGGCCTCGACGAACTCGGTCTCGCTCACGATGCGCTGTCCTGCGACGATGACGTTCACGGGTCGGTTTCCTCTCGAATCAGTGGACGGCCCGTGCGGCTCCCCGGTCTTGCTTGCAGGCCGGCCGGGGGGCCGCGTCGTACGGGCATGGCAGTTGTGCGTGGACGGGAAGGGATTCGCACCCCACCTCCGCAGAGGCCCACTCGAGCCCCGTCCTTCGGGTCGTGCTCCGCCTCGCCCCCATCACCTCCTTCGGTGGGGCTCTCGGCGGGACCTATTCGGTTTTCAAGGAACGTGCGGTACCGCCCGGGTGTCCTGCCGCGACGTGTCGCGCGGTGGTTACCAGCCCGTAGTTGCGGCCGTTTTGGACATAGCTGTGCCGCGACGCTTCGTGAGCTGCCTCACTCGGCGTTGCCTTGCGGGAATGACATTCCCAGTATTGCGGACCTCTGTCAATCACCCTTGCCGACGCAATACTGTTATTGCGTCGGGACGTGATCTAGTCCCATGACTGTGGTTCACTGGGGTCGCCCGAGACAGAGGAGAGCAGCGGAATGCCGCCCAAGTGGAGAGACCTCGCGGACTCGCTCGCCGCGCAGATCAAGAGCGGGAAGTACGCGCCGGGCGACCGTCTGCCCAAGATCGAGGAGATGGCGCAGGAGAAGGGGTGGGCCAAGACCACCGTCCACCAGGCGTACAAGGCTCTGGAGGCGGAGGGCCTGGTCACGTCGTCACGCGGCCACGGCACGGTCGTACGCGAGCGCCTGTCCCTGGCGACCGGGGCCGAACGGGATGAACGCAGCAAGCTGACCGGCTCCTCGTGGCGGGCGGGCGAGCGCTCCGACTCCCACATGGCCGGGATCGTGGCCGCGCCGGAGGACGTCGCGGAAGCACTGGGGATCGCGCCGGGGGAAAAGGTGCTCCGCCGCTCCCGTACGTACCGCGACGAGCACTCCAACGCGGTCATCGCCCACTCGACCTCGTGGATTCCGGCCGCCTTCGCCGACGCGCTGCCGGAGCTACTCATGGGCAAGCGGCTGGCGAGCGGCACGTCGATCGACGCGATCACGCAGCACACCGGCCGCCCCGTCGCCCGGCGCATCAGCGCCATGTGGGCCCGGATCACCGATCCGGCCGACGCGGGACCGCTGGAGATTCCGCAGGACACCCGGGCCGCCGTCATCGTGTCGACGGTGCAGGTGATCGACAGCGGCGGCGTCGTCATCGAGTACGGCGTGGACCTCGGGGGGCCCGACCGCCGCTGGACCAAGGAGGAGAGCACCGAATGACGCTCTTGCTGGCGGACGACACCCTCGTGCACGTCGTGGAGGAGCGCCTGGGGGAACTTCTCCGGGCGCAGCGCCGGGGCGAACTGCCTCCGGCCGAGCAGACGGAGATCACGCTGATCATGCGAACACTGGCGGGACGGGCGGGCCCGGCCCGGCTCATCCTGATGTCCGGCCTTCCCGGCTCGGGGAAGACCACGGTCGCTCGCAAGCTGGAGTCCCGCGGCTTCCTGCGGCTCTGCCCCGATGAGCGGGTCTTCGAGCAGCACGGCCACTACGGGCGGGACTTCCCTCGCGGCGCCTACAAGATCCGGGAGCGCCCGATCCTCACCGAAGTCGCGGCCGAACTGCGTACCGCGCTGGCCGCCGGCCGGGACGTCGTCCTGGACCACGGCCTCTGGACGCACGACGAGCGCCAGGAGTGGCGTCAGGTCGGCGAGAACGCCGGAGCGGCCGTGACGCTGCTGTACCTGCCCGCCAGCCACGACGAGCTGTGGGAACGGATCAAGGAGCGCAACGCCAGCACCTTCGACGACCCCAACGCCATGTACTTCAGCCAGGAGGACCTGCTGCGCCACGGTGCCCGGTTCGAGCCGCCCGCCGACGACGAACCACACGTCGTCTACGCCGGGAGCCTCATCCCTGTGATCGAGGACTCCGCATGATCGCGACCCGTGCTCCACAACGCGCCTCCCGTAGCTGCCGGTTGGCTGCACACGGTGCTCCGGAGCACGAAGTGCCGAAAGTGACGAGCGCCGGTGACATTGAAATGTCACCGCCATTTGTCACCGTCTCCGGCCGGTGCGTGCGTGCCAGACTCGCGGTCAGGACCCGCTGCTGGACGCTGGGCACCTCCAGGCCGGACCGCATTCGTTGCGGGTTCCGTACGGGAGGAGAGGGGACCTCGATGTCCGACGATCGGCCGGACTGGGCTCGCCGCATGGTGGCAGAGCGGGAAGCACGCGGTTGGAGCCAGCTTCGGGCCGTGCGCGCGCTGATGCCGCGGCTGGATGCTGACGCCCCCGCCGAGCACGACATGCTCCGGCAGTGGAAGCGGTGGGAGGCGGGGGAGGCGTACCCCCGCAAGTACGCGCCGGCCATTGCCGCCACCTTCGGCACGACGACCTTCGCGTTCTTCCCGGTGGAGGGCCAGCGGGACGGGCGGGCAGAGATCCAGGCCGTTAGCGGTATGGACACTGTCGACATCGTCTCCAGGCTGCGGGCCAGCGACGTGGACAACGCCACGCTCGACGCGCTGCGGATCACCACCGACCGGCTGTGCACGGAGTACGCGCACGCGCCCGCCGAGCAGCTGCTCATCGAGGGCAAGGCGTGGCTGGGCCGGGTGGCCAACCTGCAGCACCAGCGACTCTCGCTCGCTCAGCACCGGGACGTGATCGCACTCGCCGGGCAGCTCGCCCTGTTGGTCGGCTGTGTCGAGTACGACTCCGGGATCGGCGGGGCCGCCGAGGCGACACGGCGAGCCGCGCTGGACCTTGGCAGCGAGGCCGGCGACCCGGGCATCGTCGGCTGGGCTCACGAAATGAAGGCGTGGTTCGCCCTGACGGCCGGGGACTACCGGGGCGTCATCGCGGCCGCCGACGCCGGGATCGCCGCCGCCCCTCGCCACAGTGTCGCCGTGCAGCTGTACGCGCAGAAGGCGAAGGCATGGGCGCGGATCGGCGACCGGCAACAGACGGAGGTGGCACTCGACGCGGGCCGCCAGCTCCTGGAGTCGCTGCCCTACCCGGAGAACATCGCCAACCACTTCCAGGTCGACCCGGCGAAGTTCGACTTCTACCGCATGGACTGCTACCGCCGGGTCGCCGAGGACGGGCTCGCCTCTCAGATCGCAGGCGAGGTGATCCGGTCCAGCACCGACTTCGACGGGACGGAGAAGGCGCCGATGCGCATCTCCGAGGCCCGGGTGACGCTCGCCGTGGCGGCGGCCCGCGACGGCGACCTGGAGACGGCGCTGTCGTTCGGGCAGCAGGCTCTCGGCAGCAGTCGGCGGTCAGTGCCCTCACTCGCGATGGTCGCCAGCGACCTCGGCGGCGTCCTGCACGAGCGGTACGCGAAGGACGGGGAGGCGCAGGCGTTCCTCGCCCACCTGCGAGATCTACGGGGGCGTCCCATGTGACGGGCAGCGAAAGGAAGTTCCGTCCCGCGTGGCGGGAGATCGGCGCCCCAGCAACGAAAACGCGTGTTCGCGCGTTGGGTGTCGGTGTAGGAAGAGGAAGATGTTCCAGCGCGTGTCGTAGCTAAACCCCTCGGGGCCTCTCTCACTAGCGGCGACACGCAAGAAGCCCCGCCATACGGCGGGGCCCTTGTCAGGGGACTGCCCGGGCTCTCACACCCGCAGTCCTGGAAGCTCTCCAACGCGCATTGGAGGACGCTCTCTATGAGCGTACGCAAGACCGTCGCGGCTAACCAGCCCGACGCTTCATCCGTCAAGGTCACTACGGCGCGTTTTGACCGGTTCGGCCGACGTTTCTCCGTGGGGTTCCCCACTCCGGCCGGGGCCGAAGTCCGCGCCCACGGGGGTGTCCGCTTTAGCGAGTACACCCAGCTCATGACCTACATGCCCCCCTCGCAGAGCACCGCTCGCGGCGCCGCTCGCACCACCGTGGCGGTGGCCCGATGAGCAACGAAGCCCAGACCTACGTCGCCACGCTGAAAATCGGCGACCTCACCGCCAAGTACGTGCTGAGCCGCCTCGCGGACCGGGCCGACGAGCGGTTCTCGTGCTTCCCGTCCGTGCCGCTGCTCGCGGCGGAGGCGGAGAAGTCGGAGCGCGTGATCCAGCGGGCCCTGGCGAAGCTGCGGGAGATGAAGCTGATCTCCGACAAGGAGCGGACCCGGCCCGACAACTCGACGACGTCCAGCCGGTACTTCCTGCACGGCCCGTGGGACGACTACGCGCAGACCGGGGTGCCGTTCGCGACCATCACGACGCCGAAGCAGAAGCGCGCCGAGCAGTGGCAGGAGCCGCCCCTGGAGGGTTCGTTCCGGCCTGGCACGGCGGCCGCCGAGGCCCTGAGCGGCAAGCCGAAGAAGAAGCCTGCGGCTCCGGCGGATGAGCCGTCTGATCCGGATCCGGATCACGGGCGGGCCGCCGAGGAGGACGGAGCGTCGCGTCCGGCGGACGCCGAGCAGCCTGCCCCGCCGGCCCCGGCCGCGAAGAAGGCGAAGAAGTCCGCGGCCGCGAAGAAGTCGGGCAAGCCCGGGGTGCGGATGACCCGGGAGCAGGCGGCCGTGGTGGCGGCGGTGGAGGCGGCTTGGCCCGCCGAGCTGGCCGCGCTGCTGCCGAAGTACCGCCCGGACGTCATCCGGGACGCGATCCTCGAGGCGGCGGACTTCGCGCGCTCGGCGGAGCAGCTGGTGGAGCGGGTCCAGCGGCGCTGGTCGCTGCACGGCTACGCGGACGCCCTGGCGCCCGGCGGCAAGGGCATTGGCTCGCCGGTCGGCGTCGCGGTCGGCCTGGTGCGCCCGTCGACGGACTGCCCGGACCCGATGTGCGAGGACGGCATCACGCTCCACCTGAACGACGCCTGCCCGAAGTGCGAGCAGCGGCGCATCGACCGCAAGGCCGATCACCGCGCGGGCCGGGTGCCCGACCAGCGCAAGGACCGGGGGCCGGCGCCGGAATGGTGGACGTGCGAGGGGCCGGACTGCGAGAAGCCCGGCAAGGGCGAGCGCCCGGAGGACGGCCTGTGCCTCACCTGCCGTGAGGAGATGCTGGCGGCGACCGAGCGTCTGGCCGCCGAGCTCGCGGCCGACGACGCCGAGCGGCAGCGCCGCGCGGACGCGCTGGCGTGGCAGATGCTCCTGGAGGACGCGTACGCCGAGCACCAGGAGCGCGAGGACCTGGCCGAAGAGGCGCGCGCGGCCGCCGAGCGCGAGCGTCAGCGGTCCGCTGACGCTGCCGAGAGTCAGCGGATCCGTGAGGAGCTGCTGCGCGAGCACCCCGAGCTGGCGCAGTACGCGCAGGCGTAGGGCAGCGCCCTCGGGCTGAAGGTCAGCACAGGACCCCGTCGGGAGCAGGAGCCGCCGGGGGCTTTGTGCTGCCCGGACGCGGTTATGCCTCGCGCCGGCGGAGGCCGAACGGGGTCCTCGTGCCATCGAGGTGGCCGCCTTCGCTGAGCTGGCGCATCACGGTGGTGAGCAGCTGCATGGACGCGTCGGCCGGCCACAGGGACGGTTCGCTCCAGAACGTCCGCCAGGTCGGCCCGTGTCCGTGGGTCGCACGGTAGGCGTCGATGCGCTGCAGGGCCCGCTCGCACCACTCGGGATCGCCGGTGAGCTGCCGGGCGCTGTCGTGGATGGCGTTGCTGCTGTACCAGCTTCGCCGTGCGTGCTGCGGGCCCACGGCCTTCGTCAGGACCTCCACGCCGTGCTCTGGCGTGACCTCCGGGCACAGCGGGCAGGCGACCGCCGCCCCGATCGACTCCTGGACTCGTGCCACGCGGGTCTGGCCCGGGGCGGAGCGGCGCTTCGTCGTCGTTGTCGCACTCATGGGTGCAGCCTTCCGGGCCGGGGCGCCGGGAGGGCGGAACGCCGCGCTGCCGAGCCGTCTCCTCGTGCTCCTGGCGGTGCTGCTCGGGCTTCACCGGCGGCGGTCCGAGGGCCGAATCGGGCGGCTCGGGCCCGGAGCGCCTTAACTTGACCGTTTCCGCAGGTCAGGCATGGGGTGACGTATACGACGTCCCGGGGGTGTGATCGGGCGCCGTTTCTTAACTCGATCGTTTCCGCAGGTCAGTATGGGGTGACGTGTACGACACCCCCCCCGGTGACGTGTACGACACCCCCCCCGGTGACGTGTACGTCACCCCTTTAACCAACAGCTACTAACCCCCACCTCAGAAACCCCAGCAGCGCCTTCGGCGCGTAGCGCCGCTGACGCCCGGAGGGCTATCTGCGGGTAGTAGCGCGCGCGAGCTCGCGAGGCGGCTCCGCCGCGTCCGCCGGCGCAAGCGCCGAAGAGATCTCGTCGGCCGGGGAAGACGGGCAGGGCGGCGGGCCGGTGGTCCAGGAGCAGCGCCGCGGCGGTCCCGGCCCGGGTGGGCACCAGCTCGCCGAGCCGGGCAGCGCATCAGGTGAGTTCCCCTAACAGGCCCTTGCGCGGCTCTCCCCAGTGGGTCCAGTCCTCCCGGTACTGGACCCACTGCCACCTCGCAGGCCGACCCCCTCACGCTGAAAGCGCAGGTCGGAGCCGCAACCACGGCGCGGCCGCAGACAACCGAACAGCGGAGCGACCGGCAGGGCCGAGCCGAAGGCGCAAGGGCCTGTTAGGGGTCAGAGGAGAGGGGCGCGGGGCCCGTCACCCGTTCGGGTGAGGGCCGGTGCCGGGCTGACCGTCTCGTCGTGGCCGGCGTAGTGACGGGCCCCGCGCCGTGGGTGGCTGGCCTGAGTGCGTACGTGCAGGTCAACCCATAGAAATGACGTCCCTCCGGGACGACTCAACGCAGCCAATCGGCTCCGCCGGGGCGCCACAGGCGCCCCGACTCCACCGATGGCACAGCGGACGGGCTTCGCCCGGCAACTGGAAGAGCGGGGCGGCGCGTCCGTAGATCGCCGTCTGACGGCCTTTCGTGGGCTCGGGGTGGAACGGGGCCCGCGCCGTGTGATCGTCGCTCTCCGGGCCGTACAGGGGCCTTCCTGGGGCTCTCCTGGCTGGTGGGGCGGTCCGGATGTGAGAGTGGTGGGGCTGGTGGTGCACCCGGCGGTCGACGTCGCACGGCCCGGGAAGCGGCCTCCCGGGCCGTCTGGCGGGCGTTCGCGCCGTCCGGGGGCTCCGGGGCCGACGGGCGGCGGATCGGCGCTCCTGCGGGCTTGTGGCGCGTGACGGCGGTGGGCGGCGCGTCGTTGGGCTCCGTATGCCGAAGACCAGCCGACTCATCGCACTGCGCCGGGCCGCCGACGCCACCCCCGACGCCATCCGGCGCAGGCTCGCCGACCGCGGCCTGGTGCTCCGGACCTTCGACGTCGACCCGGCCATGGCCGCCCGGCTGCGCCAGGCCGCCGCCGCCACGGGCAGGCCGGTCGACGACCTCGTCGACGAGGCGATCGGGGAATGGACGACCGAGGTTGTGGCCGCCCACGCGCGCGCTGAGCTGTAACTACGGTTCACCTTCGGTTCACTACAGTTCTGGGGGTCGGAATCTGACCCCCTCCCGGGTCGGAAACTGACCCCCGGCCGGGTCGGATTCTGACCCGGGGGGTCAGGAAGTGACCCGGCCCGAATCTGACGCCGACCTGCCGGAATCCGGCACGTCCGGCCGGCCTCTCTCTGTTTCCCTCCGGTTCTCTCCGGTTCACTTCTGTTCTGTGTGCCGGTAGCCGGTACATCGACCTGCCGGTGACCGGCACACCGAGGTACCGGGAACCGGCACCCCACCTGCCGGAATCCGGCACCCCCAGTCCCCGGCGGACGTGCCGGGAACCGGCACCTCTGGCGTGTCAGCGGAACGCTGACGCATGGGGTTCGCTATCCGAAACGCTGAGCGGATGGATAGCCGAAAGAGTTTCTTTTTCAGTCGCCATCCCGTGTGTCTGAATGGCTACTTCAAGGCGACTTGTTCAGATCGCATTTTCGCTAGCGGAAATGCTCGCTTACCTGTCCTGTGTCAGGGTCCGGTTTCCGGGTTTGCCCGCGCGCGTACGGGCTCCCGCGTGACGATGACCTTTGGTTTTCGGCGCGGAAGGGGAGAAAGCGCGTGAGCATGTTGCGCAAGGGCTGTTCGGTAGCCACCACGTTCACGGTGGAGGAGCTGGCCCATCTGGCATCGCGTGCGGTCGGCGCGAACGAGCTGGAGAGGTTCGCGTGGTGCGAACTGGAACCGGGTCACGAAGGGGAGTGGCACTACGCGCTGGGACAGGCGGCGAACGACGGCCGCTGGTGGCTGCGCTGGAAGCCGACCGGCCGCGAGCTCCTGGTCCGCGAGAGCTGCACCGCCAAGGGCGAGCCGCTGCCCGTCCCGCCGAAGCGGCCGTCTCTGTACCCGAAACCGCCTCACCTCGACGTCGAAGAACCCGAGGTTCCGCAGGAGCGGCCCTGCCTGCTGTTCGCCGAGCACCCCGGTGCACACAGCTTCGACCTCGGGGTGTTCCAGGGACAGGCGCGCCGTCCGGCGCTGAGCGTGGGCCAGGTGCGCCGGGCCTGGCAGTCGCTCGCCGACGACACCCCGATCCGGATCGGGGCGACCGACACCGGAGTGCTCACCGAGAACGGCGCCGAGGTACTGGTGCAGGCGACCGGCGAGGCGTGGCTGCAGAGCTCCCCGCCCTCCGGGGTGCGTGGCGCCGCGGTCCTCCTGGCCGGTCTCGGCGACCTGCCCGCGCAGGTCACCGCGCCGGAGGGCGAACCGGAGCCGGGCGACACCACGGCGGGCGCCAGCGGGAAGTCGAAGGTGCCCGCCTACCTCACCGACACGCTGCTCGACCAGCTGCGGAACACGGTCGCCGCGCTGCAGGCAGGCGATCACACGGTGACGCTGTCCTCGTTCGTCCAGGACGCGGTCGCCGCCGCCATCGAGGAGGCGGAGGGCAAGCACAACGGCGGCCGCCCCTTCCCGCCGCCGCAGCGGGAGGCCCTGGACGTCGACGCCTGAGCGAACACGGCGGCGCCCCGGAGGATCGTGCCCTCCGGGGCGCCGCCGTTCCGTACGGGCTCACACCGCGGCGGCCGCCTTCGAGGGACGGCCCCATCCCTGGCCCCGGTCGATCGCGGCGAGCAGCACCGGCTCCCAGCCGGCGGCCGCGAGCGAGGCGGTGTCGGGCAGGCCCGCGTCGGCGAGCACCTGCAGCTGCACCGTGTGCTCGATGCCTTCCGCCCACGCGTCGCGCACCGCCTGGCGCACGGCGAGGCGGGCCTGCAGCTCGGCGGTGGAGTCCTCCTCGCCC
>NZ_DATMVN010000436.1:0-19391 GCF_035563135.1 Streptomyces sp.
GCAAGCTCAAGACGCCGAACACCTCCCACTTCCTCGCCGGCGAGACCCCGAAGGAACTCACCGACAAGGAGCTGTACGAGGGCGTACTGGCCACCTGGCGCCCGTAGCGGCCCGCGCGGGCGGACGGAGAGGGAGACGAGGAAGACCCCTCCGTCCGCCCGCCGAAACGCGTGTGAGTCGATCTCCATCCGCCCAGTAGGATTTCGACCATGGCGGCCACTGGAACCGAGAAGCAGGGGGCGAAGGCGTTCTACGTCTCGACCCCCATCTACTACGTCAACGACGCTCCTCACCTGGGCCACGCCTATACGACCGTCGCAGGCGACGTGCTCTCCCGCTGGCACCGTCAGCGCGGCGAGAAGGTGTGGTACCTCACCGGCACGGACGAGCACGGTCAGAAGATCATGCGCACGGCCGAGGCGAACGACGTCACGCCCCAGGCCTGGTGCGACAAGCTCGTCGAGGAGGCGTGGAAGCCCCTCTGGGAGCACCTGAACATCGCGAACGACGACTTCATCCGTACCACGGAGAAGCGGCACACGGACCGTGTGCAGGAGTTCGTGCAGGACCTGTACGACAAGGACCAGATCTACAAGGGCGGGTACGAAGGCCCGTACTGCGTGGGCTGCGAGGAGTACAAGCTCCCCGGCGACCTGATCGAGGCCGAGGACGGCACGAAGCTGTGCCCGATCCACAAGAAGCCGGTGGAGCTCCTCAAGGAGGAGAACTACTTCTTCAAGCTGAGCGAGTACGGCCCGAAGCTCATGGAGTTCTACGCGGCCAACCCGGACTTCATCCAGCCCGAGTCCGCCCGCAACGAGATCGTGAACTTCGTCAAGCAGGGCCTCCAGGACCTGTCGATCTCCCGCTCCACCTTCGACTGGGGCGTCCCGGTCCCGTGGGACCCGAAGCACGTCATCTACGTGTGGATCGACGCCCTGCTCAACTACGCGACGGCGGTCGGCTACGGGGCCAACCAGGAGAAGTTCGACGGCACCTTCCCGGCGAACGTGCACCTGATCGGCAAGGACATCCTGCGCTTCCACTCGGTCATCTGGCCGGCCATGCTGATGGCGCAGGGCCTGCCGCTGCCCGGCAAGGTCGTCGCCAACGGCTGGCTGATGGTCGGCGGCGAGAAGATGTCCAAGTCGAACCTGACCGGTATCAAGCCGCAGGACCTGACCTCGCACTTCGGTGTGGACGCGTACCGCTGGTACTTCCTGAGGGCCATCGCGTACGGCAGTGACGGTTCGTTCTCCTGGGAGGACTTCAGCGCCCGCTACACCTCCGAGCTCGCCAACGACTACGGCAACCTCGCCTCGCGCGTCGCGGCCATGGTCGGCAAGTACTTCGGCGGCGCGCTCCCGGAGGCCACGGCGGCCGGTGACGCCGAGCGGGCCGTCCAGGAGGGCCTGGCACAGGCAGTCGCCACGGCCGATGTGAAGATCGGCGAGGAGCTGGACTTCCAGGGCGGCATCCTGGCCGTCTTCGACTTCGTGAAGCAGGTCAACGGCTACATCACCGAGCAGGAGCCCTGGAAGGTCGCCAAGGACACCTCGCCCGAGGGCCAGGCCCGGCTCGCGACCGTCCTGTACACGGCGGCCGAGTCGCTCCGCGGTGTCGCGGTCCTGCTGAACGCCGTGATGCCGGACACCTCGCAGAAGCTGTGGGAGTCCCTGGGTGCCGAGGCGTCCCTGGGCGCCCTGGCCGGCCAGCGGGTCCAGGACGCCGGCGAGTGGGGCCGGCTGCCCGCCGGTACGACGGTGACGAAGGGCGCGGTGCTGTTCCCGCGCCTGGAGGAGAAGCCCGCGTAAACGACGTACGCGGCGAAGGAGCCCGGGTCCCCGGACACATCGGGGACCCGGGCTCCTTCGCGTGACCCCTCAGCGCCTCCAGCTCTTGAGCGGCTCGGTGTCCAGCTCCACCCCCACCGGACCGGAGGACGTCACGGACGTGCCGTACGCGTCACCGGGCCAGCGACGCGGCGTCGCCCATCACGATCACGGGGGACTTCGCGGGGTCCAGGATGAGCAGCAGCTCCCGCATCCGGTCCTCGGTGAGCGAGACACAGCCCTGTGTGGGCCCCTCGTGGTCCACATGGATCCAGATGCCGCCGCCCCTCTCCTCGCCGAGCGGCCGGTCACGGTCCAGCGGGCTGGTGCCCGGGGTGCGGTTGTAGTTGATGGCGACGACGTAGTCGAAGGAGCCTTCGAGGGGCTCCCCCAGAAAGCCCTCGCCGCTCGCCGCGAAGGCGGAATCCTCGTCGTACGGGAGCAGTGCGCCCGGGTCGGGCAGCCGCCCGCCCGCGTCGGTGAGTCCGAAGACCCCGGCGGGTGACCGGAGGTCCCCCGCGACATGGTGGTCCGTCCAGCCCTCCATGCCGTTGTGGGCGGGCCAGGGGCCCGCCCCGGGTCTCCAGCCGAGAGCGGGATCGTCGAAGTTGTAGAGCACGACCGAGGAGCGGTTGGAATCGGGGCCCTGTCCTGTCACCACGACGGCCTGCCGGGCCGTGGCCGGGATCTGCGACCGGGTCCGCGGTCCCAGTGCCGGAATCACCGCGGGGCGGCGGAGGGGCTCCACCGTGCGGGACTGCGCGGCCGAGGCCCCGGGGCCGGCCGCCTCCCGGGGCGCGGCGGGATCGACGGTCGGCGCCGCCCCGGCGGAACAGCCGATGACCAGCAGGAACAGGGCGACGAGCATGACGTACGGGCGACGCGGGACGGACACGGTGCGGAACTCCTCGGTGAGGGGCGGACGAGCACTTCCCGTGCCAGTCTTTGCCGGGCCTGACGGCCCCGAACCGGAACCGGGGCCATCCGGATGTACCCGTTTCGGGTACCCGAGGTCCGGAAATCCCGCGCGCACCACCCGTACGTATGCGAAGGGACCCGGAACCGGGTCGCGGTTCCGGGTCCTTCGCCGGGCTTCCTTCAGGCCGGTGCCGGTCTCTAGAGGCCGGTGCCGTCCTGGGTCTCGTCCGGGTCGACGCCCATCGTGATCGAGCCGACCACACCGCGTGCCATCTTTCCCTTGCGGTACGAGAGCTTCAGCAGCCCGCCCGTCACCCCGCTCTGGTCGTAGATGGTGTCCTCGGTCAGGGTCGTGCGGGTGGTGGTGCTCGTCGAGTACGGCTCTTCCTTCGCGGAGTCGAGGACCGCGGACTCGTCGAAGAAGAACTGGCCGGTGTGGCAGGTGTGACCACCCTCGTACCCGGCGTCGGTCATCTTCCCGCCGACGTGCACCTTGGTGTGGATGTGTACGGCACGGCCCTGGTACCAGCCGGGGAAGATCGTCCTGAACTCCACGTACCCGTGCTGGTCGGTGAGCTGGGTGCCCCGCAGATAGCGCTCGTCATCGGTGGGTTCGTTGTGTCCGCCCCCACCGCCCGGGCCTCCCGAAGGAGGCGTCCCGGTGGGCATTCCGGTGGGTGCCCCGGTCGGCGCGCCGCTCGGCGGGGCACCGCCGCCGGGGCCGCCCTGGCTCATGCTCTCGTAGCCGGAGTAGATCCCCAGCGCGTCGCAGTGCCAGATGTCGACGGCCGCCTTCTTCAGCGGCTTGCAGGTGTCGGAATCGATCACCTTGAGGCGGAGGGTCAGCGGAATGCCCTCCTTGTCCTCGGTGATGTCCTTGCGGATCTTGTCAGCGTCGATGTAGTACGGACCTTCGGTGGTCTCGGAGGTCAGGCGGTAACACACCTCGCCTTTTCCAGCAGCCGTGCCGGATCCTGTCTTCTTCTCCTCGTCGGCCGAGGCAGTGGCGACAGCCCCTGCTCCGACTCCCGCGGCGGCCACGACCGCTCCGCCGGCGAGGACCACCCGACGCCGAGTCAGGTTCTTCTTGTGTGCGGGTCCCTGGTTGTCTGTCATGCGCCCGGAGACTAGGCAGTCCAGCTGGCAGGAACCTGGGTGACAGCTGTGCGTTCCTGTGTGGCGCGCCGTGACCACCGGCAACGGCGAAAAAACAGTCCCCGGCCGGGCGGCCGGGGACTGTTTCACGTGGAACCGAAGCGGAACCGCTGACGCCTACTTCGCGCCGGTGTCCCGGGCCACCGCGTCCTTGGCCTCGGCCTTCTCCTTCGCCGGCGCGGCGGGCTTGCGGAGCTGGATGTTCAGCTCGCGCAGCCGGGCCTCGTCCAGCACGGTCGGGGCGCCCATCATCAGGTCCTGGGCGTTGCCGTTGAGCGGGAAGGCGATCGTCTCGCGGATGTTGGGCTCGTCGGCGAGCAGCATCACGATGCGGTCGACACCCGGGGCGATGCCACCGTGCGGTGGGGCACCGAGACGGAAGGCGCGGAGCATGCCCGCGAACTCGTGCTCGACGGTCTCGCGGTCGTAACCGGCGATCTCGAACGCCTTGATCATCAGCTCGGGCTCGTGGTTGCGGATGGCACCGGAGGACAGCTCGATGCCGTTGCAGACGATGTCGTACTGCCAGGCGAGGATGTCCAGCGGGTCCTTCGTCTCCAGGTCCTCCAGGCCGCCCTGGGGCATCGAGAAGGGGTTGTGCGAGAAGTCGATCCGGCCCGTCTCCTCGTCCTTCTCGTACATCGGGAAGTCGACGACCCAGCAGAACCGGAAGACGCCTTCCTCGAAGTGGCCGGCGCGCTTGGCGGCCTCGACGCGGACGGCGGACATGATCTTGGAGACCTCGTCGAACTCGCCGGCGCCGAAGAAGACCGCGTGGCCGGGGACGAGGGACAGCCGCTCGGTGAGGGTCTTGACGTCCGTCTCGGTGAGGAACTTCGCGATGGGTCCGGCCAGCGTGCCGTCCTCGCCGACCCGGACCCAGGCGAGGCCCTTGGCCCCGTGCCCGACGGCGTACTCACCGAGGCCGTCGAAGAACTTCCGGGACTGGCCCGCGGTGTCCGGCACCGGCAGGGCACGGACGTGCTTGCCGGCGAACGCCTTGAAACCGGAGTCGGCGAAGACGTCGGAGATGTCGACGAGCTCCAGCTTGGCCCGCAGGTCCGGCTTGTCGTTGCCGTACTTCAGCATCGACTCGCGGAACGGGATGCGCGGGAACGGCGAGGTGACCTCGCGGCCGTTGCCGAACTCGGTGAAGAGCTCGGTCATCAGCTTCTCGATCGGCTGGAAGACGTCCTCCTGCTCGACGAAGGACATCTCGACGTCGAGCTGGTAGAACTCGCCCGGCGAACGGTCCGCGCGGGCGTCCTCGTCGCGGAAGCAGGGCGCGATCTGGAAGTAGCGGTCGAAGCCCGAGATCATCAGCAGCTGCTTGAACTGCTGCGGGGCCTGCGGCAGCGCGTAGAACTTGCCGGGGTTCAGCCGCGACGGGACGACGAAGTCACGGGCGCCCTCGGGGGAGGTCGCGGTGAGGATCGGGGTCGCCATCTCGTTGAAACCGAGCGCCACCATCTTGGAGCGGATGGAGGCGATCACGGCCGAGCGCAGCATGATGTTGCGGTGCATGCGCTCACGGCGCAGGTCGAGGAAGCGGTACTCCAGACGCCGCTCCTCGTTGACCCCGTCCTCGGCGTTGATCGTGAAGGGCAGCGGGGCGGCCTCGCCCAGCACCTCGACCGCGGTGACCTCGATCTCGATCTCACCGGTCGGGAGCTCCGGGTTGACGTTGTCCGCGCCGCGCGCGGAGACCTTGCCGTCGATCCGGACGACGGTCTCCTTGGTCAGCTTCGCCAGGGCCTCGTTGCCGGGGGTGCCGGGGCGGGCCACGAGCTGCACCAGACCGTAGTGGTCGCGCAGATCGATGAAGAGGATGCCGCCCAGGTCTCGGCGATTGTGCAGCCAGCCGCTCAGCCGGACGTCGGTGCCGACGTCAGAGGCGCGGAGCTCGCCGCAGGTGTGGGACCTGTACCGATGCATCGTCGTTCATCCAGTCTTCGCGGTTCGGGGTGGATTGACACCCCAGGCTACCGCCCGTGGGCCCACCGCTTCATTGGCGTTGCCGCCGCACGGCTGTCCGGGACGCACCCGGCTGTCTCCGGCGCCCGGCTGCCGGGCGGCCGCCCCTCGGTGGCGACCGGGAAGAACATCTTCCTAAAGTGGGGCAATGCGCACCGAGGAGATCCTGGCTGCGATCGGGACCGGTCTGTGGAGCTGGGACAGCTCAGCAGGCGTGGTCACGCTCGACGCCGAGGCGGCACGGCTGGTGGGGCTTCCCGCCGAGCCCACGGCCCGCCCCGGCGAGGAGGTGCGCCACCGCTTCCACCCGGCCGACTGGAACGAGATCGACGGCATCGTCAACTTCGCGATCGCCGAGGGCACGGTGGCCGAGGCCAGGATGCGCATCGTGGACGAGGACGGATCGGTGGTACGCACGGTGCGCACCCGGTCCAAGCCGGTCCCGCTGGACACTCCCGGCCGCCATACGTACGTGCTGATGGGCATCCTCCAGGAAGTCGCCCAGCCCCCGGAGGGCACCGCGGCACAGACCCCCCTCACCGGCGACTGGCGGCGGTCACGTGAGGCGTTCCTGCTGGACGCGGGGCGGGCGCTGGCCGAGGCCGGGTCCACCGAGGAGGTCCTGCGGGTCGCCAATTCGCTCTCCATGCCCGGCTTCTCGCCGGACGGACTCGCCGTCTTCGGCGTCTCGGGCGAGCGGCTGACGGTCATCGGGCACTACGGGCACAACGTCGGCGACGAGAAGCCGTTCACCGACATGCCCCTGGAGACGGACTACCCGGCCGCCGAGGTCGTACGGACCGGCCAGGCGATCTACCTGGAGTCCCCCGAGGAGTACCGGCGGCGCTTCCCGACCACCTGGCCCCTCGCCCAGGAGTTCGGGCGCCGGTCCTGGGCTTTTCTGCCACTGATCTCGTCCGGGCACACCATGGGCGCCTGGATGGCCGGATTCGGGCACAGCGTGGCCTTCTCCCCTGACGAGCGCTCCGTGCTGACGACGGTGGCCAGGATGCTGGCACAGGCACTGACCCGGGCGGGGGCCGCCGAGACCGAGCGCGAGCTGTCGCTGGGCCTCCAGAAGGCGATGAGGCCGTCCCTCGGCCCCGGTGTCCCCGGTCTGACGGTGGCGGCGCGCTACATCCCGACAGGGGGTGGGCTTCAGGTCGGCGGCGACTGGTACGACACGATCCCGCTCCCCAACGGCCGTATCGCCCTCGTCATCGGTGACGTCCAGGGCCACGACGTGCGGGCGGCGGGCCTGATGGGCCAGCTGCGGATCGCCCTGCGCGCGTACGCCGCCGAAGGGCACCGCCCCGATGCCGTGCTCTCCCGGGCCTCGCGCTTCCTGGCCGGGCTGACGGAGACGTACGACCGCGCCGACGGTGAGGACCGGTCCGACGTGGCGCGGTTCGCGACCTGCCTGTACGCGGAGGCCGACCCCGAGACCGGCACCCTCGACATCGCCCGGGCGGGCCACCCGGACCCGGTGGTGATCAGCGTCGACGGCACCGCGGTGATCCGGCAGACCGCCGGAGGGATGCCCCTGGGTGTGGAGAAGGACGCCGACTACCCGACGACCCGCGTCGTCCTGGGTCCCGGCGAGACGATCATGCTGTGCACGGACGGGCTCATCGAGACCGGCGGACACGACATGGCCACCGGATGGACCAGGCTCAAGCCGGTCCTGGAGAAGCCCGTCGAGGACCTGGAGGAGCTCGCGGACGCCCTGGTGCAGGCTGTGCACGGACCGGGCTCGCACTACACGATCGGGCCGCTGGTGGACCGGCGGGAGGACGACATCGCGGTCCTGGTGCTGCGCCGCGAGGGGGCGCGGACGCGCAGGACCCCGGGCCGGCGCTCGGCCATGACCATCGCACAGGCGGAGCCCGAGCGGGTCGCCGCCGCCCGGCAGCAGCTGCGGGAGCTGCTGCACGACTGGGCGGACTCGGAGCAGGTCGACTCCGCGGAACTGATGGTCTCCGAGATGTCCACGAACGTGCTCGTGCACACGGACGGGGACGCGCTGCTCCTGGCCGAGGTGTCGGGTGAGCGGGGCGAGCGGCGGCTGCGCGTCGAGGTGGCCGACACCAGCGACGAGCTGCCGCACAAGCGGCGGCCGGGGGAGATGGCGTCCAGCGGGCGGGGGCTGGTGCTGATGGAGATGCTCGCCGACGCGTGGGGGGTGGACCCGAGGGGCGAGGGGAAGTCCATCTGGTTCGAGCTGTACGAGTCGGCCGAGCCGGCGGAACTGGCCGCCCTCGGCTCATGAACCGTCGGGAACCGTGCCGTCCGCCTCGTATCCCTTGCGCAGTTCGCCGATCACCCCGAACACCGCGGCGCACAGCGGAACCGCCAGCAGCATGCCCAGCAGCCCCGCGACCCCGGCGCCCGCGGTCAGCGCGATCATGATCGTGGCGGGGTGCATCTGGACCGTACGGCTCTGGATGACGGGCTGGAGCACATGCCCCTCCAGCACCTGGACGGCCAGCACCACGCCCAGCACCCACAGCGCGATCACGAAGCCACGGTCGGCGAGCGCGACCAGCACGGCGACGGTACCGGAGATGAAGGCCCCGAGATACGGGATGTAGGCGCCGACGAACACCAGCGCCCCCAGTCCCACCGCCCCCGGCACCCGCAGGACCAGCAGGCCCGCGGTGATGCACAGGGCGTCGATCAGGGCGATGAAGGTGGTGCCGCGCATGAAACCCTCGACGGCCTCGAAGGCCCGGCGCCCCATGGCCTCCACCAGGCCGCCCGTCCCCCGCGGGGCGATCGTGTGGGCGAGGTGGACGGCACGGTCGGAGTCACGCAGGAAGAAGAACGTCAGCAGCAGCGCCAGAACGGCGGTGGTCACGAGCGAGCCGATGAGGCTGATACCGGTGAGCAGTCCGCCCGCCGCGCTCGCACCGAACTTCCCGGCGAGGTTCCTGGCGTTCTCCGCCAGGTCGTCCACGTCGGCGACGCCCGCGATGTCGAAATGGTCGATGACCCACTGCGCGGCGTCCTTGAGCGAGGCCACGATCTGGTCACCGGTGTCGACGAGTGCGGTGACCACGATGTATCCGGCGCCACCGGCCACCGCGACGAGTGCGGCGCAGGTGAGTCCGGCCGCCACCGACCTGTTCACCCTGCGGGCGGTCAGCCAGCGGTGGACGGGACCGAGCAGCGCCGTACCGAGCAGCGCCAGCAGGACCGGGGTGACCGCGGTCTTGAGCGCGACACACAGCCAGACGGCCACGGCCACGACACCGGCGGCCAGGAGCAGAACACCGCACCAGGCGGCCGTCCGCCGCGCGGCGTCGGGCAGGAGGGGTTTCCGGGTGGACACCCTCCCACCCGATCACGGGCCGGAAGCCGCGGCCTTCCCGCCGGGCGTACGGGTGACGTTCCGTCACCCGTACGCCCGGCGGGACCCGGTCACATGCCGTGCACGGCGGGAACCTTGCCGAGGCGGCCGGCCTGGAAGTCCTCGAAGGCCTGCTTGAGCTCGTCCTGGGTGTTCATCACGAACGGCCCGTAGTGCGCCATGGGCTCACGGATCGGACGACCGCCGAGCAGCACGACCTCCAGGTCGGGCGTGTTGCCGTCCTGCGTCCCGTCGGCCCGGACCGTCAGTGAGGACCCCTTGCCGAAGACCGCGGTCTGCCCGGTGCGGACGGGCCGGTGCTCCACGCCGACGCTCCCGCGCCCGGCGAGGACGTACGCGAGGCCGTTGAAGTCCTCGCGCCAGGGCAGCGTCACCTCGGCCCCCGGCCGGACCGACGCGTGGACCATGGTGATCGGGGTGTGCGTGATCCCCGGGCCCTCGTGACCGTCGAGGTCACCGGCGATCACACGGAGCAGCGCGCCGCCGTCCGGGGAGGCGAGGAGCTGGACCTGACCACCACGGATGTCCTGGTAGCGCGGGGCCATCATCTTGTCGGCCTTGGGCAGGTTCACCCAGAGCTGGAGGCCGTGGAAGAGGCCTCCGGACATGACGAGGGACTCCGGCGGCGTCTCGATGTGGAGGAGGCCCGAGCCGGCCGTCATCCACTGGGTGTCGCCGTTCTCGATCGCACCTCCGCCACCGTGGCTGTCCTGGTGGATGAAGCTCCCGTCGATGATGTACGTGACGGTCTCGAAGCCGCGGTGCGGGTGCCAGGGGGTCCCCTTCGGCTCGCCGGCGGCGTACTCCACCTCACCCATCTGGTCCATCATGATGAACGGGTCGAGGTGCCGGTAGTTGATCCCGGCGAAGGCGCGCCGCACCGGGAACCCCTCGCCCTCGAAACCGCTCGGCGCGGTCGTGACGGTCAGTACGGGACGGGCCACAGCCTCGGTCCGGGCCACGACCTTCGGCAGGGTCAGCGGGTTTTCGACGGTCACTGCGGGCATGGGAGCCACCTCCGGGAGTCTTCTGATCCCAATTTAGTTGAACGATGAACATCTTGCAAGGCGGCGTTCATTCCCACCACCTCCGCACAGCGCCGGGAGTCCGCACAGCGCCGAGGGCCCGCACCGGACGGTGCGGGCCCTCGGACTGCGTCGGGCCGCGGCCGGCTCCCAGCCGTCCGCGGAGCAACGGCGTTCAGCCGTACATGCGGCGCATCGCGAAATCCACCATCTGCTCCACCGCTTTGGCGTCGAAGACCATGCGGTGATCGCCCTCCATGTCGAGGACGAAGCCGTAGCCCGTCGGCAGCAGGTCGATCACCTCGGCCCCGGTGATCACGAAGTACTTGGACTCCTTGCCCGCATAGCTGCGGAGCTCCTTGAGCGTGGTGAACATGGGGATCACCGGCTGCTGGGTGTTGTGGAGCGCCAGGAAGCCGGGGTTGTCGCCGCGCGGACAGTAGACCTTCGCCGTGGCGAAGATCTGCTGGAAGTCCTCCGCGGACAGCGAACCGGTCGTGAAGGCCCGCACCGCGTCGGCCAGGGACGGCGGCGAGGGCTCGGGGTACAACGGCTGCTCGCCGTAGCCGCCGCCCATCTGCTGCTGTGCACCCGGGTTCTGGTCGTAGCCATACATGCCGCAAAGAGTAATCGGACACATCTGCGCCTTGAGGGGTTGCGCCTTATTACTGACGGGTAGCATCATCGTGGGGGTCAGGTGATACACCCGCGCCAGGCCGTCCGTCGCCCGACCCTCACTCCTCCACGGGGCGCTGCGCGCCACTGCTATTGATTACGGAGCCTTCCCATGGGGCACTACAAGTCGAATCTCCGCGACATCGAGTTCAACCTCTTCGAGGTCCTCGGGCGCGACAAGCTGTACGGCACCGGTCCGTTCGCGGAGATGGACGTCGACACCGCGAAGAGCATCCTCGACGAGGTCACCCGCCTCGCGGAGAACGAGCTCGCCGATTCGTACGCCGACGCCGACCGCAACCCGCCGGTCTTCGACCCCGCGACCAACACCGCGCCCGTCCCGGCCTCCTTCAAGAAGTCGTACCAGGCGTTCATGGACTCCGAGTACTGGCGTCTGGGCCTGCCCGAGGAGATCGGTGGCACGACCTCCCCGCGCTCCCTGATCTGGGGTTACGCGGAGCTTCTGCTCGGCTCGAACCCGGCGGTCTGGATGTACTCCTCCGGCCCCGCGTTCGCCGGCATCCTCTTCGACGAGGGCAACGAGGCGCAGAAGAAGATCGCCGAGATAGCCGTCGAGAAGCAGTGGGGCTCGACGATGGTGCTGACCGAGCCGGACGCCGGTTCGGACGTGGGCGCCGGCCGCACGAAGGCGGTCGAGCAGGAGGACGGCTCCTGGCACATCGAGGGTGTGAAGCGCTTCATCACCTCGGGCGAGCACGACATGTCCGAGAACATCCTCCACTACGTGCTGGCACGCCCCGAAGGCGCCGGCCCGGGTACCAAGGGGCTCTCCCTCTTCCTGGTCCCGAAGTTCCACTTCGACTGGACCACCGGTGAGCTCGGTGCGCGCAACGGCGTGTACGCGACGAACGTCGAACACAAGATGGGCCTCAAGGCGTCCAACACCTGCGAGATGACCTTCGGCGACCAGCACCCCGCCAAGGGATGGCTGATCGGTGACAAGCACGACGGCATCCGCCAGATGTTCCGCATCATCGAGTTCGCCCGCATGATGGTCGGCACGAAGGCCATCGCGGCCCTGTCGACGGGTTACCTCAACGCGCTGGAGTACGCCAAGGAGCGCGTCCAGGGCACCGACCTGTCGCAGTTCATGGACAAGACGGCCCCCAAGGTCACCATCACGCACCACCCCGACGTGCGCCGCTCCCTCATGACGCAGAAGGCGTACGCCGAGGGCATGCGCTCCCTCGTGCTGTACACCGCCTCCGTCCAGGACGCGATCCAGGTGAAGGAAGCCGCGGGCGAGGACGCCAAGGCGCTCAACGGCCTCAACGACCTGCTGCTCCCGATCGTGAAGGGCTACGGCTCCGAGAAGTCCTACGAGCAGCTCGCGCAGTCGCTCCAGACCTTCGGCGGCTCCGGTTACCTCCAGGAGTACCCGGTCGAGCAGTACATCCGTGACGCTAAGATAGACACCCTGTACGAGGGCACGACGGCGATCCAGGGCCAGGACTTCTTCTTCCGGAAGATCGTCCGCGACCAGGGTGCTTCGCTGAACGCCCTCTCCGAGGAGATCAAGAAGTTCCTCGCGGGCGCGCAGGGCAACGAGGAGCTGTCCGGCTCGCTGGACAACCTGGCCAAGGCCGCGGTGGATCTGGAGGCGATCGTCGGCACGATGATCACCGACCTCACCGCGACCGGCGAGGACGTCAAGAACATCTACAAGGTGGGCCTCAACACCACCCGCCTCCTGATGGCCTCCGGCGACGTCGTCGTCGGCTACCTGCTGCTCAAGGGCGCGGTCGTGGCCTCCGAGAAGCTGCGCAACGCCTCCGCCAAGGACGCCGCCTTCTACCAGGGCAAGATCGCCGCGGCGAAGTTCTTCGCCACGAACATCCTGCCGGGCGTCTCCGGTGAGCGTGCGCTGGCCGAGGCTGTCGACAACTCGCTGATGGAGCTGGACGAGGCCGCGTTCTAGTCCTTCCCGCCCTCCCGATGTCAAAGGCGCCGCCACCCGGACTCTCCGGGTGGCGGCGCTGTCGTGGCCCGGGCCCCCTGGTTCCTCCGCCCCTTCCCGGCCTTTCCTGCCCTTCCCGGCCTTCCCGGCTCGTCCAGCCCTCTCCGGCCCCTTCCGGTGGTAGCGCCTTCGTGGTCCGGATGTCTCCGGTGACGGGTCCCTCCTGTTCTCCGGCATTCCCCGAGGTTCTCCGGGGCTCTCCGACAACTTTCCGGACACGGGTCATGGGTGGCCGCCGTACACCGTGAGGCGTCCAGGTCGGCCGTCGTTAAGGTGAAGAACATGAGCTCTCCCCTCCGCTTCGACCGCGGCCACACCGACGATCTGATGGCCTTCCTGATGGCCGCGCCCTCCCCGTACCACGCCGTGGCCGCAGCCGCCGCGCGGCTGGAGAAGGCCGGATTCCGGCAGGTCGAGGAGACCGACGCGTGGGACGGCACCAAGGGCGGGAAGTACGTCCTGCGGGGCGGCGCGATCGTGGCCTGGTACGTGCCGGAGGGCGCCGGCGCCCACACCCCGTTCCGGATCGTGGGGGCTCACACCGACTCCCCCAACCTGCGGGTCAAGCCGCTGCCCGACACCGGCGCGTACGGCTGGCGCCAGATCGCCGTCGAGGTCTACGGCGGGACGCTCCTGAACACCTGGCTCGACCGGGACCTCGGCCTGGCCGGCCGCCTCTCGCTGCGCGACGGCACACACCGGCTGGTCGACATCGACCGGCCCCTGCTGCGGGTCCCCCAGCTGGCCGTGCACCTGGACCGGTCCGCCAACGACGGCCTCAAGCTCGACCGCCAGAAGCACATGCAGCCGATCTGGGGCCTCGGTGAGGTCGAGGAGGGCGACCTCATCCGCTTCGTCGCCGACGCGGCGGGAGTCGACCCCGCGGAGGTCACCGGCTGGGACCTCATGCCGCACCCCGTCGAGCCGCCCGCCTACCTCGGCCGGGACCAGGAGCTGCTCGCCGGTCCGCGCATGGACAACCTGCTCTCCGTACACGCCGCGACGGCCGCGCTGGCCGCCGTGGCCGGGCAGCCGGACGACGAGATCCCGTACATCCCCGTGCTGGCCGCCTTCGACCACGAGGAGAACGGCTCCCAGTCCGACACCGGCGCGGACGGCCCGATGCTCGGCACGGTCCTGGAGCGCTCCGTGTTCGCCCGCAGCGGCACGTACGAGGACCGCGCCCGGGCCTTCGCCGGGACCGTCTGCCTCTCCTCGGACACCGGCCACGCCGTCCACCCCAACTACGCCGAGCGGCACGACCCGACGCACCACCCGGTGGCCAACGGCGGGCCGATCCTGAAGGTCAACGTCAACATGCGTTACGCCACCGACGGCAGCGGCCGGGCCGTGTTCGCCGCGGCCTGCGAGAAGGCGGGCGTGCCGTGGCAGACGTTCGTCTCCAACAACTCGATGCCGTGCGGCACCACGATCGGCCCGATCACCGCGGCCCGGCACGGCATCCGGACCGTGGACATCGGTGTGGCGATCCTGTCGATGCACAGCGCGCGCGAACTGTGCGGCGCCGACGACCCCTACCTCCTGGCCAACGCGCTCGCCGCCTTCCTCGCGGGATGATCCGTCCCGTCCCAACCGCCTTCGCGGACATGGTTGTTGCCGGGCCGGGTACGCGACCCGTACACGGTCCGGAATCACCGGGCAGTCGAGGAGGCGGAAATCATGGGACTCGGAGGATGCATTCTCCTGATCGGTGCCGGAGCGATTCTGGCGTTCGCCACCGACTGGGAGATGGATACCGTCAACGTCGACCTGGTCGGCTGGATCATGATGCTCGTCGGCCTCGTCGGGGTCTTCGTCTATGTGAGCATCGCGCGCCGTCGTCGCATGGTCGTGCCGCCCACCACCACGGTCGTCACGGAGGAGGAGCGCCGCTACCCGTGACCTGACGGGCGGACAGGCACCCACCCGTGCGGCCGGTGTGACCGGCCGTCGGCATCGATGTTCCGGGCAGGGTGTGCCAAGGGCCCAGCCCTTGGCACACCCTGCCCGAGCCAGGTCCCCGGGCGGGGCGCGAAGGCGTGGGACAGGGAGCCGTCAGTCCTGATCGTCCATGCCGGCCAGCACCAGCGGAAGCCTGGACGCCCCGGCGGTGGTGACGGTCACCGGGACGCCCCAGTCCTGCTGGTGCACGTGGCACGCCGGGTACTCGTTGTCCGGGTCGTCGTCGCAGGACGCCGCCATCGCGGACACGTGCAGGACCCCTTCGGTGACCCCGTCCGCGAGGACCAGCTCACGGCTCAGGTCCGTGCCCGGACCCGCCCCCTCGGCCAGCAGCTCCGGCGGGGTCGAGGAGACCAGCAGCCGGGTGGAGGGCCCGTACCTGGTGTCCAGCTTCTGCCCGGCGGGGGCCTGGAAGACCACGTCCAGCCGCAGTGTGCCGCCGGCGACCTCGGTGGCCGCCCGCTGGGTGCGGTGGGCCCGGTCCGTGACCCGTACGGCCTCCTCGGGGAGCCGCAGCCGGGTCAGCCGGTGCCGCGCGGACTCGACGACGACCAGATCGCCGTCCACCAGCACCGCGTCGCTCGGCTCCCGCAGGTCCGTGGCCAGCGTGGTGACCTCGCCGCTCTCCGGGTCGTACCGCCGCAGCGCGTGGTTGTAGGTGTCGCTCACCGCGACGGAACCGTCCGGGAGGGCCGTGACACCCAGCGGATGCTGCAGCAGAGCCTGAGCGGCGGGGCCGTCGCGGTGGCCGAAGTCGAAGAGACCGGTGCCCACGGCGGTGTGGACGGCACCCTCCAGGTCCACGTAGCGCAGCGCGGAGGTCTCGGAGTCGGCGACCCAGAGCCGGTCGCCGGCCGCGGCCAGACCGGACGGCTGCGCGAACCACGCCTCGTCCCCGGGCCCGTCGACCAGGCCCTCGTTGGTCGTCCCGGCGGCGACCTCCACCGTGCCCTGTCCCGGGTCGTACGTCCACAGCTGGTGCACCCCGGCCATGGCGATCCACAGCCGGTCACCGAACCAGGCGATGTCCCACGGCGACGAGAGGTCCACCTCCGTGGCCGGGCCGCTGGTGGCGGAGCCCTGCCACCACTGACGCCCGGTCCCGGCGAGCGTGGCCGTCACACCCGTCGCGAGGTCGAGCGCCCTGATCGCGTGGTTGACCGTGTCCGCGACGGCGATCCGGCCGTCGGGCAGGACGGCGAGTCCCTGCGGTTCGCTGAACCGGGCCTCGTCACGGCCGCCGTCCACGCATCCACGCTCACCGGTACCGAAGTGGCCCCGGACGGTCTCGCCGTCGGCATCCAGCTCGACCAGGCGGTGCCGTGTGGTGTCCGAGACCAGGAAACCGCCGTCGGGGAGGGCGAGCGCCTTGCCGGGGAAGCGCAGATGGGTGGCGACCGGTTCCGGGGCGACGTACGGGCCGTCGCCACGGCGCAGGGTGCCCTTCGCGGCGTGCTCGGCCTCCAGCTCCTCGACCAGCTTCGCGATGGCGTGGGCGTGCCCCTCACCGGCGTGCTGGGCGACGACATAGCCCTCGGGGTCCACGACGACGAGCGTGGGCCAGGCCCGGACGGCGTACTGCTTCCAGGTGGCGAGCTCGGGGTCGTCGAGGACCGGGTGGTGCACCTCGTACCGCTCGACGGCATCGACCACGGCCTGGTGCTCCGCCTCGTGCACGAACTTCGGGGAGTGGACACCGATGATCACCACGGTGTCGCGGTGCTTCTCCTCCAGCTCACGCAGCTCGTCGAGCACATGCAGACAGTTCACACAGCAGAAGGTCCAGAAATCCAGGATGACAATGCGTCCCCGCAGGTCAGCGAGGGTGTACTGCCGGTCACCTGTATTGAGCCAGCCGCCCTTGCCGATCAGTTCGGGGGCGCGGACACGTGCACGTGCTGTCATGACAACAGTCAACAGCACCGTGGCCTGCGCACATTCCGGCAGGGCCTCGGGGAACCTGTGATCCATGAGACTTCTCGTACGTGAGCGACTGTTCGGCGTCGGCGACGACTACTGGATCGAGGACGCGGAGGGGCGGAAGCTCTTCCTCGTCGACGGCAAGGCCATGCGGCTCCGTGACACCTTCGAGCTGAAGGACACGAGCGGCCGGGTGCTGGTGGAGATCCGCCAGAAGCTCATCAGCCTGCGCGACACGATGGTCATCGAGCGGGACGGTGAGCAGCTCGCCACGGTCAGACGGAAGCGTCTCTCGCTCCTGCGCAACCACTACCGGGTCACTCTGGTGGACGGCACCGAGCTGGACGTGAGCGGCAAGATCCTGGACCGTGAATTCGCCATCGACTACGACGGTGAGCTGCTCGCCCAGATCTCCCGGCGCTGGTTGACCGTCCGCGACACGTACGGTCTCGACATCGTGCGGGAGGACGCCGACGCGCCTCTGCTCCTCGCGGTGGCGGTCTGCGTGATCGTCCTGGCGGACAAGGAGCACGGAGAGGACTGAACGGCGGGCCGCCGACGCCGGTCCGGTTTCACGTGAAACCGGACCCTCGGGACGCAGACGTACGGCTCAGGCGAGGCGGCGCGGGGCGAGGCCCAGGCGGCGGTCCTTGAGGGCCGGGAACTGCTCCCGGGTGGTGGTGGCCTTCGCCGGGTCGAACTCCACGGTGAGCACCTCCTCGGCGGCCCCCGCCTCGGCGAGCACCTCGCCCCAGGGGTCGACGACGATGCTGTGGCCCGCCTGCTCGACGCCCGCGTGGGTGCCCGCCGATCCGACCGCCAGGACGTACGCCTGGTTCTCGACCGCACGGGCCTGCGCCAGCAGGGTCCAGTGCGAGCGGCGGCGCTCCGGCCAGCCGGCCGCGACGACCAGGGTTTCGGCCCCCGCGTCGACGAGCCCCCGGAACTGCTCGGGGAAACGCAGGTCGTAGCAGGTGGCGAGGCCGAGGACGGTCTCCGGCAGCGCGACCGTGACGAGTTCCTCGCCCGCCCCCATCATGACCGCCTCGCCCTTGTCGAAGCCGAAGCGGTGGATCTTGCGGTAAGCGGCGGCCCGCCGCCCTTCGGGCGAGAACACCAGCGACGTGTTGTAGAGGGTGCCTTCCTCGGCGCGCTCGACGATGGACCCGGCGTGCAGCCAGACCCCGGCCTCGGCCGCGGCCTTCGCCATGATCTCGTGCGTGGGTCCGTGCAGCGGCTCGGCCTCGTCGGCGAAGGCGGTGTAGGCGAAGGCACCCACCGGCCAGAGCTCCGGGAGGACGACCAGATCCGCACCTCGTTGGTCCACGACCAGCGAAGCCGCGCGCTCCCTACGGGAATTGGCCGATTCATCCGGGTTTATTGCGATCTGGATGAGAGAGGCGTGCACACTACCACCGTCCTGGCACGGAAGCCGTCAACGCGGGCCTACGATCGTCACACGAAAGCACTGCCGGGGTGCCTGCTCGCAGCGTAACTTAGCGAGCGAACCTCCCACGCAGACCGCAGACAGCACCGTCGGTGCCGGCCCTCCCGTCGGCACTCCCCTGCTCTCCAGCCCATGCACCGCAGAACCGCACGAGGGGTCCCGTGACCGTCCATCCCAGCCTCCAGACCTATGCCGATGCCTGGACCCACTCCGTCGAGGCGATAGCCGAGCTGGTCAAGCCGCTCCCCGAGGGCGAGTGGAACCACCGGACGCCCTGTCCGGGCTGGTCGGTACGCGATGTCGTGTCGCACGTCATCGGCATGGAGTGCGAGCAGCTCGGCGATCCCCGTCCCATCCACACGCTGCCGCGCGACCTGTACCACGTGCAGAACGACCACCAGCGCTACATGGAGATGCAGGTCGACGTACGGCGCCACCACACGGCGCCGGAGATGACCTCCGAGCTGGAGTACACGCTCATCCGGCGCATGCGGCAGCTGCGCAACGAATCGCGCGCACCCGGGACCATGGTGCGGGCGCCCCTCGGTGCCGAACAGACGCTGGAGCTGGCTCTGCGCATGCGGGCCTTCGACGTGTGGGTGCACGAGCAGGATCTGCGTAGGACGCTGGGGCAGCCCGGCAGTCTGGATTCTCCCGGTGCTCCGGTCGTCCGGGACATCCTGCTGGCCGGCCTGGCGAAGGTCGTCGCCAAGGACGCGGGCGCGCCGGCCAATTCGGCCGTGGTCCTCGATGTGCACGGCCCGCTGGAGTTCCTGCGCACGGTGAGGGTCGACGCCGAGGGCCGCGGTTCGGTCGACGAAGCACCCTCGCTGGGCCCCGCGGTGACCCTGGCGATGGACTGGGAGACGTACTACCGGCTGGCCTGCGGCCGGGTCCGGGCCCAGGACGTGGAGGACCGGATCAAGATCGAGGGCGACCAGGACCTGGCGGCCGGGATCCTGCGCCACTTCGCCCTGACCCCGTGACACCACGGCCGGCGGCGCGCCCGCCCGCCGGCGGGGGCCGGGGCCGGGCGTGCCGCCAGGGGGCTGTCAGACGGGCACGTGCACGGCCTCGACCCGGCTGACGACGTGGTGGTCGCGTTCCCTGTGCGTGGCACTGGCGTGCAGCCGAA
>NZ_DATMVN010000437.1:0-3610 GCF_035563135.1 Streptomyces sp.
GAACCGCAGCAGCCGCTCCACGCGCGCGTAGCTGAAGTCCTCGCGGTCGGCGGTGTCCGGGTAGAGCGACCCCTTCACGTCGTCCCAGTGCATCGGCGGGCCGACGCTGACGCCCGGGTTGAGCCGCCCACCGGAGAGGACGTCGACGGTGGCGAGGTCCTCGGCCAGCCGCAGCGGGTTCTCCCACGCCAGTGGCGTGACGGCCGTGCCGAGCCCGATCCGGCGGGTGCGCTGGGTGAGCGCGGCGAGGACGGCGACCGGCGAGGAGATCCCGGGCTGCAGGTGACGGTGGCGCAGCCAGGCGCTGTCGAACCCCAGCTGCTCGCCGAACTCGACCATCGCCAGCGTGGACTCGTGCCCGGGTCCGGGGTCGGCCGGGTCGAAGGTGCCGATGGTCAGGAAGCCGAGCTGGTCCAGCGGGGTCCCGGGGGCGGGCATGGGGCGGCTCCTCGAACTCGGCGGCCGGTGCGGGTCTCGTGCCATCGTCGGTCAGTGGCCGACGACGTGCTCCTGCGCCTCGGCCCCCGGCCGGGAGGTGTGGGTCGACCCAGTGGTGCCGCACGTCCGTCGCGGGGGGTGGAGCTTGGGCCGTCCAGGGGCTGTTCTGCGGATCATGCGCGCCGCCACCGTTGCCGGTGTCTCTGAGCAGCCCGCTGAGGGAAATCCCATGCGGCGGGTCCAGGAGTGGCGGCGTAGACCCTGCCGAGTAGCGAGCGAGGGGCCTTCGACTCTGGAGACGGGGAGTCGTCCGACGCAGCGTTCCTCATGGCCGGAAAGCCGGTGGTATGCCGACTCGGGTTCCATTCGTACGTGCAGGCACACCCTCGCGACGAGCGACAGCAGGGGCCGGATCACGATCAGGTGTGCCGTCGCTGCGGAAAGCGCAGCGACGGCAACATCAGTGGCCTTCCGCCCACGGTGTTGACCTGACGGCGGCAAGGCTCTGAGACAGCACTGAGCCCCGCCGTCGCGGTGAAATGGCGCGGCCGGCCCGCCGCCCCACGGAGGTGTCACTCACAGGGACGGCTTCGACCTGACTGGAAGGCGAAGCCGCCTTCTGCTCGGAGCGGCCCACTCAGCGGCAGTCCCCGGGCTCGATGAGCCCCTACCGGGGGACACGGGTTCCCGCGTCGTGGCTCGAACGTGACGATCGCTGGCGTGAGGCTGCGGAAGAGCGGCAAGCCGTTCGGTCTGTCGGGCCTCGGAGCGATCGTCGTCGTCATCGCGCTGTACGCGGTCGGACTCTGGCTCGCGTTCCTGACCGGTGTCGGCCTTCCCCTGATCCCCGGCCACGTCCTTTGATGGTCTAGGCAGCGCGATGGGGGGCGCTGCTGCGTCGGGAGTCGCGGGCGCTGTACGAACGCTACGAGAGCTACCTGCGCCGCAAGAACGGGCAGGAATAGGGACGGCAGTGGGCGGTCGATGGGCCGAACGCCGGCCCTCGCGGTGTCCCGGAGCGACCACTGTGAGACTCCACGCCATCAACACAGGTCGACTCGGTGAGGCGGAGCTCTCCGCACACGGGGTGAGGGGTATCCCGGAGGCGCTGGTGCTGCCGACCCGACGACGGTCAGCATGATCGGGTGAGTTCGGGGAGGGGGCCGGAGCCGCGTCGACGGTGGTGGTCAACGGCGTTGGTCAGTCACGCGGTCGTGCTCACCGTCGGGCCCCTCCTCGGAGCGGTGACGTGGGGTGCGTGGCTGGGCTGGGACCGCACGGCGTCCTACGACGTGGTCACCGGCACGGTCCAGTCGCCCTACGTCACGCTGCAGGTGCTCGGGTGCGCGCTGACCGTGGGAACGGTGACGGCGGTCCTCACCGCGCTGGGGCACCCCCTAGCCGGTACCGCCGGCGTCGCGTTGGGGTTCTGGCTGGTCTGGACGGTCGACGCCGCGTCCCGAGATGATTCCGGTCTGTTCGTCGTCGGCTCGATACTGCTGGCGTTCGGGCTGGCGCTGGGCACCAGCGTGGCCGCAGCCGTCGGGTGGGGCGTGCGCTCAGTTGCGGACGCCGTTCGCCGCCGGCGCGCGGGCGACAGCTGAGCACCGCACCGGCCCACCTCGGTTCTTGAGCTCTGATCAACGTCCCTGAGGCCGCCCTCTGTCCCAGAGCGGCCCATTCATTCAGGGACAGTCCAGTAGAGATCTGTCGTCAGCGGGGGTAGAGCTACGACGTGGCGAACACGTGGCTGTGGTGGGTGGCGTTGGTTGCCGCCGTCTCCATGCTCGCCGCCCCCTTGCTCGTGTTGATCCGTCGGTCCAATCGTCGCCGGGTGCGCTTCATCGGGCGGCCGAGCGTGCCCGTCCCTTGGTGGGCACATCTGCTCGTACTTGCGGGCATGGCCTTGGGATTGGCCGCCGTGGATCAACTGAGGAGCAGTCGTGAGGATGGCTGGCTCTACGGTGGCGCGGTACTGCTCGCGCAGCTCGTTCTGACGACCGGCCTGGTGATCGGGCACAACCGTCGCGTCGCAGCGGACCTGAGTGACGCATCTGTCCCACAGCGCCCATCTGCGATCAGCCGAGGTTGCGGTAGAGGCGAACGGAGCCACCGCCGCGGGGCGATCGTTCCCCCGCGTCGCTGCAGCAGAAGCGGCGTCTCAGGCCGGGGCCGGGACGGCGCCCAACTGCACGAGCAGGCCCAGGAAGTCGGCAGTCGTCCAGCGCTCGACCACCTGGTCGCCACGAAACCGCATGATCGTGATGCCTTCGAACACGTAGGGCCGGCCCGTGGCGGGCACGCCCATGAAGTCGCCGCGGTGCTCGCCGGACACGGCGAACCGGCAGCTGTACAGGTCGCCGTCGACGAGGTGCTCGTGGAAGTCCAGCTGCGGATTGGGGCGCCCCGGTGCCCCCAGAGCCGACCAGAACTGCTGGTAGAAGCCGGTCACGGACGGTTTGTCCATCGGATCCGGCTCCACGCCGTGGAACCGCAGGTCCTCGGCGTACAGCTGGAGGTAGCCGGGCAGGTCCCCGGCGTTCCACCGCTGCCGTGCCCGTTCGACCCGTTCGGCGGGAGTGGTCACAACTCCTCCTGCACGACGCGACCTCGCAGCCTCTCCGAGGACCCTGTCAGCCGGGCCTCGGCCGCCCCCAGGGCCCTTCGTCCCGCCGGGGTGGTCAGTCGCGGAGCTCCACGACGACGGGCGCGCCCGCACCGCACCATGCGCCACGAGCTCGATGCCGCAGGTGAGGGCCCACAGGTCATCTCAGCCCCACCGTGAGGGAGCCGCCTGGTGTGCGTGAGCGGCTCACCCTGGGGCACCCTCCGGCCGTCGCGGCACCGTTGATGCGATTGCCGTACGTCATAGCGGCGCCGTCATGAGTCCAGCTGGCCGGACCCCGAGAGCTGATCCACGGTTCGCGTGAGTCCTCATCAGGTGGGTGCGACACCGCCGTCAGCCGTGAGCCGTGAAGTGCAGGAGGTCGGCGAGCGAGGCCTCCGGCTCGGGTCCGAGGACGCCGACCTCCGCCGTCCCGGACGAGGGGACGACGTGCGCCGCGCCGCCGTCCCGGAACTCCACCACGCCACCGGGCAGTTCGGCCGCGGTGATCGTCCCGGCGCGAGCGGCCGCCGCCACCCAGACGGCCGCCGCCTGCAGGTCCCAGCC
>NZ_DATMVN010000438.1:0-2319 GCF_035563135.1 Streptomyces sp.
CGGCCATGGACCGGGTACGGGACGATCTCGCCTCCCGCCCGGACGGCACCCGGTCGGTGGTCCTCGCCCATGCGTTCGTGACGGGTGGTCAACCCAGCGACAGCGAACGCGACATCACGGTCGGCGGTGTCGCCGCCGTCCCCGCAGAAGTCTTCGACGGCGTCGACTACGTGGCGCTCGGCCACCTGCACGGCTGCCAGACGGTCACCGATCGTGTGCGCTACTCGGGTTCGCCGCTCGCGTACTCCTTCTCCGAGCACGCGCACCGCAAGACGATGTGGCTGATCGACCTCGGCGCAGGCGGAGACCTCGTCGCCGAACGCGTCGACTGCCCGGTGCCGCGCCCGCTCGCACGGCTCCGCGGATCCCTCGGCACGCTGCTCGAGGACCCGGCCCTCGAACGGCACCGGAATTCCTGGGTGGAAGCCACCCTCACCGACCCGGCGCGGCCGGACGAGCCGATGGCCCGCCTGCTCGAACGCTTCCCGCACACCCTCAGCCTGGTCTTCGACCCCGAGCGTGCCCCTGAGGACCCCCTCGCGTCGTACGCCCAGCGGCTCGAGGGACGTGACGACCAGCAGGTGGCGGAGGATTTCGTGGCCCATGTACGCGGCGGCAGCGGCCCCACCGCACAGGAACGGACGGTGCTGCGCGCCGCCTTCGACGACGTACGGGTCGGCGACGGAGCCGGTGAGGTGTCCCGTTGAGACTGCACAAGCTCACCCTGTCCGCGTTCGGTCCCTTCGGCGCCACGCAGGAAGTCGACTTCGACGCACTGTCCTCGGCCGGGATCTTCCTGCTGCACGGCCCCACCGGCGCGGGCAAGACCTCCGTCCTCGACGCGGTCTGCTACGGCCTGTACGGGGCGGTGCCCGGTGCCCGGCAGAGCCCCGGCACCTCGCTGCGCAGTGACCACGCCCCGGCGGACCGGCCGACCGAGGTCTGCCTGGAGCTGACCGTCGCGGGGCGCCGCCTCGAAGTCACCAGGCGCCCCGCCCAGCCCCGTCCCAAGAAGAGGGGCGGCGGCTTCACGACCGAGAAGGCGCAGAGCCGGCTGCGCGAGTACGACCCGGAGCACGGCTGGAAGGCGCTCAGCAGCTCCCACCAGGAGATCGGCGAGGAGATCGGCGGGCTCATCGGGATGAGCCGGGAGCAGTTCTGCCAGGTGGTGCTGCTGCCGCAGGGTGACTTCGCGCGTTTCCTGCGGGCCGACGCGGAGGCGCGCGGAAAGCTGCTCGGCCGGCTCTTCGACACCCGCCGTTTCGCGGCCGTCGAGGAGCGCCTGGCCGAACTGCGCCGGGGGGCCGAAGCCCGGGTCAGGAAAGGGGACGAGCAGATCCTCGCCCTGGCCCAGCGGATCGCGCAGGCGGCCGGGCCCGCCGGGGAGGAAGTGGCACTGCCCGAGAACCGGCCCGGTGAGCCCGGTCTCGCCGAGGAGGTCCTGCGATGGGCCGCCGTCGTGCGCAGCGGGGCCCGTGAGCGGCTCGACATCGCCCGGTGCCTCCTCGCCGGGGCGGAGGCCCGGAACACCGCCGCACGCCACGCACTTGAGACCGAGCGCGAACGCGCCCGGCTCCAGCAGCGGTACGAGGAGACCCGGCGCCGCGCCGCCGGCCTGGAGGACCGCCGCGCGGAACGCGACCGTTGCCACGAACAGCTGGCCCGCGCGCGCAAGGCGGACCTGGTCGCCCCGGCGCTCGACCTGCGCGACGAGGCCGAGCGGGCCCACCGCGCTGCTGCCGGAGCCCGCGAGCGGTCCCTTGCCGGGCTTCCTCCCGAACTGGCCGGCGCGGACTTCGAGCAACTGGCCGAGAGGGAACGCGGACTCAGGGCGGAACTCGGCGTACTCGAAGCCGCCCGCCGGGCCGAACGGCGCAGCCGGGAGATCGAGACGGAACGGGCCGGTCTGGAAAGGCAGTCCCGGTCCGACGACGAACTGATCCAGGAGGCGGAGGACTGGCTGGACGGATGGGAGGCGGCCCGCCGGAGCCTCATGGACCGGGTCGAGGAGGCGCAGGACGCCGCGACGAGAGCGGAACAGCTGGCCGGACGGCTGGGCCCCGCACGCAGGAGACTGGAGGCGGCGCGCAGGCGTGACGCTCTCGCTGTGCAGGAGGACGTGGCGGTGGCGGCCCTGACCACGGCGCGTGAGCACGCGGTGGACGCGCACGAGAAGTGGCTGGCGCTGCGGGAGCAGCGGCTGCGCGGCATCGCGGCGGAACTGGCCGGCCGGCTCGTCGACGGCGTCGCCTGTACGGTGTGCGGCTCGGCCGAGCACCCGGAGCCGGCCCGCGCGGAGGCCGGCCATGTGGACCGGGC
>NZ_DATMVN010000439.1:0-6558 GCF_035563135.1 Streptomyces sp.
GGGCGGTCGATGTGGCCTGACCGGTCGCCGGGTCCACGATCTGGGTGGTGCCGTCCGGGAACGTGGTCGTCAGCCTGCCGTCGTCGCCGAGCGACGTGACCGACCCGTCCGGGTTGGTCACCCGCGTGCCGTCACCCAGGTTCTCCGTGGTGACACTGCCGTCCGGATGCGTGGTGGTCAGCACACCGCTGTCCGGGTCGAACCGCGTACTGCTGCCGTCCGGGAAGCCGGTCGTCAGAGCACCGTCATCGAGCTGCGTACTGCCCCCGGTCGGAGTCTCCAGGGTGCCGCCGGCTCCGTTGTTCAGGTCACCGAGACTGCCGAGGTTCTGGGTGATCGCCTCGTTGGCCGCGTCGGTGGCGTTCCTGGTCCCGCCCGGGCCGTTGTTGAGGTTGCCGAGATTGCCGAGGTTCTGGGTGACGGGAGGCGCGACCCCCGTGGGCGACTGGGTCTCACCGCCCGGGTTGTTCACGTCCCCGAGGCTGCCGAGCTCCTCGGTGATCGTGTTGTTCAGGTCGTCGGAGCCGCCCGGATTGTTGATGTCGCCGAGATCACCGTTGCTCTCGGTGACCGGTACGTTCAGCATCTCGTCGAGGCTGCCCAGGTTCTGCTCATTGACGGCACTGGGATCGTTGAGGCCGCCGAGGCTCTCCTCCACGGCCTTCTGCTGTTCCTCGGCCTCCCGCTTGGCCTCTTCCTGTTCCCGCCGCTGTTCCTCGCGCAGCTCGTCCTGGTACTGCTTGTCCTCCTCGCGCTGCTGGTTCTGCTCGTTGCGCAGCTCGTCCTGGAGGTTCTTGGCCTCTTCCTGCTCCTGCCGCTGTTCCTCGCGCAGCTCGTCCTGGTACTTCTTGTCCTCCTCGCGCTGCCGGTTCTGCTCCTCGCGCAGCTCGTCCTGGTATTTCCTGTCCTCCTCGCGCTGCCGGTTCTGCTCCTCGCGCAGCTCGTCCTGATACTTCTTGTTCTCCTCGTTCTGCCGGTTGACCTCCTCCTTCTCCTCGTCGAGCTTCTTCTCCTGGTAGTCCTCCGAGGCCGTACTGGTCGACTTCGGCTTGGGGACGTTGTCGGAGAAGGTCTCACCCAGTTCGAGGAAGTGGTTGTTCAGGGCCGACTGCACCTGGGCTGCGGGCTTGCCCAGGTACTCGTCGACGCCCTGGGTCCAGATCTTCACGGCCTTGTCGCCGACCTTCGCCCAGTTCGCGATGTCCGTGAGGTCGCCGTACTCGGGATGCACCTGGGAGAAACCGCCCTGCGGGCTGTGGCTGACGGTCGTCGAATAGCGGGTGGTGTAGGACTTGATGTCCGTCTTGGCCACGTTGTTCGCGTCCACCCACTGGGCGAGGTCGTCCAGGACGTAGCGCAGCACCCGGTGCGGGTCGTAGTACGAGGAATTGGCCCAGGTCAGCCAGGCATCCAGCAGCTTGTCAGCGGAGTCCACCAGGTACGAGCGGCCCAGTGACAGGGCGCGCGAGTACACCGTGTTGCCGGTGCCGGTCTCGTTCCCGGTACCGGCCGAGGAGTTGAAGGTCTCGACGTAACTGTCGTAGTTCTCACGGATCTTCTTCAGCAGGCTGCGGAAGACCTCTGCGGCCTCGCCCTTCCAGCTCGCGTCGTCCCGGCTGAAACGGTCCTCCCAGTCCTTGAGGACCGTTGCGTGGTCCTTGAAGAACTTGGCCGCGAAGTCGAAGGAGTCCCCGGTGGTGTTGAAGGAGTTCAGGTCCACCACGTCGGCCCCGGGTACACCCAGGTTGCTGAAACGGGCGTCCTGTGTGCTGCCGCCCAGCAGCCCGAGGAGCGCCGCCCGTGGCCCGTTCATGTACCGGGCGAGCGGGATGGTGCTCATCTTGTCCTTGTTGTAGTCCGTGAACTCGTTGCCTTCACGGACCTGTGCGTCCTGGACGTTGTCGGAGCCGGGACCGTCCCAGATGATCTCGTCGCCGGCCTTCACGCGGCCCTCGAAGACGATCCGGGCCTGCATGATCGACCGCTTCTTGCCGCTGTCGAAGAACCAGATGTCGTAGTCCTCGCCCTTGTTCGTCAGGAACCCGGAATCCTTGACGAGCAGGCCGAGGCTGCGTTCCTTGATGTCCATCCGGAAGAGCTTGCCGCCGTGGTCGGAGCGGAGCGTGTCGAACACGGTGTTCCGGTCCGGCACCGGATAGCCGGTGATGTGGGTGACCAGAGTGGCCCAGGTATCGGACGACGCGTCGCCTGCGTTGTCGAACTTGTCGAGGTTGGCGACGGAGTTGGGATCGTACCGATCGGCCACCGGGCGCCCTTTCTGGTCGGTTGTCTTCCGTGTCGGCGCACGGCCTGTCCGTGTGGCTGTGCAGCCGGGTGTCTCTCACGCGTGCGTGCCGGGCGGCCGGGGGACCGCCGTCACGCGCGGGCTCAGGTCTTTTCCGTCTCCGACGACCCGCTGGTGAGCGTGTCCACCTCGTCGAAGGTCTGCAGCAGTGTCTGCGCGTCGATCGCGTCCAGGTTCTTGTCCTTGGTCTTGTTGGCCTCTTCGATGGTGTCGGTGAGCGCTTCCTTCAGCTCTTTGAAGAGGTCCATCTGGTCGCCCAGCAGCTTGTCGATGGCTTCGGCCGCGGTACGGACGCCCTCGATCAGCTTCGGCCCCGAGACCAGGGGCTCGGTGACCATCCTGCCGATGCGCAGGAGCTGCTTGTCCTGGGAGAGGTTGCCCGGGGTGGTGTGGCCGTCGACGAGGTGGCCGAGCGGCCGGATGTGCGCCCCGTCGCCGTCCTCCCGGTGCTTCTTCGCGGCGGTGTACACCGGCTGCACCTCGTTGTCCCGGAAGTTCTCCATCTGCTTGAGGTCGAAATGCTTGACGTCGGCCTTCTCACCAGCCATGGGACGTCCTCCTGCCGTTCGGTGCCGGTCGGGGGTGGGGGCCGGCCGGAAGCAGAGGAGCCCCGGCCGGGCCCAGGGGCCTCCCGTGCGGATCGTGCCGGGGCCCGAGGGCCCCGGCACGATCCGCACGAAGGACCTCAACGAGCCCGCACGTTGCCCCAGTTGTCGGCGCTCCTGCGCTCGTCGCGCGAGTGGTTGTCGTGGATGCTCTGGACCAGCTCACCGCTGTCGCCGAGAAGCAGGGCCATGTTCTTGGTGGCCTGGTCCCACTCCGCCTGGACCCCGCGGTACATCTGCTGGTCGTCACCCTCCCAGGACATGACGAGCGGCTTCAGCTCGTCCTCCAGGTTGTTGAGGGTCGTGATGATCTGCTGGGTCTGGCCCTTCAACTCCTCAATAGCGTTGCGGACCGTGGCGTACTGCACATCGATGATGCCGTCGGCCATGACGTCTCCTCTCGGGGGACCGGGCCCCGGGGCCCGGGAAGCTCACGGGTTCCGGCCTCCCCGAAGGGGCCCGGGTGCCGCGGGGTGGGGGGGTGGGTCAGCGCAGCGCTTCGAAGACGCCTTGGCTGGTCTTGCTGGTGAGCACCTCGGTCAGGTCCTGGTTCTCCTTCGCCAGGCGGTTGGCCGAGGTCACGTTCTCCTGGAGCGCGTCGATCATCTTGCTGATCTGGACGACGACCTTCTGGGCCTCGCCGTTCCAGCTGCGGAAGAGCTTCAGCAGAGCCTGGCCCTCGTCACCGCCGACCCCCGAACGCGCCGCGACCTCAGCCACGTTGTTCTGGATCTTCTCGACCGCGGCCCGGGCCGACTCCAGGGAGGAGACACCTCCCAAGCCCTTGGCATAGTCCGCTTTCCTGCCGGAACCGTCCGCCATGTCACGCTCCCTTCGTTCAGGCGAGTCCCCTCGCACCGTTGCCCGCTGAGGCTAAAGAGAATCCACCGTCCGGCGCAACATATGCAGGGGAAGATTTGAGCATAAGTCAGCTCGCGCGAATCCTTACATGGCAATGGAGTTGTCCATAGGTTTCCGCGAAATGAACGTGGCCGCCCTGCCGGAGGGAACGGCCGGGCGCCACGCCCGCCACAACCCGATACGGTCGGAAAACGGGCAGGCTTATAACGGAAACGGTCACCGGCCCGGCCCGTTTCCGGTGAAACGGGCGCACCTGCGGACCCGACCCGCAAGGACACGGCCGCCAAAAAGATTTGAGCTTATCCTGAGCTTTCTCCCAGCACTCGATGCGTACTGAATCGACCGCAGAGCGACGAGGCATCAGCATAAAGTTACGCCTCATCTTTCCTCTGCCTTTTCTCGACGTCATATGCGGCGTTTGCCGGAATTCAGGAGGTGGCGGCGCCTGTACCTGACGCACTTGCCGTGGCCACCTGGCCGGCCTGGTCCCCCCGGGCCGCCTCAGCCTGCTCCCCGCCCTGTCCCGGCCGCACGCCGGTCCCGCACTGCGGAGCCGTGACCTTGGGTTCCGCAGTGCCGGAGGCGGCCGCCGGGTCCAGGTCGGCGCCGGTGGGGAGGGCCGCCAGCAGCGGTGCGGGGACCGAGCTGATGTCTTTGTCCGCGTAACCGAGCGCCGCCAGGGAGTCCTTGGCCGAAACGCGATACTTCACGCCGTTCTCCGCCACCAGATACGTGGTCCCCGCGTGCGCGGCGCCGCTCGCGTGCAGGGCCCGGACCAGGGCTGCGCGCCCGGGCCGCACCACCGTGGCATCCGTCCGGACACAGGCCGCCTTCAGCGGTGAAGCGGTTCCCTCCCAGACGGCGACCGGGGCGAGTTCGGTCAGCGGGACCAGCACCGACTTGATCCGGGCGCCACCGTTGTCGCCGTCCACCTGCGCACAGAGCGCCGTTCCGCGCGGCGTCGACTGCGGGGACGGAGGAGTCTCGGGAAGCTCCGCGGACCCGGCGGTGCCCGAGTCCTTCGACCTGTGCTCGCGCAGCGCGTCCGCGCCGACCGCGCGCACCTCGGGCGACCTCCCCTCGTAGGCGTCCTTCTGGGTGGCCGGGTCACCCAGCACCAGTGCGGCGCCGAGCCGGGTCAGCGGCACCAGACCGTCCTCGCGCAGCAGGTGGTACGTACTGCCCCCGCCCGGCACGCTGACCTCGAACAGCTGGCCGATACGGCTGGCTTCGCCGCCGAGCACCGGGCCCTCACCGCCACGCCCCGGCACCTCCGGGGGCTTCAGGGCGGGGCCGGGGGCGAGCGCGTCGAGGAAGGCCGCCGACACCGGCATGGGCTGCTCGGAGCCGTAGCCGAGGGCGTTACGGGCATCCGACGCGCGGTCCAGCGCCAGCCTGCTGCCCCGCCACACCAGGTACTCGGTGCGGTCCGGACCGCTCACCAGGATCCCGCGGTCGGCGCCGACACCGCGGGCGTCCAGCGGCGCCCCCGCGACCAGGGTGGTGGCCCCCGGCTTCTCCACCCCGGCGCCCGTCGCGGCACCGGAGGTGCTGGGCGCAGCACCGTCCGGCCCGGTGACACACATGTGCCAGGCGCCGCCGTCGAGCCGGTCGGCCCCGGGCAGGGCGTCCGGGGCGCCGGGGATGCCGGCCGGGGAACCCACGGGGATGTCCCGCAGCGAGGCGGTGGCGACGTCCACGGTCGCCAGGTCGGAACCGCCGATCAGCCGCGCCGAGGCGTAGTTGCGTACCGGGTGGAGTACGCCGTCGGTGCCGGTCCAGAGGTACCGGGCGCCGGTGTCGCGGTTGACCACCAGGTGCTTGCCGCTGCGCCAGCCGTCGTTGCCGCCGGGGCGCAGCAGCCCGTACACGGTGGCACCCGCGCCGATCAGGAGCGTCACCAGTACGCCGAAGACCACGCCTCGGGTGGTGCGCCCGAGTGGGCTCTCCGGGGCGTCAGGGTCGGCCGTGAGCAGGCCGGAGCTGAGCCTGCCCATCATGAAACTGTGGGCCTGTACCTGGTCGCGCTTGGACTGCACAGCCTCTCCTCAACTCGTCTTTCGTCCAGTGGCGTACGGGTGTGCTCAGCCGAACAGGCCGCGGAGCCACCCGAAGAGACCCGCCACCCACAGGCTGAGCGGCAGCAGCGCGACCGCGAGCGCGGTGTGCGCCAGCTCCGCCGCGCGGCCCCAGTACGGCAGCACCCGGCGGCCCGGGAGCGTCCAGGAGGCCGTCACCAGTCCCGCCGCCGCGGCGAGCAGCACCCCGAAGACCACCACGCGGCCGTCCGCGTCACTGTCCACCGCCCAGGCCCGGGCCATCAGCAGCAGCCCCCAGATCCCGGGCAGCGCCAGGGTCAGCCGCTGTCCGATGTGGACCAGGTCGCGGCAGTGCAGGAGCAGCAGGAGGCTCAGCGCGAGTCCGGTCAGCACCTCGGGCAGATCGGGGTTCTCCGCGAGGACGACCAGGGCGGCCGCGGCGATGGTGCCCGTGGCCGCGAAGAGCGCGGTGACCCAGCGCCCGGCCAGCTGGGTGCGTTCGGAGACCTCGTCGCCCGCATAGGGGTCGATGCCCTCCTGGAGCTGGCTGGCGGAGGACGGCAGCGCCGGCATCCGCATCCCGGCCAGCTTGAAGGCGAACGGGGCCACCGCCCCCGCGGCGAGCGCGATCACGGTCGCCACCAGCGCCACGGCGGCCGGCACGTCCAGGCCCGTGTACCCCATCAGGGCCCCGGCGACGGCGGCGGCCACCGAGACCAGCGCGGTGGCCAGCAGGGCCGGGGCGCCC
>NZ_DATMVN010000440.1:0-15449 GCF_035563135.1 Streptomyces sp.
GCCGAAGCTGTTGACGACCGCGCGCCGGACCCCGGCCTCCCAGGGTTCGCACGCGGTGGGCACGCGCACCGGGTAGAGGTCCCACGGGATGCGCCCGGACGGCGTGTCGAAGTTGAGGTGCGGGTAGATGGTCCCGGACCGCATCTGGAGCACCGTCTTGATGACGCCGACGATGCCGGCCGCCGGCTCCATGTGGCCCAGGTTGGTCTTCACCGAGCCGACGAGCAGCGGATCGCTCCTGGTGTGCGAGTCGGCGAAGGCGTCGCCGATGGCGCCGAACTCGATGGGGTCGCCGAGCGGGGTGCCGGTGCCGTGCGCCTCGACGTACTGGATGTCCCCGGGGGCGAGGTGCCCGGCGGCGAGGGCGGTGCGGATGACCTTCTCCTGGGCGGGGCCGTTGGGCACGGTCAGGCCCGCGCTGTCGCCGTCCTGGCCGACGGCGGTGCCCCGCACCAGTGCGAGGACGGTGTCACCGTCCCGGGTCGCGTCGCTGAGGCGCTTGAGTACGACCACACCGCAGCCCTCGGCGCGGGCGTAGCCGTCGGCGGCCTCGTCGAAGGTCTTGCACTGCCCGTCGGGGGAGAGCATCTGCGCGTTCGAGAACATCACCGAGGTGCGCGGGTGGTGCAGGGCGTTGACACCGCCGCACAGCGCGATGTCGGACTCGCCCGCGCGCAGCCCCTGCACGGCGAGGTGGAGGGCGACCAGCGAGGAGGAGCACGCGGTGTCGATGCTCATGCTCGGGCCGCGCCAGCCCAGGAAGTACGACAGCCGGCCCGACAGCGGGAACATGGTGATGCCGGAGGCGAGGTTGCCCTCCAGCTCCTCGTACGGCAGTGAGTCCAGCTCCATCGAGTAGTCGATGGAGCTGGCGCCTATGTAGACGCCGCCGTTGCCGCGGCGCAGCGGCGTGGGGTCGATGTTGGCGTGCTCCAGGGCCTGCCAGGCCGTCTCCAGCAGCATCCGCTGCTGGGGGTCCATGTACTGGGCCTCCTTGGGCGAGATGTTGAAGAAGGAGGCGTCGAACTGGTCGATGCGGTCGAGGAAGCCGCCCGCCGAGGTGTGGATCTTCCCCTTGTCCTCCGGCGACTCGGGCGTGAACGCGGCCACGTCCCACCGGTCGCCCGGTATGGGTCCTATTCCGCTGCGCCCTTCACGCAGGAAGGCGTCGAACTCGTCGGGCGAGTTGCTGCCGCCGGGGAATCGCAGACCGATTCCGACGATCGCGATCGGCTCGGGCGCCTGCGCCGGCGCCCGGTTCGTCTCTTCCGTGTCGGATTCCGTACGCGGCATGGAACGACTCCTTGGGTCCTGGGCCTGATCGGTCAGTGGGCGGGCGGGGCGGACAGGGCGTCGGCCAGGTGGTCCACGAGGTGGTTGACCGTCGGCTCGTTGAACAGCACGTTCACGTTGATGGACAGATCCAGGAGCTGCTCCAGGCTCTGTCGTATCTCGGTCAGCCGCAGCGACGTGAGACCGAGGTCGAAATAGCTGATGTCGACGGGGAGGTCCTCCGACTCGTCCATGAGGAGAACGGCCTTGAACTTCCGTACGACGAGTGTCTCTATCTCGTCGGCGAGTTCGGTCCGCGGCAGTTCGCGCAGCCGCTGGGGCACGGTGATCTCGGCAGGTGGCATGGCGGCCATGCAAGCAGCGGCGGCTGACACCCCACTGACAACCCGCGGGCCGGTGGCTGGATCAGTCCGGTGTCAGCGCCGAGTCAGATTCGGCTGCCACGATCGTTTTGCTTCGAACATCAATTCCCGAATCACCCGCACATTCACGGAACGACCCGCACCGGAAGACCGACACCAGACATATTCCGATATTCGGAAAGGCTGATGATGCTTCGCGAAGCTGCGCAGGAGGAGAGTGCTCCGGCACCTTCCGGATTGAAGAGCTACGACCTCTACATCGCCGGCAAGGACGTCGCCGGGGACGGATGGGTCTACACCGTCAGCGGGCGATCCCTGCTGGAAGACGTGTTCACCAGTGTGAGCCTCAAGCGCTCCCTGGAGCAGGACCCGGAGTCCGAGGCCGCCCAGCACCCCTACGTCGTGGGCCGCTGCGCCATCGCCGACGACGACGCCATCGACCTCGCCACGCAGGCCGCCGCGGCCGCCGCCCCGGATTGGGCGGCCGTCCCGCTGGAGCGCCGGATGCAGCTCGGCACCCGCTTCCGCGAGGAACTGATCAAGCACCAGGACGAGTTCCTCGACATGCTCGTCGCCGAGTCGCACCCGGTGAAGCTGGCCCGGTGGGAGCTGAGCTGCCTCCTGCAGATCTACGCCCCCGGCAGCCTGCGCTGGTACCTGAAGCAGATGCGGGTCGAGAAGGAGTACGCGGGCCGCAAGCTGATCCTGCAGCGCCAGCCGGACGGCGTGGTCGCCTTCAACCCCCCGCAGAACGCCCCGCTGCCCAGCGCCGCCCTGTGCGTACTGGCCCTGATGGCCGGCAACAGCGTGGTGGTCAGGGCGCCGCGCAGCATCGCGCTGAGCACCATGTGGCTGCTGCGCGACATCGTGGCCCCGCTGCTCGAGGAGCTCGACGCGCCCCCCGGCGTCCTCAACGCGGTGTGCAGCAACCCCAAGCAGACGATGGACCGCTGGATCGCCGACCCTCTGATCAACGACATCTTCTACATCGGCGGCAGCCAGGAGGGCCTGCGCTTCGAGCAGCGGTGCGTGGCCCACGGGAAGAAGCCGATCCTCGAACTGGCCGGCAACGACGGCATCGTGGTGTGGAAGGACGCCGACATCAAGTGGGCCGCCGAAGCCATCACCGAGTCGTTCTTCGGCTCGGGGCAGATCTGCATGGTGCCCAACTACGTGCTGGCGCACCCCGACATCGCCGAGGCGCTGATCGCCGAGGTGCGCGAGCAGGTCAAGGGCATCCGGCCGGGCCTCCCGGAGGAGGAGGACGTCCTGCTGTCACCGGTGCGCCGCAGCGAGCGGTTCTTCCGGCTGCTGCGGCAGGCCCTGGACAACGGCGCCTCCCTGGTCACCGGAGGCAGCCGCACCGAGGTCGACGGCACACCGTCGGAGACGGGCGTCTTCCTGCAGCCCACCGTGCTCCGGGTCGACGGCCTGGACCGGGCCCGCACCTTCGACGTGGTGCGCGAGGAGACCTTCTTCCCGCTCATCCCGATCGTGGTGGCCGAACGCGACAACGACGACGCGCTCCTGGAGTCCTTCCTCCGCTTCGTCAACTCCAACTCCTACGGGCTGCGCAACTCCCTGTGGTCGCGTTCCGACCACGTCATCGAGACCTTCGTCCGACGCGTCGTCAACGGCGGTCTGCTGAAGGTCAACGACTCCCACATCGGCTTCCTGCCCTACCTGCCCAGCCACGGCGGCACCGGCCGCACCGGCGGAGCCTTCGGTGAGGCCAACTACCCGATGCTCAAGACCTCGCACGTCCAAGGGGTCAGCATCGCCCGCGACATCAGCCCCTACGACGCGGTCTTCGGCGCCTGAGCGCCCGACCCGTCCGCCTTCCGGAGGTATCCCCGTGCGTTCCCTCGATGCTGCTCGGGCCGTCTGCGAGCAATTCCACCCAGGTCTGCTCAAGGAAATGGAGCAGTTCCCCTATGCCGACCGGGAGCAGCCCGGCGGCCCCGTCATCGACCTGTTCCGCATCCACGGCGGGGTCGGCCTGCTGATACCCGAGGAGTACGGCGGCCACGGAGCCGCCCCGCTGGACGCGCTGCGCGTCCAGCTGGCGCTGGGCGCCGTGTCCCCCTCGCTGGTCGCCGCCGCCTCCATGCACCACTTCACCGTGGCGATGCTCTACTCGCTCGCCGTCAAGGCGGACCGGCTCACCTCCGCGCAGACCGAACTGCTGCGGCGGATCGTGCCCGACCAGCAGGTGCTGGCCTCCGGCTGGGCCGAGGGCCGCACCGAGCAGAACATTCTCACTCCCGCCGTCACGGCCCGGCCCGTCGACGGCGGATACCTGCTCTCCGGCGCGAAGAAGCCGTGCAGCCTGTCCGGTTCGATGAGCCTGCTCACCGCGAGCATCGCCATCCATCACGAGGACGGCACCGCCGAGCTGGCACTCGCCCTGGTCCCGGCCGACGCTCCCGGGCTGTCCGTCCACCCGTTCTGGGGCAACGAGCTGCTCGCCGGCGCGGAGAGCGACGAGGTGCGGCTGACGGACGTGTTCGTGCCGGCGGACATGGTCGTACGTGCCGGGGCGGACGATCCGCACCGGCTCGACGACCTGCAGACGGCCGGCTTCGTCTGGTTCGAGATGCTGATCTCCGCCGGATACGCGGGCGGGGCCGCCGCGCTCGTCGAGCAGGTGCTGGAGCGTGAACGCGGCAGCGTCCAGGAACGGGCCGCCCTCGCCGTCGAGATGGACGCCGCCCTGTCCCTCCTGGAAGGTGTCGCGCGGACGATCGGCCCCGAGACGGACGAGGAGTCGGTCGCCCGGGTCCTCGTCGCCCGCTACACCGTCCAGAAGGCACTGCCGAGGATCGCCGGGCAGGCGCTGGAGCTGCTCGGCGGACTGGACTTCGTCCTCGGCTCCACCCACAGCCGGGCCGCCGCAGCCGTGCACGCCCTCGCCTTCCACCCGCCGGGCCGCGGCGCCGCCGCCGAGCCGCTGCTGCGCTACTTCGACGGCGGCCCGCTGGTCCTGAGCTGAGCCACCGCACCTCGGGCAGCGACCCCCACCACACTTGGAGTGAGAGATCCGTGACCGTCATCCAGGAAGCACCCGCCGAGACCGAGGCGGAGATCCTCGGCCTGTACCGGGCCCATCTCAGCAAGGGCCGGGCCACTCTCGCCGAGCTGTTCGGCAGCCACATGGAAACGGCGTCCGAGGGCGCCTGGCTCACCACCAGCGACGGTGAGCGCTTCCTCAACGCGGGCGGGTACGGCGTCTTCATCATGGGCGCACGCCACCCGGTCGTGATGGAGGAGGTGGAGCGCCAGCTCCGGACACATCCCACCGCGACGCGCATCCTGCTGGAGCCCACCGTGGCCCGTGCCGCCGAGGCGCTCGTCTCCGTGATGCCGGAGGGCCTCGACCGCGTGCACTTCGCCCTGTCGGGGGCCGAGGCGGTGGAGACGGGCCTCAAGCTCGCACGGGCCGGCGGCCGCAGGCGGACCGTCTCGATGCGCGGCGGCTACCACGGCAAGACGCTGGGCGCGCTGTCCGCGACCGCGAAGGACGTCTACCAGGCCCCCTTCCGGCCGCTGATCCCGGACTTCCTGCACCTCCCCTTCGGTGAGACCGACGCGCTGGAGGCGGAACTCACGACCCACCCGGGTGAGGTCTGCGTCATCCTCGAACCCGTCCAGGGCGAGGGCGGTGTGATCATTCCGCCCACGGGCTACCTCAAGCGGGTCGAGGAACTGGTCCGCGCGCACGACGGCTTCCTGATCCTCGACGAGGTGCAGTCCGGCTTCGGCCGGCTCGGCGAGTGGTGGGGCGCCGACGCCGAGGGCGTGGTGCCCGACGTGCTCCTCACCGGCAAGGCGCTCGGCGGCGGCGTGCTGCCGGTCTCCGCGGCCGTGGCGACCCGCAAGGCGTTCCGCCCCTTCGACAAGGACCCCTACGTCCACACCGCCACCTTCTCCGGCCAGCCGGTCCTGATGGCCGCGGTGCAGGGTGCGATCCGGGCCATGAAGGAGGAGCGCCTGGTCACCCGGGCCGTGGACCTGGGGGCGCAGCTGCTTCCGAGGATCGCGGAGATCGCGTACCGCAACATCCCCGAACTCGTCGTGGACGTACGCGGCCGTGGGCTGCTCATCGGTGTCGAGCTCGTCGAGGCCGGACTGGCCGGCGAGCTGCTGATCGAGCTGTTCAACCACGGCGTGGTCGCCAACCACTCGATGAACGGCAGCTCGGTGGTGCGGTTCACCCCGCCCGCCGTGATGAGCGACACCGATGTGGAGTTCCTCCTGAACTCCTTCGACCTGGCCACACGCGACCTCGTCCGGGGCGCGGCCAAGATGCCGGAAGGCGGCAACTGATCATGCGTCACGTTGAGCTCGAAGCACTGATCCCCGCGGAGCAGGCCACGACGGTCTTCGACTCCGTACGACGCTGGGAGCGGTACCCCGACCTGGCGCCCCACGTGAAGGCGACCACCGTCCACGCGACCTACCCCGCCGAGGACGCCAGTTCCAGCTGGGAGCTGCACTTTCGCAGCGGTCTGCTGCGCTGGACCGAGGACGACACCTTCCTGCCGGAGCTGGGTGAGATCCGCTTCCAGCAGTCCGACGGCGACTTCGACTCCTTCACCGGCACCTGGGCCATGACGCAGCAGGGCGACGACGTGGCGGTCCGCTTCGACGCCGACTTCGACTTCGGCATCCCCAGTCTGGAGGGGATCCTCGACCCGATCGCCGAGCGGGTCATCAAGGAGACCGTCGCCTGGGCCCTGACCGGCCTGTTCCCCGCCGTCCGCCTCTCGGAAGGCGTCGACCTCACCGAGCCCGCCGCCATCGGCGCCTAGCACCGCCCGCAGGAGCTGACCATGGACCAGGCAAATCCCTTCGAGACACCGAGAACGTACTCGTTGCACCGCGCCGAGTACCTGGTGGGCCTCGCCGTCACCACCGGCCTGATCATCGCCCACTTCGGCGAGATCCGCTGGTGGGTCGCGATCGTCCTGTTTCTGTACATCGACCTGATCGGCTACATCCCGGGTGCCATCGCCTTCAGACGCAGCGGCGGGCGGCCGATCCCCAAGGCCTACTACGTGCTCTACAACGTCATGCACAGCCTGATCACCCAGGCCGCGGTCGCGGCGCTGTGGTGCTGGCTGGTGGAGCCGGAGTGGGCGCTGCTGGTACTGCCGTTCCACCTCTTCGGGGACCGCGGTCTGTTCGGCAACTTCATGAAGTCGTTCGCGCTGCCCTTCGAGCCGGTACGCCAGCCCGGCTACCTGCGGCTCCTGGACGACCTGGGGCTGGCCCACCCCAAGCCGGCCGGCCACACCGCGGAACCCCTCCCGGTCGGCCACGTCCCGGCGCGGCCGGTCCGCCGGCAGCCGCAGGAGGCCGTGCGATGACCGCCGCCACCGACCTGCGTACCCTGCGGCGTCCCGTACGCCAGGACCCGGCCGAGCGGCGGCGGGCGCTGTACCACCTGGCCTCCCCGGTGTCGGTGCTGACGGTCGGCCCCCAGGAGCGGCTGCACGGCACCACGGCGAGCACCGTGACGCTGGTGTCGCGAGAGCCCCTGCTCGTGGGGGTCGTGCTGCGGGCGGGCTCGTCCTTCGCGCGGTTCGCGGCGGCCGAGGGCCGGTTCGCGATCAACGTGCTCAGCGGCGGCCAGGCCGACGTGGCGAGCCACTTCGCGAACAGCGACCGTCCCGACGGCAGCGCGCAGTTCGCGGGCCTCGCCTGGACGGCGGACTCGTACGCGAAGGCACCGCTCCTGGCCGGGGCGCTCGCCCACTACACCTGCCGGTTCCACTCCGCACACCCGGCGGGCGACAGCGAGCTGCTGCTCGGTCATGTCGTCCGGGCCAGCACCGGTGACGACCATCCCCTGTTCAGTTACGCCGGAGAGCTGTTCGCCGGCTCCCTGCACCCCGCGAAGGAGGCGGCCGCGTCATGAGCGGTTCTGTGGCACCCGAGGCCGACTGGGACAAGGCTCCCGGTCTGCTCGACGGCGCGAAGGAGCTCACCCTCGGACCCGAGGAGTGCGACCTCGCCTACTGGTTCACCTCGGTGGCGCAGGGCACCCTGCGCGACCGCGGCGAGACCGGGCACCACGTGGACGCCGTCGTGCCCGGCTTCCTGAAGGAGCCGGGGCCCCTGCGCGACGCCCTGGTGCTGGAGTTCGGGTTCCGCGGCCTGTCGGAGGAGATCGCGACGCGGCTGCTCGGCCACTACGTCGCCATCGCCCCCGGCATCCCCGAACTGGAGTTCTACACGACCCAGTTGATCGACGAGGCGCGTCACGCCCGGGTCTTCCGCAACCACCTGGTGGAGCTGGGGGTCCCGCAGAAGACGCTCCTGAAGGACATCGACGAGATGGCCGCGGACTACCGCAAGCGGGTCCTGGACCCGGTCGTGGACTTCACCCTCGACATCGTCCGCGACCAGGCGGACTTCGCCGGCGGCGTCGCCGTGTTCGCCATCGTCATCGAGGGGGTGCTCGCCCCGGCGGCGGAGCTGAGCGAGCGCAAGTGGACCCCGCTGTCGCCGGCCACCGGTGAGATCTCACGCGGCACCGCCATCGACGAGATCAGGCACCTGACGGTGGCCAGCACGATCCTGCGTGACCACGTGGCCGCACACCCCGAGTACCGCCCGCGCCTGCTGGAGATCCTGCGGGCCGGTGTCCAGCTCTGGGACGAGATCCCCGACCGTGAGTTCGTCATCCACCGCGAGGAACTCTTCCAGGAGGGCATGGCCCAGCACGCGGACAGGATCGGCGACTACGAGATCTGGCCGGGCGTCCGGATGCTCGACACCACGCCGGAGCAGCGCTACGACATGGCCGAGCGCTGGACCGACGAGATGGCCGAGTCCCGGATGGCGTACATGGGGCTGCCGCTGGAGGCGCTCAGCAGTCCGCAGGCCGGCGCATGAGCGGGGGGCGCGCGGCGGTGGTGGCCGGGATCGGGTCGTACACACCTCCCGGCCTGGTCACCAACGACGACCTGGCACAGCGGCTCGACACCTCCGACGCGTGGATCCGCTCACGCACCGGGATCGCCGAGCGGTATGTGGTCGCGCCCGGCACCGCGACCTCCGATCTGGCCGTCGAGGCCGGGCTGCGAGCCCTCAAGTCCGCGGGCGACGAGCACGTGGGAGCGGTCGTCCTGGCCACCACCACACCCGACCAGCCGTGCCCGGCGACCGCCCCGCAGGTGGCCGCCCGGCTGGGACTCGGACAGGTGCCGGCGTTCGACGTGGCCGCTGTCTGCTCCGGTTTCCTGTACGGTCTCGCCACCGCGTCCGGGCTCCTCGCGGCGGGCGTCGCCGACAGTGTGCTGCTGATCGCCGCCGACGCGTTCACCACGATCGTCAACCCTGAGGACCGCACCACGGCCGTCATCTTCGCGGACGGTGCGGGCGCGGTGGTGCTGCGCGCGGGCGCCGCCGCAGAACCAGGGGCCGTCGGCCCGCTGGTCCTCGGCAGCGACGGTGAGCTCAGCCACCTCATCGAGGTGCCGGCGGGCGGCTCGCGCCAGCGTTCGTCCGGTCCTGTGACCGACCCGGAGGACCAGTACTTCCGGATGCTCGGCCGGGAGACCTACCGGCACGCGGTGGAGCGGATGACCGGAGCTTCCCAGCAGGCGGCCCGGCTGGCCGGCTGGGACATCGAGGACGTCGACCGGTTCGCGGCCCACCAGGCCAACGCCCGGATCCTCGATTCGGTCTCGGAACGCCTCGGGGTGCCGGCCGGACGGCAGTTGACCAACATCGCCCAGGTCGGCAACACCGGCGCCGCCTCGATCCCGCTGCTGCTCTCGCAGGCCGCGGCGGACGGCCGGCTCACCGCCGGTCACCGGGTGCTGCTGACCGCGTTCGGCGGAGGCCTCTCCTGGGGCGCGACGACCCTGGTCTGGCCCGAGGTCCAACCGGTCTGACGGTCCCCCGGCCGACCGGATTCCCTGTGCAGTACGCCCTTCCGTACGCGTATGCGTACACCCCCTCACGTACGCCGGTTTCGCGTACGCCTTCGAAAGGATCCGACATGCTGGAGCAGCTCAAGGAAATCCTGTCCAACAAGCTCAAGGTGTCGCCCGAGGCCATCACCCCGGAAGCCACCCGGGAGGACATCGAGCTGGACTCGCTGGCCGTGGTGGAGCTGTCGCTGCTGCTCAAGTCCGAACTGGACCTGGACGTCAGCGACGACGACCTCCTGGAAGCCGAGACCGTGGCCGACATGGTCCGGCTCATGGAGGAGCGGAGCGCGAAGGTCTGATGGCCGGCATGGACATCGCCGTCACCGGACTCGGCCTGGTCACCCCTGGTGGTATCGGGGTCGGGCCCAGCTGGGCGGCGGTCTGCGACGGCAGGCCGGCCGCCGCCCTCGATCCGGTACTGGCGAACAACCCCGTACGTATCTCCTGCCGGGTTCCCGGCTTCGATCCGGAATCTCTGCTCAGCGCGCGGCGGGCACACCGCCTGGACAGGTTCGTGCAGTTCGCCCTCGTCGCCGCCCATGAGGCCGTGGCCGACGCCCGTCTCGACCCGACCACCTGGGACGGGGCGCGGGTCGGTGTGGTGCTGGGCTGCGCGGACGGCGGCCCCGGCACGGTCGAGGAGCAGCACGATGTGCTGCGGGAGCGGGGCGCCGACCGGGTGTCCCCGCTGCTGCTGCCCATGCAGCTGCCGAACATGCTGGCCGGTCAGACGGCCATCGAGTTCGGGGCCACCGGGCCCAACCTGGTGGTGGCCACGGCCTGCGCCTCGGGTGCGACCGCCATCGGGGTGGCCCGGGACCTGCTCGTCCTCGGCCGCTGCGACGTGGTCCTGGCGGGCGGCAGCGAGGCGATGATCACCCCGCTGGTCATGGCCGGCTTCGCGCAGATGGGCGCGCTGTCGCGGCGCGAGGACGACCCCTCGTCGGCCTCGCGTCCCTTCGACGCCGACCGGGACGGCTTCGTCGCCGGGGAGGGGGCCGGGATCCTCGTCATGGAACGCGTCGTGGACGCCCGGGCCCGCGGGGCGCACGTCCACGGCCGGATCATCGGCTTCGGAGCCACCGCGGACGCCCATCACATGACGTCGCCGCACCCGGACGGCACCGGCATCGAGGCGGCGGTCCGCGCGGCCCTCGCCGACGCCGGCGCGGATCCGGACGACGTGCAGCACGTGAACGCCCACGGCACGTCGACACCGCTCAACGACCTGGCCGAGGCACGCATGATCCAGCGGACGCTGCAGGGCGACCCACTGGTCACCTCCACGAAGGGAGTCACCGGGCACCTGCTCGGCGCGGCAGGCGCGGTCGAGGCCGCGTTCGCCCTGCTGAGCGTCGAACACGAGATCATTCCGCCCACCGCGGGGCTTGTCATCCCCGACGGGCGGATCGACATCAAGCTCGCCCAGTCGGCCACGTCGATGCCGATCGACCTCGCGCTCAGCAACTCGTGCGGGTTCGGCGGTCAGAACACGGCGCTGGCGATCGCTCCGGCCTGAGGGCCGGCACCGGCAGCGTGTGCGGGGGCGGACGGCTCGGAGCCGTCCGCCCCCGCAGGCTGTCCGGGGCGCCCGCTCCCCGTACCCCCTCCCGCCCGCGGAGTCCGGGCGCGGTCCGCTCACCGCCCGGCTCGTCACCATCCGGCCCGTCACCGCCCGGTGGGCCCTTCACCGCCCGCCCGGCGCCACCCGCCCCACCGCGTCCGGCAAGCCCCGGCCGCCGCTCTCCCTACCGAGGAGTCCGTCATGCACGATCCCAGTGAACTGCTCGAAGACGGGCAGGCCGCCGTGAGGCGGCTGGCCCGTCGCCGCTACGACCTCGACCTGGCCGCCCTGGAGAAGGCGATGCGCCGGCGGTCCGAGGCCCAGGCCGAGATGACCCGCTCGCGTACGGAGCTGAACCGCGTCTCGCGTACGCGCGGACGCCCGGGGCCGCCCTCCGAGGAGGAGAAGGAGGCCGCGCGCGCCCTGCGCGCGGACGCGCAGCAGGCGGAGGCCGCGGCCCGGAGCGCGGGGCACGACCTCTCCGAGCTGCTGCTCGGCATCCCCAACGTGCCCCTCGACCAGGTGCCGGACGGCGGCACGGAGAAGGAGGCGGTGGAGGTCCGCCGCTGGGGACCGGCGCGGCACGGCAGCGACGCCCCGCACCACGCCGACATCGGCGAGTCGCTCGGCATACTGGACGGTCCGGCGGCCGCCGGGCTCTCGGGCGCCCGCTTCAGCGTCAGCCGCGGCCCCGGTGCCCGTCTGGAGCGGGCGCTGACCGACTTCTTCCTCGACCTCCACACCCACGAGCACGGTTACACGGAGTACTCCGTGCCGTTCCTCGTGAACCGGGACACCATGACCGGCACCGGTCAGCTCCCCAAGTTCGAGGACGACCTGTTCCGTACCCAGGTGGGTGACCGGGAACTCTTCCTGATCCCCACCGCCGAGGTGCCGCTCACCAACCTGGTGGCCCAGCAGCTCCTGGACACCCGTGACCTGCCGTACGCCTTCACCGCGCGCACTCCCTGTTTCCGCGCCGAGGCGGGAGCGTACGGGCGTGACACCCGGGGGATCCTGCGCCTGCACCAGTTCGAGAAGGTGGAGCTGGTCCGCGTCTGCGCCCCCGAGGACGCGCCGGCGCAACTGGAGCTCATGGTGGGGCACGCCGAGGAGTGCCTGCGCCGTCTCGGGCTCTCCCACCGCGTGGTCCTGCTGCCCGCCGGCGACCTCGGCTTCTCCGCCCGGATGACGTACGACATCGAGGTGTGGCTGCCGGGCAGCGGCGCCTACCGCGAGATCTCCTCGGTCTCCGACTGCGGCACCTTCCAGGGCCGCCGCGCGAACATCCGCCACAGGGGGGCCGACGGCCGCAAGGGGCCGGCCGCCACCCTCAACGGTTCGGCGCTGCCCGTCGGCCGCACCGTCGCCGCCCTGCTGGAGCAGGGCGTGCAGGAGGACGGCTCCGTCCTGCTCCCCGAGGTCCTCGCCCCGTACACCGGTTTCCGCCGGATCCTGCCGGGCGGGAGGACCGCGTAGCACACGCACGCCGGGAGGGCGGGTGATCCGGGACCTGCCCGGATCACCCGCCCTCCCGGCGTGCGTGTGTCACGCGCCCGTCATGTGCACCCCGCCGTCGACGTGGACGATCTCGCCGGTCGTGCGCGGGAAGAAGTCCGACAGCAGGGCGAGCACACCGCGCGCCGCGGGGTCCGGGTCGGTGAGGTCCCAGCCGATCGGGGCCCGGTGCTGCCAGACCTGCGCGAGCTCCCCGAAGCCGGGTATCGACTTGGCGGCCATGGAGCGCAGCGGACCGGCCGCGACCAGGTTGCAGCGGATGCCCCTGTCCCCCAGGTCCCGGGCGAGGTAGCGGCTGGTCGACTCCAGGGCGGCCTTGGCGACGCCCATCCAGTCGTAGCGCGGCCAGGCGACCGTCGCGTCGAAGGTGAGCCCGACCACCGAGCCGCCACGTCCCTCCATCAGGGGCAGGCACGCGGTGGTCAGGGACTTCAGGGAGTACGCCGACACCTGCACGGCCGTCGAGACGTCCGCCCAGTCGCCGTCGAGGAAGGAGAAGGCGCCCTGGGGCCCGTACGCGATGGAGTGCACGACGCCGTCGAGGCGCTCGAACCCGTCGGCCGACGCGCTGATCCGTTCCGCGAGCGTGTCCAGGTGCGTCCGGTCGGTGACGTCCAGTTCGACCACCGGGACCGGCTTGGGCAGCCGGGCGGCGATCCGCTCGATGAGGGAGAGCCGGCCGAAGCCGGTCAGCACCACCTCGGCGCCCTCCTCCTGGGCGAGCCGGGCGACGTGGAAGGCGATGGACGCCTCCGTGACGACGCCCGTCACCAGGATGCGCTTGCCGGCGAGGAGCCCGCTCATGACCGCACCGCCTTCCGTGCCAGGGACCCCACCAGCGGGGAGTCGTGGTCCAGGACACCGAGACCGCCCGCGCCTCCGGGCGAGCCGACGGTCTCGAAGAAGGCGGCGTTGGAGCCCCGGTGATCACCCCATTCGGCGGGCACGTCGTCCTGGAAGTAGATGGCCTCCACGGGGCACACCGGTTCGCAGGCCCCGCAGTCGACGCATTCGTCGGGCTGGATGTAGAGAGCGCGTCGGCCCTCGTAGATGCAGTCCACGGGGCACTCGTCGATGCAGGAACGGTCCTTCACATCGACACAGGGCAGGGCGATGACATAGGTCATCGTCAACTCCTCTTCACAGTAGGGTCGTTCAGCGAGCCGGGGACCTGGTCCACGGAGACTCCGGTGGTGCGTTCGCCCAGCGTGAGCACGGTGACGGCCAGTGCGGCCATCGAGGCGGCGATGACCCCGAACAGCGCACCCGGCCCGTACGAGTCGAGAACGGGCAGCAGGACGAACGGCAGCGCGGCGGCGCTGAGTTTGGACAGCGAGTACGCCATGCCGGACGCGGTGGCCCGGATCGCCGTCGGGTACTGCTCGGACAGGTACACGTGCGACACGCTGGAGAAGACGTTGCTGCACAGCGTGTATCCGAAGCCGAACGCGACGATGAGGAAGGCCGAGCCGGTGAAGGCGAAGCCCATCCCGGCGACGACCATCGCGGCGGCGGACAGCGCGACGAGAGTCTTGCGCTCGATGCGGTCGATGATCGGCAGCGACAGCGCCGAGCCGACGGGGTAACCGAGGAAGGACAGGGCGGTGAAGCCCAGGCCGGCCACGATGTCGTAGCCCTTCGCGGCGAGGATCTGCGGGGCCAGGGTGCCGAAGCCGTAGTAACCGACCACGGAGAGCGAGCAGAAGATCCACAGCATCACGGTGCGTCGCCTCAGACCGCGGGTGAAGATGTCCCGCAGTCCGGTCTGCCCGGTCTGTCCGGCGACGGGCGTCCCGTGCTCGGCCGGGAGCACCTCGGCCGCCCGGCCGGCCGGGATCTGGGCCTCCATCCGGGACACCAGCAGGTCGGCCTCCTCGGTACGGCCGTTCGCCGCCAGCCAGCGCGGGGATTCGATCAGCCGCCGGCGCAGCACCCACACCACGGCCGAGCCGAGCGCGCCGATCACGAACAGCCAGCGCCAGCCGTCCACCCCCAGCGGGGTCAGCGGTACCAGCCACAGGGCCGCGAACCCGACCGCAGGCACCCCGCAGAAGGCGATCGTGTAGGCCCAGGCGATGAACCGGCCGCGCTTGGCCGCGGGCAGGACGTCCGCCAGGTAGCAGTCGGACAGGGCCTGTTCGGCACCGATGCCGATGCCGGCCAGGAAGCGGGTCGCGATCAGCCACTCCGCGTTGGGCGAGAAGGCGCCGAGCAGGGAGAAGCCGGAGTAGATCGCGAGGTTGATCAGGAAGGCCCGGCGCCGGCCGAGCCGGTCCGCGACCCGGCCGAGCACCAGCGAGCCGATGAACTGGCCGATGAACACGGAGGCCAGGACCAGTTTGAGCGAGGTCGCTCCGAAGGCGAAGTCGTCCTGGAGCACCTTGGCGATGGTGCCCGACAGACTGTTCTCGAAGGTGTCGAAGAGCAGGCCTATCCCGATGACCGCGGTCAGGCTGCGGTGCATGGGGGTGATCGGCATACGGTCCAGGCGGGCCCCGATCGAGGCGGGGGAGACGACCTTGCTCACCGCCGTGGTGGTCTGGGACATGCTCGTGGCTCCTAGGGGGGCATCAGGTGATTCGGGCCGGGTCGGGGAGCCGCGGCCCGGTGTCCCGGAACGCGGTGCGAAGGGGCGGGTCATGGCGGATGACGGCGCCCCGGCGAGGCCGGGCGCCCCACCGCGCGGGCCCGGCACGGTCCGGGGCGGAAGATGCTGGGACGGGGGCCGCCCGGGGCCCCGGGCGGCCCCCGTCCCAGCATCTTCCGCCC
>NZ_DATMVN010000441.1:0-7105 GCF_035563135.1 Streptomyces sp.
GGCGGCGAAGCCGGCCCCGGAGCCCGGGGCAGCCGGCCGCGTGGGCGAGCCGCGCCCCACGGACTGAGCGGCGGCACGCCCGGGGGGCCGGGAAGAGCTGAGGGCAATCATGACGTTCCGGTGCGACGGGCCCCGGGCCCCGTGGCATACTTCGTGAGCGCTCCGCATCCCCCGTCGGAGCGACGGACCGACGCCGGGCAGCTCCCCCCGTGGCTGCCCGGCGTCGCCGTTCTCCGGCGGGGGTGCGTCGCGGGGTCCTGGAGCGGGAGCGCTTAGGGTTGAGGCCGTGAACTTCCCCGATACCTCCGCCGAGAGCGCCACCGGATCACCGGTCTGTTCCACCAAGGGCTGCCGTGCCGACGCCGTGTGGGTCCTCGCCTGGAACAACCCGAAGCTGCACACCCCCGAGCGCCGCAAGACCTGGCTGGCGTGCGACGGGCACCGGGAGCACCTCTCGTCCTTCCTCGGTGTGCGGGGTTTCCTCAAGGACGTCGTGACGCTGGCGGAGTGGGAGTCCTCAGCCGCCGATCGCTGACATCGGGCGGTCGGGCTGCAGGAAGGCGGGGTCGTCGAGACCGGAGCCCGCCTTCTTGCCCCACATCGCGAGCTTCCAGATCCTGGCGATCTCCTCGTCCGGCGCGTCGGAGCGCAGGGCGCCGCGCAGGTCGGTCTCCTCGCGGGCGAACAGGCAGGTGCGGACCTGCCCGTCGGCGGTGAGCCGGGTGCGGTCGCAGGCTCTGCAGAAGGGCCTGGTCACAGAGGCGATGACACCGACGCGGTGCGGGCCGCCGTCCACGGTCCAGCGCTCCGCGGGGGCGGATCCGCGCTCCTCGTCGCCTTCCGCGGTGAGGGTGAAGCGCGTGCGCAGCGAGGCGAGGATGTCGCCCGCCGTGATCATGCCGTCGCGCTTCCAGCCGTGCTGGGCGTCGAGCGGCATCTGCTCGATGAAGCGGAGCTCGTAGGCGTTCTCCACGGCCCAGGCGAGCAGCTCGGGGGCCTCGTCCTCGTTGAGGCCGGGCATGAGGACGGAGTTGACCTTGACCGGGGTGAGTCCTGCTTCGCGGGCGGCCTGGAGCCCTTCCAGCACGTCCTTGTGCCGGTCACGGCGGGTGAGCGTCTTGAAGACGTCGGGGCGCAGGGTGTCCAGGGATACGTTGACCCGGTCCAGGCCTGCCGCCTTCAGCGCGGCGGCGGTGCGCCTGAGCCCGATGCCGTTGGTGGTGAGCGACATCCTGGGGCGGGGCTCCAGGGCGGCGCACCGCTCGACGATGGAGACGAGACCGGGGCGCAGCAGCGGCTCACCGCCGGTGAAGCGGACTTCCGTGATGCCGAGAGCGGTGACGGCGATGCGGACGAGCCGGACGATCTCGTCGTCGCTGAGCAGGTCGGGCTTGGAGAGCCACTGCAGGCCTTCTTCGGGCATGCAGTAGGTGCAGCGGAGATTGCACTTGTCGGTCAGTGAAACGCGCAGGTCGGTGGCGACCCGGCCGTAGGTGTCGACGAGCACTGTGGGCCCCCTCCCCCGATGGTGTCCGCGGTTGCGGTCTGACTCCTTCGAGACTACGCGAGAGCGGTGACATCGCGGGGGCCCGGTTGGCACGAGGTGCGGCGGGGCCCCGTCGTAGGTCTCTACGACGGGGCCCCACGCGAGGTGCGGCAGCCGGGTCAGTGGGCTCCGGTGCCGGTGAGGGACTTGACCTCGAGTTCGGCGTACTTGCCCTTGTCCGGCTCCTCCTTGGAGAGGACCGAGCCGACCCAGCCGAGCAGGAAGCCCAGCGGGATGGAGATGAGGCCCGGGTTCTCCAGGGGGAACCAGGCGAAGTCCACGTCCGGGAACATCGAGCTGGCCTTCCCGGAGACGACCGGGGAGAACAGCACCAGGAAGACGGACGAGGCGAGACCGCCGTAGATGGACCAGAGGGCGCCCTGGGTGGTGAAGCGCTTCCAGAAGAGGCTGTAGAGGATGGTCGGCAGGTTGGCCGAAGCGGCGACGGCGAAGGCCAGGGCCACGAGTCCCGCGACGTTCAGGTCGCGGGCCATCGCGCCGAGTCCGATGGAGACGACGCCGATCGCGACGGTGGCCCAGCGGGCCGCGCGCATCTCCTCCTTCTCGGTCGCCTTCCCCTTGCGGATGACGTTGGCGTAGATGTCGTGGGCGAAGGAGGACGAGGAGGCGAGGGTGAGGCCCGCGACGACGGCGAGGATCGTGGCGAAGGCGACGGCGGAGATGACGGCGAGCATGATGGCGCCGCCGGTGGTGCCGACCCCTCCGAGGTACTCGGCGAGCTGGGGCGCCGCCGCGTTGCCCGCCGGGTTCTTCGCCTTGATCTCCTCGGGCCCGATGAGCGCCGCCGCACCGAAGCCGAGGGCGATCGTCATCAGGTAGAAGGCGCCGATGATGCCGATGGCCCAGTTCACGGACTTGCGGGCGGCCTTGGCGGTCGGGACGGTGTAGAAGCGGATCAGGATGTGCGGCAGACCCGCGGTGCCGAGCACCAGCGCGATCCCGAGCGAGATGAAGTCCAGCTTCGACACGTCGGTGACGCCGTACTTGAGGCCCGGCTCCAGGAACGCGGCGCCGTGGCCGCTCTTCTCCGCGGCGGTGCCCAGCAGGTCGGAGATGTTGAAGTCGAACTTCCAGAGCACCATGAGGGTCATCAGCAGCGCGCCGGCGATGAGCAGGACGGCCTTGACCATCTGCACCCAGGTGGTGCCCTTCATGCCGCCGATGGTGACGTAGAGGATCATGAGGACGCCGACCAGCGCCACGATGAGGATCTTCCCGGCGTCGCTGGTGATGCCGAGCAGCAGCGCGACGAGGACTCCCGCGCCCGCCATCTGCGCCAGCAGGTAGAAGATCGACACGACGATGGTGGAGACGCCGGCGGCGGTGCGTACCGGCCGCTGCCGCATCCGGTAGGCGAGGACATCGCCCATGGTGTAGCGGCCCGAGTTGCGCAGCGGTTCGGCGACGAGCAGCAGGGCGACGAGCCAGGCGACGAGGAAGCCGATGGAGTAGAGGAAGCCGTCGTAGCCGAAGAGGGCGATGGCGCCGGCGATGCCGAGGAAGGACGCCGCCGACATGTAGTCGCCGGAGACGGCGAGGCCGTTCTGGAAGGCGGTGAACTGCCGACCGCCCGCGTAGAAGTCCGAGGCGCTCTTGGTCTGCCGGCCGGCCCAGACGGTGATGCCCAGGGTCGCCGCGACGAAGACCGCGAAGAGGGTGATGATCAGCGGCCGGTGCTCGGTCGTCGACGACGACGCGGCCAGCTGGGTCAAGGTGTGCGATGCGTACGCGGCGCTCATGCGTCGGCCTCCAGACGGGACTTGATCGCCGCGGCCTGCGGGTCGAGCTTGTTCGTGGCGTGGCGCGAGTAGAACCAGGCGATGAGGAACGTCGTGGCGAACTGGGCGAGGCCGAACACGAAGGCGACGTTGAAGTTCGCGAAGACGATCTTGCTCATGAAGCCGTCGGCATAGCTGGACAGCAGTACGTACAGCAGGTACCAGGCGATGAACCCGACGGTCAGGGGAAAGGCGAAGGAGCGGTGGGAGCGGCGCAGCTCGGCGAACTCCGCACTGTGCTGCGCGGCGAGGAACGCCTCGGTCGTGGGCTGGACGGGACTGCCGTCCTCAGGGCTCTGGGGCGGCGGTGCTTCGGTGGCCACGGATTCTCCTCGCGACGCGGGTGCGGTGGTGGTCGGGACGGTGGGTCTCACGGGGGAGTCCTCCGCGTTGTGGGGTGGCGGGGGCTGGATATGCACGACTCCCTGTGCAACGGCACGGAGAGCGCGGCGTAGCGGTTCACCGCAGGTTCGGTCTTCTCCCGCCGGCTCCCCCGGATGCGCCCCCTCAGGTCACACCTCGAACTCACTTGCCCGTATTCATTGATGTGCCGGGAAGGTCGGCGATAACTTCACTGGTCATGTACCGGACCGGACACGCCCGTGTCCGGCTCCACCGGCACGGATGATGTGGAGAACCCATGGCTCATCTGGCATCCAGACGGACTCGCGCACTCACGCTGCCCGTCGGACTCGCGCTCACGGCCTCGCTCGGCTTCCTTCCGACGGGGACCGCGACCGCGGCACCCGCGGACGAGCCGGTGGCCGCGGTTCGCACGGACGGCCCCGAGCTGTCGTACGTCGTGAACACGCGCGCGGGCCACGGCACCGCCAAGCAGGTACGGAAGGCGATATCCGCGGCCGGCGGGACCGTCGTGGCCTCGTACGACAAGATCGGCGTCATCGTCGTCCACTCGCAGAACCCGGACTTCGGCGCGACGATCCGCAAGGCCAAGGGCGTCCAGTCGGCGGGCGTCACCCGGACCAGCCCGCTCGTCCCGCAGGCGACGAAGGACATCGGGGTCGAGCAGCCCCTCACCGCCGGCCAGGCACGGGCGGCGTCGCAGGACGCGGTGGCGGGTCAGGACCCGCTGGAACCGCTGCAGTGGGACCTGCCCGCCATCAAGGCGGACAAGGCGCACGAGAAGTCGCTCGGCAGCAGCGAGGTCACGGTCGCGGTCCTCGACACGGGTGTGGACGACACGCACCCGGACCTGGCCCCGAGCTTCGACCGCGAGGCCTCGGTGAACTGCGTGTCCGGCGCCCCGGACACCACGGACGGCGCCTGGCGGCCCGCGGCCGGTGAGAGCGCCCACGGCACGCACGTCGCGGGCACCATAGCCGCGGCGAAGAACGGCACCGGCATCACCGGTGTCGCGCCCGGCGTGAAGGTCTCCGGCATCAAGGTGTCCACGCCGGCCGGATTCTTCTACACCGAGGCCGTCGTCTGCGGCTTCGTCTGGGCCGCCGAGCACGGCGTCGACGTGACCAACAGCAGCTATTACACCGACCCGTGGCTGTTCAACTGCAAGGACGACCCGGACCAGGGCGCCCTGGTCGAGGCGGTCACCCGCGCCACCCGTTACGCGGAGGGCAGGGGCGCCGTCAACATCGCCGCGGCCGGCAACTCGGACCACGACCTGGCCCTCGACGCCATCGAGGACCCGACGAGCCCGAACGACACGGTTCCGGTCACGCGCACGGTCGACCCGAGCGCGTGCCCCGACATCCCGACCATGGTCCCGGGTGTCGTGACGGTCTCCGCGACCGGTGCGAAGAACCTCAAGTCCTCGTACTCGAACTACGGCCTCGGGGTCATCGACGTGGCTGCCCCGGGCGGTGACTCGACGCGCTACCAGACGCCGGAGGCACCGGCCGAGAGCGGGCTGATCCTCTCCACGCTGCCCGGTGGCGGGTTCGGTTACATGGCGGGCACCTCGATGGCGTCCCCCCATGCCGCGGGGGTCGCGGCCCTGATCAAGTCGACCCACCCGTACGCGTCGGCGGCCGGGGTGAAGGCGCTGCTGACCCGTCAGGCCGACGCCACCGCGTGCGGCGCTCCGTACGACATCGACGGTGACGGCACCGTCGACGCCGTCTGCGAGGGCGGCGAGCAGTACAACGGCTTCTACGGCGCCGGTGTGGTGGACGCGCTGGACGCGGTCCGCGGGTAAGGCATGGAGGAGGGGCCGGGGACCGCTGTCCCCGGCCCCTCCCCCGTACAGGTGCGACTACGGCTTGCTGAGCACCTTGAGCGCCGTGCGCTCGTCCGTCGCCTTGTTCGGCGACGGCGTCCGTGGCGCCGAAGGCGCGGGCGATGCCGGTACGGGCCTGATGGCGGCCCAGCGCGATGAGCCGCTCGGCGGCCGAGCCGCTCGGCCGCCATGACGCCGCACAGGCCGGCCGCGCCGTCACCGACGACCGCCAGGACCCGCAGGAACACGTCGGCGGGCTGCTGGACCGTGGCGTCGGGCACCTCCTCCGCACGGACGCCGTGGGGGGCGTGGATCACAGCGGCGCGCATGCGTGCGGGTTCCTCGCTTGTCTCAGATTCCGGTACTCCTTTCGCGGTACGCCCCGGGGTCGGCGCCGGTGGGATCCGCAGATCCACCGAGCGTCCCCCGGGTGAGCAGGTACTGCGCTGCGATGTAGGTCAGCATGATCCAGAAGTCGTGGGCAGGCAGCTGCGGCCGGTCCGCGATGCCCGTGGCGATGAGCGCGTCGGAGAGCAGGAAGAGCCCGCCGCCGAGTGCCGCGAGGCGGCCGAGGGCGCCGGCCCGCCAGGCCATCGCGGTGAGGAGCAGGCCGTAGCCGGTGAGGGGGATCCGCAGTCCGCCCGGCAGGCCGGGCCACAGGAGTACGACGAAGGTCACGAGGAGGGCGGCGTAGGCGAGACCGGCCGGCCGGGAGACCCGGGCACGCCCGAAGAGCCACAGGTAGCAGACGTGGCCGAGGGCGAAGGAACCCATCCCGGCGAGGAAGGCCGCCTCCGCGTCCGGCATCAGCAGCACGTCTCCGCCCCAGCCGAACAGCAGCGCGGCGATGAGCAGCCGGGGGCCGCCCCGCGCGGCGGCGTGGGCGGCGAGCAGCGGCATCAGCAGCGGCTTGGTGGCCAGGTGGGCGGCGTCGACGCCGGTGAGGAGCCCGGTCAGGTGGAGGGCCGAGACCGCGAGGAAGGCGGCGAGCAGCGGACGTACGAGCCGGGGCGCTCCCGCGCGGGGCGTCATCCGGTGCGCTCGGTGGCGGCGCGGGGCCGCACGGTCGCGCCCACGGGGGCGCCGGCGGTGCGCGAGGGCTGCCAGCCCGGAGCGCGGAAGATCCGTCCGGCCCGTTCGCCCCAGGTGGTGGCCGCCCGTACGTCGCGGGTGATGGCGGCGTATTCGTGGGTGGCGACGCGCAAGGGGTTGTAGGTGGCGATGTTCTTGGTGAGGCCGAACACGGGCCGCTCGGTCTCGGCGGTGAAGGAGCCGAAGAGCCGGTCCCAGAGGATGAGGATCCCGCCGAAGTTCCGGTCGAGGTAGCCGCCCTGGGAGGCGTGGTGCACCCGGTGGTGGGAGGGCGTGTTGAGGACGTACTCGAAGGGCCGGGGCAGCTTGCCGACCCGTTCGGTGTGCACCCAGAACTGGTAGACGAGGTTCGCCGAGGAGCAGAAGGCGAGTGCGGCCGGGTGGACCCCGCAGGCGATGAGCGGGAGGTAGAACGGCCAGACGGTGAGGGACGTCCAGGGCTGGCGCAGGGCCGTGGTGAGGTTGAACTTCCGG
>NZ_DATMVN010000442.1:0-2794 GCF_035563135.1 Streptomyces sp.
GCAGTCCGGCGGGGGGCCAGTCCGCCAGCCGCTCCAGGAACGGCACGCCGTCGGCCGGCCGTGCGCCGTTGACCACGGCGAGCCGGAGGCCGAGGTCGGGTACCTCGGCGCGACCCTCCCCCGCGAGTGCGACCGCCAGCCCCTCCTCGGTCGCGGCAACGACCGCGAACGACGGTCGGCCGCCCACCGTGGGCAGCCAGGTCCGCAGCCGGTCGAGCAGCCGCCGTCCCGGCGCCCGCCGTCCGGCTGCGGACACCTGACGGCACAGCGCCACCAGTTCACCGATCCACGCGCTCCCGGCAGGGGTGACTGGTGCCGGCACCGGACCGGCGGCCTCCCAGCCGCCCAACCGCGGCCCGGAGCCCGGCGCGGGAGGACCAGGGGCGCCCGCGCCGGCCACCAGGAGGATCCCGGGCAGCCGGACGACGAGGTCGGTGCCGGGTGCCACGGCCACGCCGACCTGGTCGAACGGGGGCACGGTCCGGGGCGGGTGGGTCCCGCCGGGCCCGTCGTCCGAGGGCTGCATCAGATCAGCCTCCCGCCGTTGAAGCGCCAGTGCACGAAGGGCACCCGCATCGGACCGTTGGCCGCGAGCCACACCAGCACCCAGGTGGTGACGAAGTGGAGGGCGAAGGCGGGGCCGGGGATGCCCGCAACCCACGGGATCGCACCGCCGGCGACGAGGAACCACACCAGCAGTCCCTCCGGGACGGCGGTGAGCAGCCCGAACAGGGTGGGCCAGTCCTTCTCCCACCGGAACTGCTGGATGCCGTGGTAGAGGAACTCCCACAGCACACCGAGGACGGTGACCACGAGCAGGACGGAGAAGGTCACCCGATAGGACGCGCCGAGCGGCGCGCCGGTGGGCAGCGCAGGGGTGATCACCGCCGTCCAGGCGGACCCGACCACGGCGAGGAGGAACACCCGGGTCTGGATGCGGCCGTTCAGGGTGGGTAGCACGAGGAACCTCTTCCGGTCAGATCTGCGTGTTGCGCATCCACTTCCACCACTGGCTCGTCGAGCGCCCCGGGGTCAGCCGCCGGCAGAAGCCCTGCCGGGCCAGGTCGTCGGCGATCTCCTGGGCGGCGATCTGCAGCCCGAGGAAGGTGTCCACCCCGGGGAAGTAGCCGCCGAGGGTGGCGCTCCCGGAGGCGTAGACCTTGCCGCCGTTACGGGTCCCCCGGACCTCGAAGTCCCGCTCCACGTCCAGTCGTCCGACCGGGTTGCGGCCGGCGCCCGAGTGGTCGAGCAGGTCGGCGAGCACACGGTGCTCCCGGATGTCGGCCTCGAGTCCCGTGCAGTCGATGACGGCGTCGAACGTGCCGACCTGGGGACCCTTGTCGCTCGCGACGGTGACCTCCACCAGGTCGCCCACCGGCCGCATCGCGTCGATCTCCCCGACCACCACCCGGTACCAGCCCTGCGCGCGGCCGCGCCGCAGCTGCTCCTGCCAGTTCCGGCGCACCGGGGTGTTGGTGCCGCCCATCTCCTTGTAGAGGCGGGCGCGGTCCTGTCCCTCGCTCCTTCGGACCTGCTGCTTGAGCTGGCCGCCCCACACCGACTTCGGGTAGTTGAAGCCCTGGTAGGCCCAGCCGTCGGCACCCCTGCGGCGCTTGCGGAGCCCAGTGCCGTGCGGCCTGTCCACGTAGGTCCGGAACAGGTGGACGACCTGGGTCTGCAGGCCGCGCCCGTCCCGGTCGTCGATGAGCCGCTGCAGCACCCGGGAGGCGACGATGCCGCCGCCGCGGACGAGGACGGTGCCAGGCCGGCGGTGCAGCCGCTGGTACACCTGCTCGTGCGGCTCGTAGGCGTTCACCACGTGGGCGTAGTCGTTGAACTGGCTGCGGTAGCGCTGCAGGTCGTCGAGGAACTTCAGGCCGGGGTAACCGACGGCCAGGTGCACCCACTGGCTGCGGTAGGCGATCCGCCGGGTCGGGGCAGCGCCCTCCGGTGGGGTGAGGATGGTGAAGTAGCCGCCGCCGAGCCGTCTGCGCACCATCCGGACCTGGCCGTGCACCACCATCTCCGGGTACCGGATGCGGCGCATCTCCCGCTGCATCGCGTCGAAGACATCGCCGGCTCGCGGCGTGTAGTAGTGGTGGAAGACCGGTTCGACCAGGAGCTGCCACAGCACCTCCGGGTGCCCGGAGAGCCCTTCCCGGAGCCCGTAGCTCGGGAAGCCCCAGATGTTGTCGGGCATGGACGCCGAGTCCGACCGCAGCCGCTCGCTCCGGGGGACCTGCGAGACCGTGGTCAGGTACTCGTAGCTCTCCCACGGCGTCCGCAGCGGGGTGAGCACGCGGATGGCGTGCGTGGGCACACCGCAGATGCGCAGGTAGTCCACCGTCACGAAGGAGCCGATGCCGCCGCCGACGGTCACGAGCGGGACGTCGACGACCGGGATCCCGGCCTCCGCCAGCAGGTGGTCGGGCCACACGTCGGTGGCGATCAGTTGCTCGGTGAGGTCGCCGGGCCTGGGTGCGGTGGGGGCCTCGGGGACAGATGGCGCCATGACGTTCTCACCCACGAGCGGTCCCTCCTCTCGGAGAGACGTCACTGTCTTGGCGATGCGGACCGGTGTCAACGGATCGCCGCAGGGCCGTGGTGACCCGACCCGCTCGTCGCTCAGGCGCTGCCGAAGCGGCGCTGCCGTGAGGCGTACTCCTCGCACGCGGCCCACAGGTGCCGGCGGTCGAAGTCCGGCCAGAGCGTGTCGAGGAAGACGAACTCGGCGTAGGCCGACTGCCACAGCAGGAAGTTGCTGGTGCGGTTCTCCCCGGAGCTGCGCACGAAC
>NZ_DATMVN010000443.1:0-27089 GCF_035563135.1 Streptomyces sp.
GTGGCAACGACCCGTTCGGTGACGCGACGCGTCCCGCGCTGGACCCGGTGGAGTCGGTGGAGCGGCTCGCGGAGCTCGGTGCGCACGGGGTGACCTTCCACGACGACGACCTGATCCCGTTCGGGTCCTCCGAGGCCGAGCGGACCCGGCTGGTCGGCCGGTTCAAGGACGCGCTCCACCGCACCGGGATGAAGGTCCCGATGGCCACCACGAACCTGTTCACCCACCCGGTGTTCAAGGACGGCGGTTTCACCGCCAACGACCGCGGTGTGCGGCGCTTCGCGCTGCGCAAGGTGATGCGCAACATCGATCTGGCCGCCGAGCTCGGCGCCACCACCTACGTGGCCTGGGGCGGGCGCGAGGGGGCCGAGTCCGGCGGCGCCAAGGACGTGCGCCTGGCCCTGGACCGGATGAAGGAGGCCTTCGACCTGCTGGGCGACTACGTCACCGAACAGGGCTACGACCTGCGCTTCGCCATCGAGCCCAAGCCCAACGAGCCCCGCGGCGACATCCTGCTGCCCACCATCGGCCACGCCCTGGCCTTCATCGAACGCCTCGAGCGCCCCGAGATGGTCGGGGTGAACCCGGAGACCGGCCACGAGCAGATGGCCGGCCTGAACTTCCCCCACGGCATCGCCCAGGCCCTGTGGGCCGGCAAGCTCTTCCACATCGACCTCAACGGCCAGTCCGGCATCAAGTACGACCAGGACTTCCGCTTCGGCGCCGGCGACCTGCGCCAGGCCTTCTGGCTCGTCGACCTCCTGGAGAGCTCCGACTACACCGGCTCCCTGCACTTCGACTTCAAACCGGTACGCACCGACGGCATCGACGGGGTGTGGGAGTCCGCGAAGAACTGCATGCGCAACTACCTCATCCTCAAGGACCGCGCCGCCGCCTTCCGCGCCGACCCCACCGTCCAGGAAGCCCTGACCGCCTCCCGCCTGCACGAACTCGCCCAGCCCACCGCCGGCGACGGCCTCAAGGCCCTCCTCGCCGACCGCACCGCCTACGAAGACTTCGACGCCACCACCGCAGCGACACGCTCCATGGCCTTCGAAGCCCTCGACCAGCTCGCCATGGAACACCTCCTCGGCCTCCGCTGAACACCCCCGGTGTCCGGCGGCCCCGCCGCCGGACACCGGTGACCTCCCCCGCCGTGACACCCGCCGGATTCACCCAGGGGCTTGACGAGTACCCCGTGGGAGCGTTCCCATGGGCCGGCCACCCTCTTACCGCAAGGGCACCACCGTGACAGAACTTTCCCCGGACGGGCGGATCCGACTCCGCAGCCGCACCAGGCGGATCGTCGTCCCCTTCACCGTCGTCTCCGCGCTCGTCGCCGGCACCGTCCTGTCGGGGTGCGCCCAGCAGCGGGACGAGGACGTCTACACCGTCATGAACTCCTCGACGGACGAGTCGTACCACCGCTGGGACGGCGACACCCTCGAGCGCTGCAGCAAGCAGCTCGGGATCACCATCGAGCAGCAGAGCGTTCCGGCGGCGCAGCTGATGACCAAGGCTCTGCGCATGGCGTCCTCGAAGTCGCTGCCGGACGTCCTCCAGCTGGACGCCTCCGAGATGCCGACCTTCGCGGAGGCCGGCGGGCTGATCCCCCTGAAGGACCTCGGGCTGACCACGGCGGACATCCCCGAGGGGATCGTCGACTTCGGTTCGTTCGACGGGAAGTACTACGGGGCCGCGCGCACGGTGAACACCCTGGCGCTGTTCTACAACAAGGACACCCTCGACAAGGCCGGTGTCGACGTACCCACCACCTGGGCCGAGATGCGGTCGGCCGCGAAGAAGCTGACCAAGGGCAAGCAGTACGGTCTCGCGCTCAGTGCGGGCGGCGCGGAGGACGGCGTCTTCCAGTTCACCCCGTTCATGTGGTCCAACGGCGGCGACGAGTCGAAGCTCGACACCCCCGAGGTCGCCGGGGCCCTGGACTACTGGAAGGCGCTCCTGAAGGACGGCTCGCTCTCCAAGTCCACGGTCAACTGGACCCAGGCCGACGTGAACGACCAGTTCATGGCCGGCAACGCGGCCATGATGATCAACGGCCCGTGGCAGGTGGAGACCCTCAACTCCAAGAAGGGTCTCGACTGGGGCATCGCCGAGATCCCCGTGCCCGAGGCGGGCGACGACTCGGTCGGTCCGCTGGGCGGCGGTGTGCTCACCGTGCCCAACACCGGCGACGCCGAGCGCGAGAGGACGGCCGCGAAGATCATCAGCTGTATGGCGGGCGAGCAGGAGCAGATCACCTACGCCCTCAACAGCTGGATGGTGCCGGCGAACACGAAGGCCGCCGCCGTGTGGCGTACGAAGGCCCCGGAGCTGGCCGCCCTGGCCGGACAGGTCGCCACGGCCCGTTCGCGTACCGCGAAGGTCGGCGCGCAGTGGTCGTCCGTATCGCTCGCCCTGCAGAGCGCCTTCCAGTCCGCGCTCACCGGCGAGTCCAGCGAGGCCGCTCTGAAGCGTGCCCAGCAGCAGGTCACGAGCGGGAACTGAGGTAACGAACCATGTCATCCACCACCGCCTCAGCCACCGCGCCGCCGGCCGGTCCGAAGACCCCCGCGGCCGGTGCGGCCAAGAAGCCCGTGAACCCACGGAGCGCCAAGCGGCGCAGGTCGCTGGCCCAGTGGGGGTTCATCGCCCCCGCCGTGATCTTCATGGCGCTGTTCTTCGGCTACCCGCTCGTCCGCAACATCGTGATGAGCTTCCAGGACTACTCGCCCTCCACGTTCTTCACCGGTGAGGCGCCGTTCAACGGCACGGACAACTGGAGCAACGTCTTCGGCGACGGGCTGTTCGGCAAGGCCCTGTGGCAGACGATCCTCTTCACCGTGGGATCGCTCCTCGGCCAGTTCTGCATCGGTCTGGCGCTCGCCGTCTTCTTCACCCGCCGCTTCCCGCTGAACGGGATCCTGCGTTCGCTGATCCTGCTGCCGTGGCTGGTCCCCATGGTCGTCTCCGGCATCGTGTGGCGGCGCATCTTCGACCAGGACACCGGTGTCCTCAACTCCTTCCTCGGCACCGTCGGCCTGCCCGGTGACACGCCCTGGCTGACCAGCACGAGCATGGCGCTGGTCTCGGTGATCCTGGTGAACATCTGGATCGGGATCCCGTTCAACATGGTGATCCTCTACGGCGGCCTCCAGGAGGTCCCCAAGGAGCTGAACGAGGCCGCCGCACTCGACGGCGCGTCCGCCTGGCGCACGTTCCGCTCGGTCACCCTGCCCATGCTCAAGCCCGTCATCACCGTGGTGCTGGTGCTCGGCTTCATGTCGACGGTCAAGATCCTCGACCTGGTCCTGGCCCTCACCGACGGCGGTCCCGCCGACTCCACCCAGACGCTCGGCACGCTCACGTACCAGAACTCCTTCGTCCAGATGGACTTCGGGGCCGGGGCCGTGGTCGGCAACATCCTGATCCTGATCTCCGCCGTCTTCGCGGTGTTCTACCTGCGGGTCAACCGCAACGAGGGGAAGTGACCGGCATGGCGACCACCACCCAGACCCCCGCCGCCCCGGCTCCCGCCGCCGTCCGCCGTCCGAAGCGCCGCTGGGGTGCGACCGCCTTCGGCGTCGTGGTCCTCGCGGTCATGCTGTTCCCGCTGTACTGGATGGTCAACACCGCGCTGCAGCCGGACGCGAGTCTGGTCGACGTGGGCCCGGTCCCGACGGGCATCGACCTCTCCGGTTTCACCTCCGCCCTCACCGAGCAGGGCGGCAACCTGCTGACCTCGCTGGCCGTGGCGCTCGGCGCCGTGGCCATCTGCCTGGCCGTCTCCGCACCGGCGGCGTACGGCCTGGCGCAGTTCAAGCTGCGCGGCAGCAGGACGATCGTCTTCGGCACGCTCATCACCCAGATGGTGCCGGGCATCGTCATCGCGAACGCCCTGTACAGCGCGTACGTGGACCTCGGCCTGGTCAACTCCTACTTCGGCCTGATGCTGGCGGACGCCTCGCTGGGCATCCCCTTCGCGATCGTGCTGATGCGCTCCTTCATGGTGTCCATCCCCCGTGAGGTCATCGAGGCCGCCGAGGTCGACGGCGCGGGCCGCATCCGTACGTTCGTCCGGGTCGTCCTGCCGATGAGCCGGAACTCGCTGATCACCGCCGGGCTGTTCTCCTTCCTGTACGCGTGGAGCGACTTCATGTTCGCGCTCACGCTGAACACGACGGACGACGTCAAGCCGATCACGCTGGGCATCTACCAGTACATCGGCGCGCACGTCGGCGACTGGGGTTCGGTCATGGCCGCCTCGGTGCTCTCCGCGGTGCCTGCGGCCGTGCTCCTCGTCCTGTCCCAGAAGTACATCGCTGCCGGGATCACCGGCGGCTCGGTCAAGTAAGGGTTCTCCATGAGTGATTTCCCGGTCTTCCCGCCCGGTTTCGTCTTCGGCGCGGCCACCGCCTCGTACCAGATCGAGGGTGCCGTGGACGAGGACGGCCGCGGGCCGTCCATCTGGGACACCTACAGCCACACGCCCGGCCGGACGGACGGCGGTGACACGGGTGACGTGGCCTGCGACCACTACCACCGCTACCCGCAGGACGTGGCGCTGCTGCGCGACCTGGGCGTGGACTCGTACCGCTTCTCGATCGCCTGGTCCCGGATCCAGGCCACGGGCAGCGGGGCGGTCAACCCCAAGGGGCTGGACTTCTACTCCCGGCTCGTGGACTCGCTCCTGGAGGCGGGGATCGAGCCGGCCGCCACCCTCTACCACTGGGACCTGCCGCAGGCCCTGGAGGACAAGGGCGGCTGGCGGGTGCGCGAGACGGCGGAGCGCTTCGGCGAGTACACGGCGATCGTCGCCGAGCACCTCGGCGACCGGGTGCCGCGCTGGATCACCCTGAACGAGCCGTGGTGCAGCGCCTTCCTCGGCTACTCCGTGGGCCGGCACGCGCCGGGCGCGCGGGAGGGCCGCGGGGCGCTGGCCGCCGCCCACCATCTGCTGGTCGGCCACGGCCACGCGATGAACGCCCTGCGCGCGGCGGGGGTCCGCGAGGCGGGCATCACGCTGAACCTGGACCGCAATGTGCCGGCCACCGAGTCGGACGCCGACCTGGCCGCCGTCGTCCGGGCGGACACCCAGCACAACCTGGTGTGGACCGAGCCGCTCCTCGCCGGCCGCTACCCGGCCACCGAGGAGGAGACCTGGGGTGAGCTGATCACCGGCCAGGACTTCCGCCGCGAGGGCGACCTGGAGCTGATCTCCCAGCCGATGGACTTCCTGGGGATCAATTACTACCGGCCGATCGTCGTCGCCGCCGCCCCGCACCGCGAGGCGGACCCGGCGCTGCGGGTGGCCACCGACAACCGCTACACGGAGGGCCAGTACCCGGACGTGCGGCGCACCGCGATGGGCTGGCCGGTCGTCCCGGAGTCGTTCACCGACCTGCTGACCGCGCTGAAGCAGACGTACGGCGACGCCCTGCCTCCGGTGCACATCACGGAGAACGGCTCGGCGGAGTCCGACAGCGTCGAGGCCGACGGCTCCGTCCACGACCCGGACCGGGTGGAGTACCTCCGCACCCACCTGACGGCGCTGCGGGCAGCCATGGACGCGGGCGTCGACGTGCGCGGCTACTACGTGTGGTCGCTGCTGGACAACTTCGAGTGGGCGCTGGGCTATGCGAAGCGGTTCGGGATCATCCGGGTCGACTACGACACCCTGGAGCGCACCCCGAAGGACAGCTACCGCTGGTATCAGCAGCTGATCGCGGCGCACAGGGCGGCCTGAGGCACGGGTGCGGGTCCGGACCGGCAGGACAGCCGGTCCGGACCCGCACCCGTGTTCCGCCGGAGGTCAGGCGCGTCGACGGGACCACATGGGGGCCACGAGGGCGATGAGGACGGCGGCGACCCCGATCTGGAAGATGTGCCGGATCCAGTCGATGCCCCCGGTGTCGCGCACGCCGACGGCACTGGCGAGCGCGTTGCCGGCGAGGGCGCCGACGATACCGAGGAGAGTCGTCAGCCAGAGCGGAATGGGCTGACGACCGGGTACGACGAGCTTGGCCAGCAAGCCGATGATGAGTCCCGCGATGATGGCCCACAGAAATGACACGACCAGTCCTCCTCTTCTTCGCGCTGTACGTCTCGGGAAGCTACAGCCCGCGTGCCCCACAAGCCCTGGCCCATGCCTGACTGTTCGGCGCGTCGGTGGCCGCCGGACGGCTGCTGAACGAATCCGTACGGGCCAAACCGGTTTTCGTCCGGCCGGGGCGGTTACCGGACTTCCCATGGCACGCACACCGGAACCCCACACTCACCACACCCACGGCGGCGACCGTCACGGAGACCGCGCGGATCCCGCCCCTGAGGGGTCCGCCCACGTCGGGCCGGACCCGGAGGTGGAGCGCAACGCACCCGACGAGCCGACCGCCCTGCACAGGAGGTCGTGGTGGGCGGTGCTGAAGCGCACGGTGCGGGAGTTCGTGGACGATGAGCTCACCGACCGCGCGGCGGCCCTGACGTACTACGGCGTGCTCTCGCTCTTCCCGGCCCTGCTCGTGCTGGTCTCGCTGCTCGGTGTCGCGGGGAAGTCCGCCACCCAGCAGGTGATGGACAACCTCCAGGACCTCGCCCCCGGCCCGGTCCGGGACATCCTCTCCGACGCCGTGCAGCAGTTGCAGGGCAACGGCGGCACGGGATCACTGATGGCCGTCGTCGGTCTGCTGCTGGCGGTGTGGTCGGCCTCCGGCTACATCGCGGCGTTCATCCGCTGCTCCAACGCCGTCTACGACATGCCCGAGGGGCGGCCGGTGTGGAAGGTGCTGCCCCTGCGGCTGGGGCTGACGGTGACCCTGATGGTGCTGGCCGTCCTCAGCGCCCTGATCGTGGTGTTCACCGGCCCCCTCGCCCAGCGGGCCGGTTCCGCCCTCGGCATCGGCGATCCCGCCATGACGGCCTGGTCGATCGCGAAGTGGCCGGTCCTGGTCCTGCTCGTCACCATCATGATCGCGATCCTGTACTGGGCCGCGCCGAACGCCCGGGGCCGGGGCTTCAAGTGGGTGACCCCCGGCAGTGTCCTCGCCCTGCTGCTCTGGATGGCCGCCTCGGCCGGCTTCGCGCTGTACGTGGCGTACTTCTCCTCGTACAACAAGACGTACGGCGCCCTCGCCGGTGTGATCATCTTCCTGGTGTGGCTGTGGATCACGAACCTGGCGATCCTGCTCGGCCTCGAGTTCGACGCGGAGATGGCCCGCCAGCGGGCGATCGAGGGCGGCCACCCCGCGGCCGAGGAACCGTACGTGGAGCCGCGTGACACCGCCAAGTGGACCGAGGAGGAACGCCGCCACCTCGGCTGAACGGCCCTCCGGACGCCGGCCGGCCCGTGGGGTGTGCGCCCTCAACGCACCGCGTACGCCCCCGGGTTCTCCAGCACCTCGTGCACCACCCGGGCCGCCGCGCCCCGCGCCGCGTCCCCGGACACGGATGATGCCCGCAGCCTGCTGCCGTTCTCGTGCCAGCGGCCCGACACCACCCGTGCGGCGAGCTGGGCGTCGGCGGACTTCTCCAGCCAGGGCATCAGGCTGCGGTAGATCCCGCCGAGGACGACGGCTTCCGGGTCGAAGAGGTTCACCGCGCCGGCCAGCACCACGCCCATGCGGTCCCCCGCCTCGCACAGTGCCGATACGGCCGGCGTCTGGCCGGCCGCGGCCCGCTGCTCCAGCTCCGCGATGCCGCGCACGCCCGTGTCCGGGTCGATCCCCGCCGCCCTCAGCAGGGCTGCCCGGCCGGCGTACTGTTCGAGACAGCCGTGCGCGCCGCAGCGGCAGAGCGGCCCCTGCGGGTCGACGACGACGTGCCCGATCTCACCGGCGAACCCGTGGGCGCCCCGCAGTATTTCGCCGTTCACCACGAGCGCGCCGCCCACGCCGGTCTCACCTGTGAGATAGAGGAAGGTGCGTACGCCGCCCAGTCCGCCGAACCACAGCTCGGCCAGGGCCGCCAGGTTGGCCTCGTTGCCGGAGCCGACGGCCAGGGCCCGCCCGGCCGGGCGCAGTGTGCTGAGCGCCTGCCCGAAGATGCCCTCGGCGGCGACCCTGCTCCAGCCGAGGTTGGGGGCCTGCCGGACGACGCCGCCTGAGACGAGGCCGGGCAGGGCCAGTTCGACGCCGACCACCCGCAGTTCCTGTTCCCGGGCGGAGGCGATGACGCGGTCGGTGAGCCGGGCGGCATGGGCCAGGACCTCGGCCGGCGGGACGTTCCGGTGATCGGTGTGCTCGGTGACCCGGACCCGGTCGGTGCCGGTGAGGTCGACGGCGCACACGGAGACGTAGTCGATGTTGATCTCCACCCCGAGACCCGCCGGCCCGGTCCGGGAGAGCTTCAGCACGGTGCCGGGGCGCCCGGCCGATCCGCTGGAGGTCTTGCCGGACTCGCTGAGGCAGTCGAGCGCGAGCAGCTCCTCGACGAGCGAGGAGACGGCGGCCCTGGTGAGCCCCACGAGGCTCGCCACCCGCGCCCGGGTGACCTCGCCCTCGTCGCGCACGGTCCGCAGGACCAGGCTCAGGTTGTGACGGCGCACGGACTCGTGTCCGGCCTTGGCCGCGGGCGAGGTGAGGGTGTTCTTCATCAGGCCTTCGAGCCTAGCGGCGAAGGGCCGCACCCCGGGGGTGCGGCCCTCGCTCACTTCGCGGTGCCCTTACTTGCGGATCAGGTTGCGGAGCACGTACTGCATGATGCCGCCGTTGCGGTAGTAGTCCGCCTCGCCGGGGGTGTCGATGCGGACGACCGCGTCGAACTCGACGCCGGTGTCGGTGGTGACCTTCACCGTGCGCGGGGTGGTGCCGTTGTTCAGCTCGGTGACGCCGGAGAAGGAGAAGGTCTCCTCGCCGGTCAGGCCGAGGGAGTCGGCGGTCCGGCCCTCGGGGAACTGGAGCGGCAGGACGCCCATGCCGATGAGGTTCGAGCGGTGGATGCGCTCGTAGGACTCGGCGATGACGACCTTCGCACCGAGCAGCTTGGTGCCCTTGGCGGCCCAGTCGCGGGACGAGCCGGAGCCGTACTCCTTGCCGGCCAGGATGACCAGCGGGATGCCCTGCTCGATGTAGTTGCGGGAGGCGTCGTAGATGAAGGAGACCGGGGCGCCCTCCTGCGTGAAGTCGCGGGTGTAACCGCCCTCGGTGCCCGGCGCGATCTGGTTGCGCAGGCGGATGTTGGCGAACGTGCCGCGGATCATGACCTCGTGGTTGCCGCGGCGGGCGCCGTAGCTGTTGAAGTCACGGCGCTCCACACCGTGCTCGGTGAGGTACTTGCCGGCCGGGGTGTCGGCCTTGATGGCACCGGCCGGGGAGATGTGGTCGGTGGTGACCGAGTCGCCCAGCTTCGCGAGGACACGGGCGCCGGAGATCTCCTGGACCGGCTCCGGGTCCATCTGCATGCCCTCGAAGTACGGGGGCTTGCGGACGTAGGTGGACTCGGTGTCCCACTCGAAGGTGTTGCCCGTCGGGATGGACAGCGCCTGCCACTGGGCGTCGCCCGCGAAGACGTCCTGGTAGGACTTGTTGAACATGTCCTCGCCGATGGCGCTCGCCACGACCTCGTTGACCTCGGCCTCGGTGGGCCAGATGTCCTTGAGGAAGACCTGGTTGCCGTCCTGGTCGGTGCCCAGGGCTTCCTTGGTGATGTCCACCCTCATGGAGCCCGCGATGGCGTACGCGACGACCAGCGGCGGGGAGGCGAGGTAGTTCATCTTGACGTCGGGGTTGATGCGGCCCTCGAAGTTCCGGTTGCCGGAGAGGACCGACGTGACCGCGAGGTCGTTGTCGTTGATCGCCTGCGAGACCTCCTCCGGCAGCGGACCGGAGTTGCCGATGCAGGTGGTGCAGCCGTAACCGACGAGGTTGAAGCCGACCTTGTCGAGGTAGGGGGTCAGACCCGCCTTGTCGAAGTAGTCGGTGACGACCTTGGAGCCCGGGGCGAGGGTGGTCTTGACCCACGGCTTGCGGGTCAGGCCCTTCTCGACCGCCTTCTTCGCGACGAGCGCGGCGGCGACCATCACGTACGGGTTCGAGGTGTTGGTGCAGGAGGTGATCGCGGCGACGGTGACGGCGCCGTGGTCGATCTCGTACGTGGAGCCGTCGGGGGCGGTCACGGTGGCCGGGTTGGACGGGCCCGCGCCGGGGACGACGGCGGAGTGCTGCGGGGCACCGGAGCCGTTGTCGTCGCTGCCGTAGGCGGGGGCGTCGCTGGCCGGGAAGGACTCGGCGCTCGCCTCGTCCACCGGGGAGGCCACGCCGTGCGGCTGCTCCTGCTGCGGGACACCCGGCTTGCGGTCGTCGCCGCCGGTGACACCGGCGTCCACGTAGTTGAGGACGTCGGCCTTGAACTGCTCGGCGGCGTTCGCCAGGACGATGCGGTCCTGCGGGCGCTTCGGGCCGGCGATGGAGGGGACGACCGTGGCGAGGTCGAGCTCCAGCTTCTCGGAGAAGTCGGGCTCGGCGGCCGGGTCGAGCCAGAGGCCCTGCTCCTTGGCGTACGCCTCGACGAGGGCGACCTGCTGGGCGTCGCGGCCGGTCAGGCGCAGGTACTTCAGCGTCTCGTCGTCGATCGGGAAGATCGCGGCGGTGGAGCCGAACTCCGGCGACATGTTGCCGATGGTGGCGCGGTTGGCGAGGGAGGTGGCGGCGACGCCCTCACCGTAGAACTCGACGAACTTGCCGACGACGCCGTGCTTGCGCAGCATCTCGGTGATCGTCAGCACGAGGTCGGTGGCGGTGGTGCCGGCCGGCAGCTCGCCGACCAGCTTGAAGCCGACGACGCGCGGGATGAGCATGGAGACCGGCTGGCCGAGCATCGCGGCCTCGGCCTCGATGCCGCCGACGCCCCAGCCCAGCACACCGAGACCGTTGACCATGGTGGTGTGCGAGTCGGTGCCGACGAGGGTGTCGGGGTACGCCTGGCCGTTGCGGGTCATGACCGTACGGGCCAGGTGCTCGATGTTCACCTGGTGGACGATGCCGGTGCCCGGCGGGACGACCTTGAAGTCGTCGAAGGCGGTCTGGCCCCAGCGCAGGAACTGGTAGCGCTCCTTGTTGCGGCCGTACTCCAGGTCGACGTTCTGCTTGAAGGCGTCGTCGGTGCCGAACTTGTCGGCGATGACGGAGTGGTCGATGACCATCTCGGCCGGGGAGAGCGGGTTGATCTTGTCGGGGTCGCCGCCGAGTTCCTTGACGGCCTCACGCATGGTGGCGAGGTCCACGACACACGGGACGCCCGTGAAGTCCTGCATGATCACGCGGGCCGGGGTGAACTGGATCTCCTGGCTGGGCTGGGCCTGGGAGTCCCACCCGCCCAGCGCACGGATGTGGTCGGCGGTGATGTTCGCGCCGTCCTCCGTACGGAGCAGGTTCTCCAGCAGCACCTTCAGGCTGTAAGGGAGGCGCGCGGAGCCCTCGACCTTGTCCAGCCTGAAGATCTCGTACGACTCGTCGCCCACCTGCAGCGTGCTGCGGGCGTCGAAGCTGTTCGCCGACACGACAGTCTCCTTCTTCAATGTGCGCGTTCAACCGCGCCGCGCCTCATGTGCGGCCGGCGCCGCCTGCGGCCCCCACCATCCGCTAAGGTAAGGGTTAGTTAGGTAACCCTTACCGCACGGCGGCTGCGGTGCGCCTCGGCAGATATCTCGATGTCGAGATAACTCTAGTACATCGCCGCCGCGCGGTCATGCCCGGGCGCCTGTGTCCCGCGCCGCTCCGGTGCGTTCCGGCACGCCGCCGCGCATGAGCGGGCGACTTCGGGATACGCGTACTCCTGACAGAGCAGAGGAGGCGCAGATGCCGCTCACATTCCGAAAGAGTTTCCAGATCCTTCCGGGCGTCCGGCTGAACATCAACCGCCGCTCGTGGTCCGTCACCACCGGCGGCCGGCACGGACCGAAGCACACCACGAGCAGTACCGGCCGGCGCACCACCTCGATGGACCTGCCGGGCCCGTTCGGGTGGCGCAGGACCACGCGCCGCCGCAGCGGCTGACCCCCATCCCCTTCGGCCGCGCTCCGCGTGCCGGGCCGCCGGGCGTACCTGATCCTTCATTCAGGCCATCTGCCCACGGCCCGGCATCCGAGCGTCACCCGAACCGCACACCCCGACACGGCCTTCATCTCATATGTGAGATAGCGTGCAGACATGGAAGACGACTACCTCGCACGTATCGGCAAGCTCATCCGTGACGCCCGTCAGCATCGTGGATGGACACAGAGTCAGCTTGCCGAGGCGCTCGCCACGAGCCAGAGCGCCGTCAACCGCATCGAGCGCGGCAACCAGAACATCAGCCTTGAGATGATCGCCCGCATCGGGGAAGCCCTCGACAGCGAGATCGTCTCGCTCGGTTACGCCGGGCCCATGCACCTGCGCGTGGTCGGCGGACGCCGGCTCTCCGGGGCCATCGACGTCAAGACGAGTAAGAACGCGTGTGTCGCGCTGCTGTGCGGTTCCCTGCTCAACAAGGGCCGCACCGTGCTGCGCCGGGTGGCCCGCATCGAGGAGGTCTTCCGGCTCCTGGAGGTTCTCAACTCCATCGGGGTGCGGACCCGTTGGATCAACGACGGCATCGACCTGGAAATCCTTCCGCCCGCCGAGCTCGACCTCGCGGCCATCGACGCGGACGCGGCCCGCCGGACCCGTTCCATCATCATGTTCCTCGGCCCGCTGCTGCACCGTACGGACCGCTTCACCCTGCCGTACGCCGGCGGCTGCGACCTCGGCACGCGCACGATCGAGCCGCACATGATCGCGCTGCGCCGCTTCGGCCTGGAGATCGCGGCGACCGACGGTCTGTACCACGCCCAGGTCGACCACGAGGTGCGGCCGGAGCGGCCCATCGTCCTGACCGAGCGCGGCGACACGGTGACGGAGAACGCCCTGCTCGCCGCCGCCAGGCACGACGGCACGACGGTCATCCGTAACGCGTCCTCCAACTACATGGTCCAGGACCTGTGCTTCTTCCTGGAGGCGCTCGGCGTGCGGGTCGACGGCGTCGGGACGACGACCCTCACGGTGCACGGTGTGCCGGAGATCGACATGGACGTCGACTACTTCCCCTCCGAGGACCCGGTCGAGGCGATGAGCCTGCTGGCCGCCGCCGTGGTGACGGAGTCCGAGCTGACGATCCGCCGGGTGCCGATCGAGTTCCTGGAGATCGAGCTCGCGGTCCTGGAGGAGATGGGCCTCGACTGCGACCGCACGTCGGAGTACGCCGCCGACAACGGCCGCACCCGGCTGGTGGACCTGACGGTCCGGCCCTCCAAGCTGGAGGCGCCGATCGACAAGATCCACCCGATGCCCTTCCCCGGCCTGAACATCGACAACGTGCCGTTCTTCGCGGCGATCGCCGCCTCCGCGCACGGCCAGACCCTGATCCACGACTGGGTCTACGACAACCGCGCGATCTACCTCACCGACCTCAACCGCCTCGGCGGCAGGCTCCAGCTCCTGGACCCCCACCGCGTCCTGGTCGAGGGCCCGACCCGCTGGCGCGCCGCCGAGATGATGTGCCCGCCCGCGCTGCGGCCCGCGGTGGTGGTGCTGCTGGCGATGATGGCGGCCGAGGGCACGTCCGTACTGCGGAACGTGTACGTCATCAACCGTGGCTACGAGGAACTGGCGGAGCGGCTGAACTCGGTGGGGGCGCAGATCGAGATCTTCCGCGACATCTGAAGGTTCTGAGAAGAGATCACGCGAAATCCCTCCTGACCTGCACATATGTAAGCCAGGAGGGGATTGCGCTTCGGCTGTGGGACTTCTCAGGGACTTTCGGGCCGAGCCCGGAGCGCGTCGGCCTCAGGGGCGGTTCGCCCGGCACCGCACGTGGTGGGTCATCGAAAACCCGCCCGGATTCCCCCAGTTGGAGAAAACCGCAGGTGAGCGGGCCCTCAGTCGGCTGAGGACGGATCACCCGTCACACACGATGGGTCACTCACCTCGGAGGAGGGCGACGGTCCTCCAGTCCGGCGGTGAGCCGTCCCTTCCCGTTGGCTCGGAGGGTGGGGTCGGATCCGCTCTCTGCGGCAGAGGTTCGACGCCACAGGGACGGGACACGCGGTGCTCTACCGGTCGCACGACGCGATCGGTGTCACCGTCATGCCGGCGGCGGACGAGAGGCCCGGCCCGCATGCCGAGGTGAGCGCACGGGTGAGATGTGCGCTTGAGCGCCCCTGGGTTTCTCTCACAGGTCGGTGAAGCGCCGCAGGCCGGCCGCCGCGAAGTCCCGCAGCCCCGCCACGAGGTCGCGCAGGGCGCCACCGGCGTAGTGATCGCGGTCCCAGCCCGCGTACAGCGGGACGGTCAACAGCCCTTCGGGCCCGCGGACGACCAGTTCCCGCAGGCCGAACTGCGCGGCATCGGTGACCAGGCAGACGCCGCTGCCACGAGCGGCCAGGGACTGGGCCAGGGCGGCGGAGCTCGTCTCGGTCACGATGTCGGGGGCCAGCCCGGCACGGCTGACCGCCTCGTCCAGGACCAGCCGGGCGACGTTGGAACGGCTCATGAGGATCAGTGGTTCGGCGACCAGGTCGGCGAGGTCGAGGACGTCCCGGTCGGCGTACCGGTGGCCTACGGGCAGCTGCGCCATGACCGGAGTACGGCCCAGAAAGGCGGACTCCATTGTGGCCGGTGCGGGGAAGGTCGAGATGCCGATGTCGGCGTCGCTGTTCGCCAAGGCGTCGAAGACATCGTTCGGGTCGGTCTGGAGCGCGTCACGGAAGACGGGGCCGGTGGTGCTCCGCGCCATGTAGGGCGCCAGGAAACTGACGACGGTCGACGGGGAGGCCACCACGGTGAACTCCGAGCCTTGCTCGCCGTCCCCGATCGCGGCCATGACCTCGGTCGCCTGTTCGGCGCGGCGCACCAGGTCCCTGGCGACGGGGCGAAAGCGCCGTCCGGCGGCGTTCAGCGTCAGAGAACCGGGCCGCCGGGTGAACAGTCGCACGCCCAGTTCCTGCTCCAGGCCCGCGAGCTGCCGGGACAGGGAGGGCTGGGCGACGTGCACGCGCCGCGCCGCGGCCGTGACCGACTCGGCTTCCGCGATGGCGAGGAAGTAGCGCAAGACCCGAATTTCCATGAACGGCTCCTGACGTTCTCTCCCCGAGTTCCGCTTACTCGGGCCTGTCCATGCCTCAAAGGCATGGGGTTGCTGTCAACCAAGTATTAGACGGCATCGGGAGTCGAAACCAGACTGAGCCCGTACGTGCAGCGCCTCGTCCGTCGTCGCCGCCGTCCCGAGGTCCGAGTCGACCGGCCCTGGGTGAAGCAAGCATCCCTGTCCCCCGGAGGACCCATGCACGCCACTGAACAGCCGCACGCGCCGTCCGGTGCCACACCGCAGGCCAGAAGGGCCGGCCTTGCCTCGTTCGTCGGCACCACCATCGAGTGGTACGACTTCTTCGTCTACGGCACCGCGTCGGCGCTCGTCTTCGGAAAGCTGTTCTTCCCCGACGTCTCCCCGGCCGCGGGTGTGCTCGCCTCTTTCGCGACCTTCTGGGTCGGCTTCCTCGCCCGGCCACTCGGCGGCATCGTCTTCGGACACTTCGGCGACCGGATGGGCCGCAAGGGCACGCTGGTCACCACCCTGCTGCTGATGGGTGGCGCCACCTTCCTCGTCGGTGTCCTGCCCACCCACGCGCAGATCGGCGTCGCCGCACCGATGCTGCTGGCCCTCCTGCGCGCCGTGCAGGGCATCGCCGTCGGCGGCGAGTGGGGCGGCGCCGTCCTGATGGCCTCGGAGAACGCGCCCAAGGGCCGGGGATCACTGTTTGCGATGCTGGTCCAGCAAGGATCTCCGGCTGGTTCCATCCTCGCCACCCTGGTCTTCCTCGCCGTGGGCGGCCTCGATGACCAAGCGTTTCTGTCGTGGGGCTGGCGGCTGCCGTTCCTGTTCTCCGGGCTGCTCGTCATCGTCGCGCTCGTCATCCGCCTCAAGGTCGAGGAGTCCGACGAGTTCGAACGGATCAAGGAGGAGGGCACGGTGGCGAGACTGCCCGTGGTGGAGGTCGTACGCACCGCCTGGCGGATCGTGCTCCTCGGCATCGGCGCCTCGATCATGGGTATCTCCGCTGCCTACTTCACCAACACGTTCGTCCTGTCGTGGACCACCAACGAACTGCACATCGACCGGCAGACGATGCTCTACGTGCTGCTCGGCGTGTCCGTCGTGCAGTTCCTGTGGCAGCCCGCGGCCGCGCTGCTCTCCGAGCGGGTCGGTGAAACGCGCTTCATGGTGTGCTCACTGCTCGCCAACGTCCTCGCCGCCGTACCCATGTTCTGGCTGATCGGCACCGAGCAGCCGGTCCTCGCCTTCCTCGGCATCGCGCTCGCCACCGTCGCCGGCTCCGGCTACTACGCCGTCCTCGCCGGGTTCTTGGCCGCCGCGTTCCCCTCCCGGGTCCGCTACACGGGAATCTCACTCGCCTACCAGCTCTGCTCCACCCTGATCGGCGGCACCACCCCCATGGCGGCACAGGCGCTCCTCACCTGGGGCTCCGGCTCCATCTGGCCGGTCGTCGCGTTCTACGTCGTCCTGCTCCTGATGACCGCCGGGTGCGTGGCCGCTCTCGCCCGCGTCACCGCACGACGCGTCGCCGGCGTGTCGCAGGGGGAACCGCTCCCCGTCTGATCCACCGGGCAGGGGTCGCCGGCCGGTCGGGGGGAGCCCCTCCGGCCACCAGCCCCGTACTTCGCTCACCCCAACGTCTCGACACACGCCGCACAACAGGAGTGGTACCTCGTGCACCTCGACGCCCTTTTCCGCAACGGCCGCTTCACCACCCTCGTCCCCGGCCGGCCCGCCGCACACACGCTCGGTGTGTTCGGCGGCCGGATCGTGGGTCTGGACGACGATGTCACCGGGTGCACGGCGGACACAGTCGTCGACCTCGCCGGAGCCCCCGCCGTCCCCGGTTTCAACGACGCGCACCATCACCTGAGTATGGTCGGCAAGGGCCTGCGCGAACTCGACGTCTCCTACGAAGCGGCACCCGGTCTCGAGGCCCTCTACCGGGCAGTGGCTGAGCGGTGCTCCACGCTCCCCGCGGACGCGTGGGTGTTCGGTGCCGGCTACGACCAGAACAAGATCGGTGCCCATCCGACCGCCGAGGGTCTCGACCGGGCCGCCGCCGGACGGCCGGTCTGGCTGGTGCACAACTCCCACCACATGGCCGTGGCGAGCACCGAAGCGTTCCGCCGGGCGGGTTTCCCTGACCTCGCGGCGGTGCCCGACGTGGCCGGCGGCCACGTCGAACGCGACGCGGACGGGAGGGCGACCGGCCTGCTCCAGGAGACCACGGCGATGCACCTGGTCGAGCGGCTGCTCAGGCCGGAGCCGGCCGCCGAGTGGACGGCCAACATCGCGCGCGGCGCACGGGCCGCGGTGGAAGTGGGCCTCACCAGCGTGACCGAACCCGGAATCGGCGTCGTACACGGGATCGGCAACGGCCCCGCCGACCTGGACGCCTACCTCCGCACCCGCGAACGCGGCGAACTCGCGGTGCGCATGACGGTCATGCCCTACATCACCGCACTGCACGACTGCGGCGCGTTCGAACCCGGCAACGAGTGGTACGGACTCGACCTCGGCCTGCGCAGCGGGTTCGGGGACGAGTGGCTGCGTGTGGGACCGACGAAGATCATGGCGGACGGCTCGCTCATCGGACGGTCCGCCGCCATGTGCTGCGATTACCACGACGCCCCCGGGAACAAGGGATTCCTGCAGTTCGAGCGCGAGGAGTTGAGCCGGTACATCCTCGACGCGCACCGGTGCAACTGGCAGATCGCCACGCACGCGATCGGCGACGCCGCTCTGGACGCGGTCCTCGACGCCTACGAGGAGGCACAGCTCAGGTACCCGCGCCCCGATGCGCGGCACCGCGTCGAACACGCCGCGGTCACCAGCGAGCGGCAGGTCGCGCGCATCGCCGCGATGGGTCTGGTGCCGGTGCCTCAAGGCCGCTTCCTCTCGGAGATCGGCGACGGCCTCCTCACCGCCCTGGGCCCCGAACGTGCCCTCCTCGCCTACCGCATGCGGTCCTTCCTCGACGCCGGGGTCGAGCTGCCCGGCTCCACCGACGCCCCGGTCGTCGCCCCCGACCCGCTGCTGAGCATCCACGACATGGTCAACCGGCGTACGGCCTCGGGCGCACCGATCGCCCCCGCCGAGGCGGTCACTGCGTACGAGGCGCTGCGCGCCTACACCACCGGCTCCGCCTACGCCGTCCACGAAGAACACATCAAGGGCACCCTGGCACGCGGCATGCTGGCGGACTTCACCTTGCTCAGCGACGACCTGCTGGCCGTGGCGCCCGAGCGGATCAGCGAACTGACCGTGGGGGCCACCGTCATCGGCGGCCGGGTTGCCCACGACGCGGGAGCTCTCACACGGGTGTGCTGAGCCGCCCCGGCCTCGGCCGGCCTGGCTGACGTCGGAATCGCGCGCAGCGCCTCCGACGAGCGGCAGACCACCGGGGCGGCCGCGACGGGCAACCGCTGAGAACCGCACATGCACAACTCCGTTGAAGCGCCTGTCATGTAACCCATCTACGGCTTCACCGGCCAGGTCGCCGTCGTCATCGTCGCCCGGACTCGGCCAGAAGCTGGTCGGCTTCGGCGGATGCCTCGGCGAACCCGGGATGATCGGTGATTCACTCGCAGTGCGCCAGGCGAAGGCTCACCGGCAGGGAGGCGCGTCGCGGACGGGGAGGAAGGCCAGACTGGGCCATGAGCAGAAGCCGGGGACCTCGGCCGGCACCGCGGCGGTGGCCTGGCCCGAGGAGACCACACTGAGAGTCTCCTGCCAGGTGGTGCCCCGGGGGCCGTGGCGGACGGGGCAGCCGGTAGGGATGTGCCGGGGATCGAGGACCTCCTCCGTAGAGGAGGGGATCGAGCCTCCAACAGCCCCGGAGCGGTTCAGGGCCTGATCTCTTCCCCTCCACGTAGTTCATTGACTTGACGGGCAAAATCCCTGGTGAGGTCAACCGACCCCGTAGAGACCCGGAAGGTCGGCCAGAAGGAGATCATCACGCCTGACCGCCAATTCGACCAGGTCCGGGTAGAAGCCGTGCAGGGAGAACAGAGCCAGCGTGGTGCCTGTGGTCTCATAGCCCTGGCCGGTGAGCAAGCCCTTGATGTGCTCGAGGCGTTGGAGGTCACCGGCACCGCGGCGGTGGCCTTGGCCTCACCGATCAGGGCGACCCGAGCGCGCGGCGCCTGCGGACGTTCACCCAGGGCGAGGGCGATGACGTCCACCTCGTGCTTGGTACGGGCCGCCGGGTCGGCGACCTCTGTGGTGCCGGCCGGGCCCGGCAGGCCCTCGGGGAGGAGCAGGTGGGCGTAGCGGCGAGTGAAGGCGCGGGCGGGATCCTCGAAATGCGGACCGAGGATCTTGGAGTTGAACGTCGGTGCGGCGGCCTGCCATGCCTGCTTCGCGAAGCCCTGCTCCCGCTGGATGCAGCCGGTGGACTTCAGGACGTCGAGCGGATGGGTGACAGCGTTGCGCTGCCGCTCCAGGGCCGCGCCGATCTTGGTGGGAGTGGTGGCACCCTGCGCGATCGCGGTGAGGATGTCGTAGTACAGGGTGTGATGAGTGATACGCGGATCCTCCCGCAGCAGGTACTCCGTCTCGGTACGCGAGTAGACGGCACGGCCGGGGTCCAGGAGGGTGCGGGTCAGCCAGGCAGCGAAGCCGTCGTTCGGGTGCGGGCGGGCGGCCACAGGCCGGTAGCCGGGGGCTCCGCCGAGGACGGCATGGACCCGCAGGGCGGTCGGTGGGTCGTCGATCTGCCAGAAGTCGCGGGCGGCCCGGTAATCGAAGGCGCCCAGCCGGAGGTCGATCACGGCGCGGCCCCGCAACGGCTTGGTACCCGAAAGCAGTTCCGCGCATGACGCTCATGGCGGAGCCGCAGAGGATCAACCGGGGGCCGGGGCCGCGCTGGCGCTCGTCATAGAGCTGCTGGAGTGGTGCTCGCCGGGGCCCACGCTCACCGGGGGCCGACCAGGCAGTTCGACGACCGCCGTACAGCCCTCGGGGACGGTGATCTGCGCGCGCAGTCCGTCCGGTGTCTGTTCCCAGGACACCGCAGCCGTCCCGTAGGGCGTCTCGTGGCGGGCCCTGGCCCAGGTGATGCCGCCACCCGGGCGGGGACGGAAACGCAGCGCCCGACAGCCGGGGGCGGCCGGTTCGAGCCCGGCGACGACGCGGTGCAGCCAGTCGGCGACGGCGCCGAGGGCGTAGTGGTTGAAGGAGGTCATGCCGCCGGGGTTGAGGGTGCCGTCCGGGCGCAGGCTGTCCCAGCGTTCCCAGACGGTGGTGGCGCCCATGGTGACGGGGTAGAGCCAGGAGGGGCACTCGGTCTGGGTGAGCAGCCGGTAGGCGACGTCGAGGTGTCCGGTGGCGGTGAGCGCGTCACAGATCAGGGGCGTACCGACAAAGCCGGTGGCGATGCGGGCGTCGTCTGCGCGCACCAGGTCCGCGAGCCGGTCACCGGCCCGGGTTCGCTGGTCGTCTCGGAGGAGTCCGAAGCACAGGGCCATCGAGTAGGCGGTGGGAGTGTCGCTCGTCATCCGGCCGTCCGGCCCCACATAGGCGTTCCGGAAGGCTTCGGCGACCTCGTCGGCGAGGCGGCCGTACTCCTGGGCGAGGCCGGCGTGGCCCAGTTCCCGCGCGGACCACTCCACGTGCCGGGCGGACCGGGCGAAGTAGGCGGTGGCCACCAGGTGACGGTCGGTGCGCGAGGCGGCCGGGTCGTCCGGCGGCGCCAGGGGATCCAGCCAGTCGCCCAGCTGGTCACCGGTGTCCCACAACCGGCTCTCCCCGGCCAGACGCGCCACCAGGTCGACCCAGGCGCGGCCCATGGGGAAGTGTCGACGCAGCAGTTCCAGGTCGCCGAAGCGCTGGTAGAGCACCCAGGGGGTGAGGGCGGCAACGTCGCCCCATGCAGCGCCGGGCTTGATCGGGGTCCACTGGGGACCGCCGGGTATGACCGGCACGTACCACGGGACGGTCCCGTCGGGGAGCTGCTCGGTCGCGACGTCGGTGAGCCAGGAGTCGAGCATGCCGGAGCAGTCGTACAGGAAGGAGGCGGTGGGGGCGAAGACCTGGATGTCGCCGGTCCAGCCGAGGCGTTCGTCACGCTGGGGGCAGTCGGTGGGGAGGTCGACGAAGTTGCCGCGCATGCTCCACACGACGTTCTCGTGCAACCGGTCGACCAGGGGGTCGCTGCACTCGAACCAGCCGGTGCGGCGCATGTCGGTGTGGTACACCCGCGCCACGACGGAACCGGGCTCCGGCTCACCCGGCCAGCCGCTCAGTTCGGCGTACCGGAAGCCGTGCAGGGTGAACCGTGGTTCCCAGGTTTGCCGCCCCCCGCCGTGCAAGGTGTAGACGTCCGTGGACACCGCCTCCCGCAGGGGGCGGGTGGCGAGTTCACCGTCCTGCAGCACCTCGGCGTGGCGCAGCGTGACCGTCGTGCCTTCCGGCCCGTCGACCCTGATACGCAGTCGGCCGACCAGGTTCTGACCGAAGTCGAGCAGGTACCGGCCGTCGGCCTTGGCGGTGACGGAGACCGGGGCGACCTCCTGCGTGCAGCGGACCGGAGGGCCGGTGGGTGCGACGAGCGTGCGGGGGTCCCTGGACGCGACCGCCACCGCCGTCCACGACCCGGGGTCCGGGGTGTACCGCGACGTGCACCAGGCCCGGTCGTGGAGGCGGGCGTCGAAGGTCTCGCCCTCGTAGAGACCGGTGAACAGGATCGGCCCGGCCCCCGCCCGCCAGGTGTCGTCCGTGGCGACGACGGTGGTGCTGCCGTCGGGGTGCGTCACCTCCAGCTGCGCGATGAGGGACTGGTCGGTGCCGTAGAGGTCGCGGTATCCGCCGTCGAAGCCGATACGGCCGCGGTACCAGCCGTCGGCGAGCCACGCGCCGATGACGTTGGGCCCCTCGGCGAGGTGGGCGGTGACGTCGTAGGTGCGGTACCGCAAACGTTCGCCGTAGACGGTCCAACCCGGGGAGAGGATGTCGTCACCCACCCGGCGGCCGTTGATCTCGGCCTCGTACAGGCCGTGGGCCGTGACGTAGAGGCGGGCGCCGGCGACGGGTCGCTCCAGGCGGAACTCCTTGCGGACGCGGGCGGGCCGGCGGTCGGTGCCCGGGGCCTGGGTCCACGCCGGCCCGACGGGTACGGCGGTCCAGTCGTCGTCGTGCAGGAGCCCCGCCTCCACCGTCCGGGCCTCGCTCCACGCCGAGGGATCGCCGTCGGCGTCGGGCCACACACGCACGCGGACCGACGCGCGCTCCCTGGAGCGCAGCGGCCCGCCGGGCCACGGCACGAGGATCTGGGCGGCCCCGGGTGTACGGCCGGTGCGGTGCACGGCACCGGCACCCCGGTCGATCTCCAGTTCGTAGGCGTCCTGGCGGGCCCAGCCGTCCGGAAGGCGCCACGAGACGCGGGGAGCGGGGACGCCGGTACCGAGACCGTCACGCAGGTGCTCGAACGTGACCGGGGCAGGCTGTGGGGACACTGCTGGGGGACCTTCCTGAAGAACGGGTGCGGGCTGTCGGCCGGTGCGGACCGCGGGGTGCCGCCGTCAGCCCTTGACGGCGCCTGAGGTGAGGCCCTTCATGACCTTCTGGTTGAGGAAGAGGTAGATCAGGAGGGTGCCGAAGACGTTGATGCAGATGGCTGCGAAGAGGGGGCCGTACTGGGTGGCACCGAAGTCACCGGTGAAGTTGAGCAGTCCGACCTGGATGGTGCGCAGGTCCTGGCCGTTGGTGAAGGTCAGCGCGATCAGCAGGTCGTTCCAGATGAAGAAGAACTGCACCAGGCCGACGGTGAGCAGGGCGTTGCGGACCAGGGGGAGGCTGATGGTCCAGAAGGCGCGCAGGATGCCGGCGCCGTCGATGGTGGCGGCCTCGAACAGTTCGCGGGGGACGCCCCGGTAGTAGGTGGCCATCATGAAGACGGTCAGGGGCAGGCCCGTGCCGGTGTAGGTGAGGATCAGCGGCCACAGGGTGCCGGACAGGCCGGTCTGGAAGTAGACCGTGAACAGGGGCAGCAGGATCATCTGCGGGGGCACCATCATGCCCGCGAGGAAGATGAGCAGGGTGAGGCTGCGGCCCTTCCACACCATGATCTGGAGGGCGAATCCGGCGGCCGTGCCGAGGAGCAGCATCAGGGCGAGGGCGGGTAGGACGGCGAGCAGGCTGTTCTGGACGTACAGGCCGATGTGGCCGGTGGTCCAGGCGTCGGTGTAGTTGCCCCACTCCCAGGTGGTGGGCAGGGACCAGGTGGAGTTGTTCAGGTAGTCGTCGTTGGACTTCAGCGACGTCAGGAACATCCAGATCATCGGGTAGATCTCGACGACCAGGAGGAGCACGACGACGAACCTGACCCACGACCGTCCCCCCCGGCGTCCGCGCCGGAACGTCGTCGGCGGGGTGCTCGCGGAGCCGGCGGAGGTCTTCGCCGGTGTGTCGATGATGGACATGACGGTCAGCCCTCCGTGAGGTCGCGCCGCGAGACGCGGTAGACGACCAGGCTCACCAGCAGGCACACCACGGTCAGCAGCAGGGCGATGGTGCTGCCGTAGCCGTAGTCGCTGTAGGTGAACGACGTCTGGAACATGTACAGGGTCAGCGGGGTGGTGCCCGTGCCGGGGCCGCCGTTGGTCAGGGCGACGATCGAGTCGAAGACCTTCAGCGTGCCGTTGATGCTGAAGATCAGCGAGGACATCAGCACGGGCAGGGACAGCGGCAGCACGATGTGGCGCACCAGCCGCAAGCCGGTCGCTCCGTCGAGGCGGGCGGACTCCAGGACCTCGTCGGGGATGTCGACCAGGCCGGCGAAGAGCAGGACGGCGTAGAAGCCCATGGAGCGCCAGATGTCCATGCCGATCAGGACCCAGAAGGCGCTGCCGGCGCTGCCGAAGAAGTCGACGGACTCGATGCCGACGGCGTTGAGGAGGGAGTTGACCGGTCCGGTCTGCGGGGCCACCTGGAAGAGCTTCTGGAAGAGCAGGCCGACGGCGACGGTGGGCAGCACCACGGGGAAGAACACGAGGGTGCGGATGAGCGCGGATGCGCGCTTGAGGAAGAAGACGTACAGCAGGGCCAGGAGGTAGCCGGCGACGACCTGTCCGGTGGTGACGACGGCGGCGTACTTGAGGGTGAACCACAGGGCGTCGTGGACGGCGGGGTCGTCGAGCAGGCGGGAGAAGTTGGCGAGGCCGTTGCCGGTGAAGCCCTCGATGGTGTTGCCCTGGGTGAAGGAGTACCCGAGCGACCACACCATCGGGACCAGCATGATCAGGGAGTAGACGAGGAGGGCGGGACCGAGCAGGAGGGCGATGGCCCTGCGGTCGCCGAGTACGCGGTGCATGGGGAGAGGTCCACTTTCCGTTGGGGAGACGGGGGCGGACCGCACGGGATGCGTCAGGAGCGCCGTGCGGTCCGCCCCCGGACCGGCTACTGGGCGGCCAGCGCGTCCTGGACGGTCTGCATGAACTGCTCGGGGCTCATGCTTCCGCCGGCCAGGCTCGCCGCGTTGGTCTGGCTGACAGTGGTGGCCTTGGTCCCGAACAGGGCCTCGAACCAGAGCACGTTCTCCTTCGAGGAGCTGATGGTGTCGCGGACCTGGGTGGTGACCTCGTTGGCGTCCTTCACCTCGGTGTTCACCTTGAAGCCGGAGATGGAGCCGTGGTCCTTCAGCGCGGTGCTGCCGTAGTTCTTCGCGATGCAGGAGACCCAGTCCCCGGTCTTCTTGTCGAAGGACTTCGCGGACAGGGTGATACCCAGGCCGACGTTGGACGGGTACTGGTCCGCCGAGCCCTTGCCACCGGTGACGGCGGGGAAAGGCATGAAGCCGATGTTCTCGGCGCCGACCTTGTTCTGCTCGGCGTCGGAGATGTTCGCCAGTGCCCAGCTGCCCATGTAGAACATGGCGGCCTTGCCGGCCAGGAACTCGTTCATCGCGGTGTCGTAGTCGATGGAGCCGACTCCCTTGCCGAAGTAGCCCTTCTTCCCCAGCGCGGCGACCTCCTCGGCCGCCTTCACATACTCGGGGTCGGTCAGCTTCGCCTTGCCGTCGGCCACCTTCTGCAGTGCGTCCGGGCCGAGGCTGCGGTAGAGGTATCCGCTGATCAGCCGGGTCAGGGGCCACCCCTGCTGGCCGGAGGCCGAGAACGGCTGGACGCCCTCGGACTCCAGCTTCGCCGCGGCGGCCACCAGTTCGTCCCAGGTGCCGGGCACCTTCAGGCCGTTCTCCGCGAAGACCTTCTCGTTGTAGAAGATTCCCTCGATGTTGTACTCGTAGGGCAGCACTTCCAGCTTGCCGCCGTACAGCGCCTTGATGGTGGAGACCGCGGCCGGCTCCAGCTGGTCCAGGACACCCAGTTCCTTGAGCTTCGCCTCCAGGTCGGCGACCTTGCCGGACGTGGCCAGCTGCTGGGTGAGCGCCGGGGCGTTGCCCGCCGCGAACTGCACCGGCAGCGCGTCCTGGCCGGCCAGCAACTGGAGCTTCTGGTCGAGGCTCGCCTGCGGAACGGTCTCCACCTTCAGCGGCAGAGCGTCGTCCGCCGGCTTGCACGTGTCCTTGGACAGGGTCGTCAGCGCGCTCTTGACGGTGGTGTTCTCGGTGACGCTCAGGTAGCTGAAGTCCTTCGGTGTCGCCCCTGATCCCCCTCCGGTCCCACCGCACGCGGAGACGAGAAGAACCGTCGCGACGGCGCCCGCGGACAGCCCTGCTGCACGGGTCCTGCGGGCACGGGACGTGTCAGTGATCACAGCTGGCTCCCAGTCATCGTTGAGGTGAGGCTCACGGCGCGGGCCCGCAGGGACGAGAACACCCTGGGTTTGTGTAACGTTCTTCACGCCGGAATGTGCACAACAGTGCATGCAGCACGCTGTGACGTCAAGACATGGGGCGGTAACTTCGACGAAAAGCAGCGGTACTTGGCCACTGCCCGCCACTTCGTGTAAACCGTTGTATTCACACGTAACAGACCAGGGGGCACCGGAATGCAGCAGGATCCTCGACCGAAGAAGCGGGTCACGATCACGGATGTGGCCCGTCACGCGGGAGTGTCCACCGCAGCAGTCTCCAAGGTGCTGCGCAACGCCTACGGCGTGAGCGACGCCATGCGCGAGAAGGTGGGCGCGGCCATCGCGGAGCTCAACTACCGGCCGCACGCCGCGGCCCGGGGCATGCGAGGACGGACCTACACGATCGGCGTGCTGCTGGACAACATCCGCAACACGTTCTTCGCCGACATCCTCGACGGTGTCCGCGACACACTGCAGGACAGCGAGTACACCGTCATGGTCGGCGCGGCGGGATTCGGCGCCGAGGCGCAGAGCAAGACCACCCGCGCGATGGTCGACCGGCAGATGGACGGCCTTATCCTGATCGCGCCGGGAAGCCCTCGGGCCGAGGTCCTGGCCACGGCCCAGTCGACGCCCACGGTCGTCATCGGCCACCACGACACCTCCGACCTCCATGACTCCGTCGTCGACGCCGACGGGATGGGTGCCGCACTCGTCGTGGACCATCTGGTCTCACTCGGCCACCGCGGGATCGGCCTCGTCTCGTCGCCCGGCTCCAGGTCGAGCAGATGGGCCCGCACCCCGGAGATCGTCCTGACCAACGGCTACACCGGGGCGATGGGCCGGCACGGACTGGCCGGGCACACCCGCGTCTGCCGTGCCGCCTACTCCGACGACGGCGGGTACAAGGCGGGCATGAGCCTGCTGACCGGCGACGACCGGCCCACCGCCATCATGGCGGGCGCCGACGTCGCCGCACTGGGTGTCTGGCGGGCGGCCCACGAACTGGGGTTGCGGGTGCCCGAGGATCTCTCTCTGGTCGGGTACAACAACACCGCGCTGGCCGACCTCGCCACCGTTCAGCTCACCAGTGTCGACCAGGCCGGCCACGACATGGGCAGCACGGCCGCGCGCCTGCTGATCGAGCGCGTCGAGGGCCGCCGTGAGCGTGCCGTGCAGACGACCATGACGCCGCGCCTGGTCGTCCGCGGCAGCACCGCGCCAGCCTCCGCGCGGGCGTGAAAGGGGGAGGCGGGGCGTGCCGCGTCGGCGCG
>NZ_DATMVN010000444.1:0-22745 GCF_035563135.1 Streptomyces sp.
GTTCCGTGAATGCGCCGCGCGCGCCCTGCTGCTGCCCCGGCGCAGCCCGGGAAAGCGCACCCCTCTGTGGCAGCAGCGTCAGCGCGCGTCCCAGCTGCTCCAGGTCGCCTCCGAGTTCGGCTCGTTCCCGATCGTCCTGGAAGCCGTCCGCGAGTGTCTCCAGGACGTCTTCGACGTTCCCGGCCTCACCGAGCTGATGGGTGACCTGGAGGCGCGCCGTATCCGTCTGGTCGAGGTGACCACGCCCGAGCCGTCACCGTTCGCCCGCTCACTCCTCTTCGGCTATGTCGCGCAGTTCCTGTACGAGGGCGACTCGCCCCTCGCCGAGAGGCGGGCGGCAGCCCTCTCGCTCGATTCGCATCTCCTGGCCGAGCTGCTGGGCCAGGCGGAGCTGCGCGAGCTGCTCGACGCCGATGTTCTCGGCGAACTGGAGCGGGAGCTTCAGTGGCTGACCGACGACAGGAGGATCAAGGACGCCGAGGGGGTCGCCGATCTGCTGCGTGTCCTGGGTCCCCTCACGGACGCCGAGCTCGCGGAGCGGGGTGCGGAGCCCGCGTGGGCGCCGGAGCTGGCGACGTCCCGGCGTGCGATCCAGGTCCGTATCGGCGGAACCGCTCACTGGGCGGCCGTCGAGGACGCGGGCCGGCTGCGCGACGCGCTCGGCACCGCCCTTCCGGTGGGGGTTCCCGAGGCGTTCACCGAGCCGGTCAAGGATCCGCTCGGTGACCTCCTCGCCCGGTACGCCCGTACGCACGGCCCGTTCACCACCACACAGGCGGCAAGCCGTTTCGGCCTCGGTCCGGCGGTCACGGACGGAGCGCTGCAACGGCTCGCCGCGTCGGGCCGCGTGGTGCAGGGTGAGTTCCACCCCGCGGGCATCGGCCAGGAGTGGTGCGATGCCACGATCCTGCGGCGGCTGCGCCGCCGTTCGCTCGCCGCGCTCCGCCAGGAGCTGGAGCCGGTTCCGCCCGCCGCCCTGGCCGGTTTCCTCCCCCAGTGGCAGCACCTCGGCGACAACAGCCTGCGCGGAATCGACGGACTGGCCCGCGCCATCGAGCAGTTGCAGGGTGCCCCCGTGCCCGCGTCCGCCCTGGAGAAGCTGATCCTGCCGAGCCGCGTAGCGGGCTACACCCCCGGCATGCTCGACGAGCTCACCACCACCGGCGAGGTCGTCTGGGCAGGCGCGGGCGCCCTCCCCGGAAAGGACGGCTGGCTCTCCCTCTATCTGGCCGACAGCGCGCCCCTGCTCCTCCCGCCGCCCCACCCGCTGGAGGAGACCGCGTTGCACGAGTCGGTCCTCACCGTCCTCTCCGGTGGGTACGGGCTCTTCTTCCGGCAGATCGCCGATCAGGTCCGGGGGACCACCCACCCGGAGTGCACCGATCCCCAGCTGGCCGACGTGCTCTGGGACCTGGTCTGGTCCGGGCGCCTCACCAACGACACGCTCGCCCCCCTGCGTTCGCTCCTCGGCTCGGGGCGCACGGCCGGCTCGACCGCGCACCGTGCGAGGCGCAGTGTGCCGCGAGGCCGTTACGGGTCGCTGACCGCGGCAGCCCGTCCCGCGTCCCGCACCGGTCCGCCGACCGTGTCGGGACGCTGGTCGCTGCTGCCCCCGGCCGAGCCCCGGCCGACCCATCGCGCGCATGCCCTGGCCCGGACGCTCCTCGACCGCCACGGTGTGGTGACCCGCGGGGCGGTGCAGGCCGAGGGTGTCGAGGGCGGGTTCTCGGCGGTCTACCGCGTCCTTGCCGCGTTCGAGGACAGCGGGCAGGCCCGCCGGGGTTACGTCGTCGAGGGGCTGGGGGCGGCCCAGTTCGCCATGGACGGTGCCGTGGACCGGCTCAGGGCGGCCTCCACCGCACGCGACCGCGCGGACCCCGGTTCGGCTTCCCGTGCGCTGGTCCTCGCGGCAGCCGATCCTGCCAACGCGTACGGGGCCGCCCTGCCCTGGCCCGAGTCGCCGGACGGCGCGGGACACAAGCCGGGCCGTAAGGCGGGAGCGCTGGTGGTCCTCGTGGACGGCGAGCTCACTCTCTACATGGAGCGCGGGGGCAGGTCTCTTCTCGCGTGGCCCACCGACCCGGCCGACCCGGCACTCCGCTCCGCGGCCGAAGCGCTCGCGTCGGCTGCCCGCGCGGGAGCGCTCGGCACGGTCACGGTGGAGCGCACCAACGGCGTCTCCTCACTCACGTCCCCGCTGGGCCGCACCTTGGAGGCCGCCGGTTTCCTCGCCACGCCGCGCGGTCTGCGGCTGCGCGCCTGAAGACGGCTCCGGCACGGACGGGGAACCAATCCGGTCCTGTCCGCGCATCATGGAGGCATGCCTGAAGGTGACACGGTCCTGCAGACCGCCCGACGTCTTGACGCGGCCCTCGCCGGCCAGGTCCTGACGGTCTTCGACCTGCGGGTCCCCCGGTTCGCCACAGCCGACCTGACCGGCCGGGACGTGGTGGACGTCACGGCGCGCGGCAAGCATCTGCTCACCCGCTTCCAGGACGGCCTCACCCTCCACAGCCACCTGCGCATGGAGGGCGCCTGGCGTGTGTACGGCCCCGGCGAGCGCTGGCGAGGCGGCCCCGGCCACCAGATCCGCGCCGTGCTCGCCACCGCGGAGCACACCGCCGTCGGCTACCGGCTGCCCGTCCTCGAACTGATCCGTACCGAGGACGAGGAGCAGGTCGTCGGCCACCTCGGCCCCGATCTGCTGGGCCCGGACTGGGACCCGGACACAGCTCTGCGCAATCTGCTCGCCGACCCCGGCCGCCGTGTCGGTGACGCTCTGCTGGACCAGCGCAATCTCGCCGGTATCGGCAACGTCTACATGTGTGAGCTCTGCTTCATGGCCCGTGCGACACCCTGGCTCCCGGTGGGCGAGCTTCCCCTGCCCCTCGCCACTCGTCTGGTCAGCACCGCCAAGCAGCTCCTGGAGGCCAACCGCGACCGTCCGGTACGGACCACGACCGCTGCGACCGCGGCGATGTCCCGCAGGCACCCACGAGAACGCCTCTTCGTCTACGGACGGGTCGGCCGCCCCTGCCTGCGCTGCCGCACACCCGTCCGCAAGGCGGTCCGCGACGACCGTCCCGCCTACTGGTGTCCGCACTGCCAGTCGGGCCCCACCGGCTAGGTCATGGACGGTGGTGACCGAGCAGGAGACCTGCGGGCAGCCCTGGGAGGACAGTGCCGCATCAGCCGGGGTCCGCCCTGTCGCGACGCCCGGCACGCCCTCTCGCCGTACCGGCCGGAAACCCGCACCGGACGCCGCTCCTTGACGGGCAGACCTCGGCCGGCGCGGCACTAGGAGGGTATGTCCGGCTGGTCCGCCCGGGGCTCGCCGTCAGGCTGCTCAGGCCGCACCACGGCCGCCACATGCACCGGCAGGAGGCTCAGTCCCCACCCTCCGGCCGTCACCGCGCCCTCGACCAGTCCCGCGTGTTCCGGCTCCAGAAGAAGGCGCAGTACCGCCCACCACCACACGCCGCCGAGGACGAGCGCCGGCCCCCGTCGCCGCACCATGGCTGCCTCCTCCGGCCGACGCCAGTACGGCACGATCCGCGACGGGAGGGCGCACCGATGCGCTACCGGCGTGCACGGCGCGAGCTGGGCGACATCGCGCGCTCCTCCGGGACCGCTGCCAGGAGCGGTGCACCCGGCTCTCCCCCGCAGTCTCCCCCGGGGCGGCGCCGGCTGCATCCTGCGGCCCCGGGCACACCGGCATGCTCCCTGCCCCCGGACGTGCCGGCGCCCCCGGGACAGGAATCCGCAGGGGCACACCGGTGGGCGGACTCTACTTGTCGTCGGTGAGGGAGTCCTTCACACCCTTGGCGCGGTCGCCGGTGGCGTCAAGGGCACCTTCCGCCTTGGCCTTGGTCTGGTCGGACTTGCCCTCGGCCTCCTTGCGGCGGTCACCGGTGACCTTGCCGGTCGCTTCCTTGGCCTTGCCCTTGAGCTTGTCCATGGCTTTCTTGTCCGTCACGGCAATTCCCTCCTCGATGTCGAGCTCAGGCACTCTCCGCCTGGAACATCCAGGCGTGCTTCTCGAGATCCGCGGTGAGTGTGATCAGGATGTCCTGGCTGATGGGGTCCGGTTCGTCCGTCGCCTCGATCCGCTCCCGCATGCGGTCGATGACCACGCGAAGGGCGTCGACCAGCACACGTACCGCGTCCACGTCCTTGATCCAGCCGTCGGGCACGGAATCGATGGCCGTGGTCTTCGCGAGCGTCCGGGACCGGCCGTCAGGGTTGACTCCGAGCGCGGAAGCCCTCTCCGCGACCGTGTCCGAGTGCTGCCGCGCCGTGTCGACGACCTCGTCGAGCTGGAGATGCACGGATCGGAAGCGGGGGCCGACCACGTTCCAGTGCACCTGCTTGGCCACCAGGGAGAGGTCGACCAGGTCGACCAGCGCGCCTTGCAGCGCGTCTCCCACGATCTTGCGGTCACCATCGGACAGGGCGCTCTTCACGACAGACATGCACTTCTCCGTTCAGATAGCTTCTCGACCAACCATCTGTCCACAATGTCACATATGGAGCTAAACGGTCATTCGGGTGGCTGTTCCGAAGAATCGCCACTCCGGCCTCACCCAGCGCCTGCCCCATGAACGGCCCCGCACACACGAGGCACACAAAAGCCCCGGCCGGCCCTTGGAAGGGCCGGCCGGGGCTTCGCACCACGAACCGTGCGGTCAGGCGGCGACGACATCCACCGCTTCCGCAGGCGCCTTGATGGTCACCCGTCCCGTCGGTACGCCGGCGACCGACGCAACAGAGACGGAATTGAGCATCGGGCGTACCGGTACAGGCACCGCATCACTGGCTGCTGCCGACTCGGCCAGCTCGGCCAGCGACAGTTCATCGCTCACCTCACGCATGAGCTCGGACATCCGTACGTCCAGCGCGTCGCAAATGGCGGAGAGCAGTTCGGAGGATGCCTCCTTCTGCCCCCGCTCCACCTCGGAGAGATAGCCGAGCGAGACTCGGGCGGACGAGGAGACTTCGCGCAGAGTACGGCCTTGGCGCTGGCGCTGCCGACGCAGCACGTCACCAAGCAGGCGACGGAGCAGAATCATCGGTGGCTCCCTCCTCGGACCGCGTAGCCGCATCCTTCACGCCCCACCGTACCGCCTCGCGCTGCGGCCGTGCGGGGAGCGATGTCGTGTTCACTCAGGGCTGCAAACATCAATTCCCCCCGTTCTGTTCCGTATCCTGTGCCCTCGCATTTTCACCGAGTTCGCCGGAGAGCAGTTCGAGCAGGCTCCGTACACTCTCCTTACGGATGTCCGCCCGCCCGCCGTTCAACCTCAGCCCGGCGACTTTCTGCACGCCGTCCGGTCCGGAAACGGCTATGAAGACCGTTCCCACGGGCTTGCCGTCCTGCGGCTCGGGCCCTGCGACCCCGGTGGTCGAGACGCCCCAGTCCGCGCCGAGAAGCCGGCGTACGCCGGAGGCCATCGACCGCGCGACGTCCGGGTCCACCGCTCCGCGCTCGTCCAGGAGTGCGCCGTCGACGCCCAGTACGTCCCGCTTCAGGGGCGTGGCATACGCCGTGACGGACCCGCGGAAGCACCGCGAGGCCCCGGGTACGGAGGTGAGCTCGGCGGCCACCAGTCCACCGGTGAGGGACTCGGCGGCCGCGAGTGACTCACCGCGCTCCTGAAGCCGCCGCAGCACCTGAGCCGCCACCGACGTCACCGCTCGGCCTCCGCGGCGTCCCTGCTGCCCGCCACGCGCTCCCCGACCGGGTCCCCGAAGGGCTTCACCACGGGCTCCACCACGTCTTCAGTCGCCCCGCCCGCTTCCCCCGCGGCGCACCGCGCGCCGGAGGTGTTCTCCGCGTCCGCCACCGCCGCGACCGCCTCCAGGGCGGCGGCCAGCCCACGGCGGCGCAGCACGACGGCCTGGCGTACGTAGTCGAGGCCGGTGACGACCGTCAGCACGACGGCGGCCATCATCACCCAGAACCGCAGGGTCGCCAGGGGGCCCGTGAGCGCGAGGACGTACATGCCCACGGCGATGCCCTGCGCCAGGGTCTTCACCTTCCCGCCTCGGCTGGCCGGGATCACCGAGTGCCGGATGACCCAGAAACGCATGAGTGTGATGCCGAGCTCACGGAAGAGGATCACGCCGGTGATCCACCACGGCAGGTCCCCGAGCGCCGACAGGCAGATCAGCGCCGCCCCCATGATCGCCTTGTCCGCGATCGGGTCGGCGATCTTCCCGAAATCGGTGACCAGGTTGTACGTGCGTGCCAGATGGCCGTCGAAGACATCGGTGATCATCGCGACGGCGAAGGCCGCCCAGGCGAACGACCGCCAGACCGGGTCGTAGCCACCGTCGTGCAGGAGCAGCATGACGAACCCCGGGACGAGCAGCAGCCGCACCATCGTGAGGATGTTCGCGATGTTCCACAGGCCGGCCTGGTTGACGGCCGCCGCGCCCAGCTTGCCGCCGCGGGGCGCCGGCGTCGCGCCGGTACCGCCTGCCGCGGTCGCCGGGGCTCCCGTCATCTGGCTGCCTCCGCAAGCTCGTGGTGTTCGGCCACGAGGTCCACTCCCTCGGTGCCCACTGCCTTCGCTTCGACCATAAGGCCCGGCACAAGGCCTTCGCGTGCGGTGAAGACGACCTGGCCGTCCGTTTCCGGTGCCTGGTGGGCTGCTCGGCCCACCGCTACGGGCCCGTCCTCCTCCGATTCCACGGACTCGACGAGGACCTGGAGCGTCTCGCCCACCCGCTCCTCGGCGCGCTGCGAGGTGAGTTCCTCGGCCAGCTGCGAGATGTGCGCGAGCCGCTCGGCGATGACGTCGGCGTCCAGCTTGTTGTCGTAGCCGACGGCCTCGGTGCCCTCCTCGTCGGAGTAGCCGAAGACCCCGATGGCGTCCAGGCGGGCGCTCGTGAGGAAGCGTTCCAGCTCGGCGAGGTCGGCCTCCGTCTCCCCGGGGAAGCCCACGATGAAGTTCGAGCGCGCGCCGGCCTGCGGCGCCTTCGTCCGAATGGTGTCCAGGAGTTCGAGGAAACGGTCCGTGTCACCGAACCGCCGCATCGCGCGCAGGACCCCGGGGGCGGAGTGCTGGAAGGAGAGATCGAAGTAGGGGGCGACCTTGGGCGTCGAGGTGAGTACGTCGATCAGCCCCGGCCGCATCTCGGCGGGCTGCAGGTAGCTGACACGGATCCGCTCGATCCCGTCGACGTCGGCCAGCTCGGGCAGCAGGGTCTCCAGGAGCCTGATGTCTCCGAGGTCCTTGCCGTACGAGGTGTTGTTCTCGGAGACGAGCATGACCTCCTTGACGCCCTGCTCGGCGAGCCAGCGGGTCTCTCCCAGGACATCGGAGGGACGCCGCGAGATGAACGAGCCGCGGAAGGAGGGGATGGCGCAGAACGAGCAGCGCCGGTCACAGCCCGAGGCGAGCTTCACCGAGGCGACGGGGCTGGTCCCCAGCCTGCGGCGCAGCGGTGCCCGCGGTCCGGAGACCGGTGCGACACCTTCCGGCAGGTCTGCGGGAGCCGGCGCGATCTCCTGGGCGTGACCGGGCAGCGCGACGGCGGCGTCCTGGCGCTCGGCCGGACTGATCGGCAGCAGCTTGCGCCGGTCGCGCGGGGTGTGGGAGGCGTGGATGCCGCCGTTGAGAATGGTCTGCAGACGGTCGGAGATGTCGGCGTAGTCGTCGAATCCGAGGACTCCGTCGGCTTCCGGCAGCGCCTCGGCGAGGTCCTTGCCGTAGCGCTCGGCCATGCAGCCGACGGCTACGACGGCCTGGGTTCTGCCGTGATCCTTCAGATCGTTCGCTTCGAGCAGGGCATCGACGGAGTCCTTCTTGGCGGCTTCGACGAACCCGCAGGTGTTGACGACGGCGACATCCGCGTCCGTGGCGTTCTCGACGAGCTCCCAGCCGTCCGCTGCCAAGCGGCCTGCGAGCTCCTCCGAGTCCACCTCGTTACGGGCGCAGCCAAGAGTGACAAGGGCGACGGTACGGCGTTCGGGCATGGGCTCAAGACTACTTCGTCCCGGCACTCACCCTGCCGAGCAGGGTTCACCGCTACGGGGAGTGACCGAACAGTCGGTGAAGCGGAGGGGCGACGCGAACGGGGAGTGCCCGGCGGTACTGCCGGGCACTCCCCGTCCGGAAAGTCCGGATGAGGGTCAGCCGACCTCGGGGTCACCCTTGGTGTACGAAAGCCGCTCGACCTGTCCTGACTCGAACTGGTCGTCGACCTTCTTGCCGTTCACGAAGAGGTCGATCGCTCCGGCATCCCCCAGGACGAGGTCGACCCGCTCCTTGTCCTGGAAGGTCTTGGTCTCGCCCTCGGCCAGCAGCCCGTCGAAGAGCAGCCGCCCGTTGTGGTCCTTGGCGGAAATCCAGCTCCTGCCCTCGGTGGCGCTCAGCCTGACCGTCACCTTGTCCAGCGGAGCTGCGGCGATGGCGCTTTCGGAGGGGGCGGGCTTGGGATCGGCGGGTTCGCTCGTGGTGGGGTCGGGAGTGGTCCTGTCGGGGGTCGATCCTTCGGCGACCTGCGCCGGGCCCGCCCCCTCGTCCTCACCGTTGAAAATCGTGAAGCCGACGAAGCCGACCACGGCGACGATCGCGGCGACCATGGCCGCGGTCCAGTTGGGCCGGCGGGGCTCGGAGCGGATCCGCTCCGCTTCGAACAGCGGGGCCACGGGCGTGGGCTCGGGACCACCACCGTGCTCGGCGTCGAAGTCCGCGATCAGCGGGCCGGGGTCGACTCCGACGGCGCGGGCGAGCATACGGATATGGCCACGGGCGTACACGTCGCCGCCGCAGCGGGAGAAGTCGTCCTCCTCGATCGCGTGCACGATGGGCATGCGCACCCGGGTGGAGCTGCTGACTTCCTCGACCGTCAGACCTGCGGCGATACGAGCCTGCTGAAGCACGCGACCGATCGAAGGCCGGTCGTCTTCGGGGGAGTTGCCGATGGACACGGGGGCGCCTTTCGAGCGTGAGCCACCTGCTGGACGTTCAGTCTAGGGGTGGTACGAAAGGGTGGGGCAACCGGGAGCGACGACTTTGTACGCCATCGGGTTCGCCGGACAGCCCCTCGGGCAGGACACAGGGCGGGGAGCGGGACGGACCATCCCACTGCTCCTCCCTTCAACTTGACGTACGGCCGGGCGAAACGGTTGCCCGCAGAACTTCTACGAAGCGGTTTCCCCGCGGATGACGGCCAGCACCCCGTCGAGTTCGTCCGGCTTCACCATGACATCGCGGGCCTTGGAACCCTCGCTGGGACCCACGATGTTGCGCGACTCCATCAGGTCCATCAGCCGGCCGGCCTTCGCGAAGCCGACCCGCAGCTTGCGCTGGAGCATCGATGTGGAGCCGAATTGTGTGGACACGACCAGTTCGGCCGCCTGACAGAGCAGATCGAGATCGTCGCCGATGTCCTCGTCGATCTCCTTCTTCTGTTTCGTGCCGGCCACCACGTCCTCACGGAAGACCGGCGCCATCTGATCCTTGCAGTGCTGGACGACGGCCGCGACCTCGGCCTCGGTGACGAAGGCCCCCTGCATGCGGGTCGGCTTGTTCGCCCCCATCGGCAGGAACAGACCGTCACCCTTTCCGATGAGCTTCTCGGCGCCGGGCTGGTCGAGGATGACCCGGCTGTCGGCGAGGGACGAGGTCGCGAAGGCGAGCCGGGAGGGCACGTTGGCCTTGATCAGGCCGGTGACGACATCGACCGACGGGCGCTGCGTGGCGAGCACCAGATGGATGCCGGCGGCGCGCGCCAGCTGGGTGATCCGCACGATGGAGTCCTCGACGTCCCGCGGGGCCACCATCATGAGGTCCGCGAGCTCGTCGACGATGACCAGCAGGTACGGATAGGGCGAGAGCTCCCGCTCGCTCCCCTCGGGTGCCTGGACCTTGCCGGCGCGTACCGCGTGGTTGAAGTCGTCGATGTGCCGGAAGCCGTAGGCCGCGAGGTCGTCGTAGCGGAGGTCCATCTCCCGCACGACCCACTGGAGTGCCTCGGCGGCCTTCTTCGGGTTGGTGATGATGGGCGTGATCAGGTGCGGAATGCCTTCGTAGGCGGTGAGCTCGACCCGCTTCGGGTCGACGAGCACCATCCGCACGTCCTCAGGGGTCGCCCGCACCATGACCGACGTGATCAGGCAGTTGATGCAGGAGGACTTGCCGGAGCCCGTCGCACCGGCGACCAGGACGTGCGGCATGTTCGCCAGGTTGGCCATCTCGTATCCGCCCTCGACGTTCTTGCCGAGTGCGACCAGCATGGGGTGGTCGTCCTCGGCCGCGTCCGCGAGGCGCAGGACGTCTCCGAGATTCACCATCTCCCGGTCGGAGTTGGGGATCTCGATACCGACGGCGGACTTGCCGGGGATCGGGGAGATGATCCGGACGTCCGGGCTTGCGACGGCGTAGGCGATGTTCTTGGTGAGGGCGGTGATCCTCTCGACCTTGACGGCGGGGCCGAGTTCCACTTCGTACCGGGTGACGGTCGGGCCGCGGGTGAAGCCGGTGACGGACGCGTCGACCTTGAACTCCGTGAAGACGGTGGTCAGCGAGGCGACGACGGCGTCGTTGGCGGCGCTGCGCGTCTTGCCGGGGCCACCGCGCTCCAGCAGGTCCAGCGAGGGCAGCGCATAGGTGATGTCGCCGGAGAGCTGGAGCTGCTCGGCACGGGCGGGCAGCGACTCTGACCGCTCGGGGACGGGTTTCGTCAGATCGGGGACGGCGCCGGAGGACGAGGCGCCGTTCGCCGCGCCCCCGTTGCCGGACGGAGCCTTCTCGGCCGACCGCGCGCCGGGGACCGGGGTACCGGTCCATTCGCCTTCCCTGTCCGTGGAGACGCCCTGGGTCAGATCGGCGACGACCGGTGACGGGGGCATGCCGTTGAGCACGGCCCCGTCGAGCGCGGCCGCCGCGGCGGCCGCGACGTCCACGGCGTCCATGGACCGGTTCATCGCCGGCTGGGCGGACGGCTTGCGGGACCGGCGCCGCCTGGCCGGCACCTCACCCTCGCCATGATCCGGGTCGTACATGCCGTCCGGCTCCGGGCGTCGCGCCGGGGAACGCCGCGAGCGCCCGGGCAGCGCTTCGCGCCACTGCTCGTCGTAACGCTCGTCGTCACTCCCGTCCTCCTCGCCGGGTACGTACACCGGGTCGACGATGCCCAGCCTGACGCCGAGCTGCCGCAGCCGTCGGGGGATCGCGTTGACCGGGGTGGCGGTGACGACCAGCAGCCCGAAGACAGTGAGCAGCAGGAGCAGCGGGACGGCGAGGACATCGCCCATCATGAAGACGAGGGGCTGGGAGGCGCCCCATCCGATCAGTCCGCCCGCGTCCTGCATGGCGTCGGTCCCGTCCTCGCGGCCGGGCGAGCCGCAGGCGATGTGGACCTGGCCGAGCACGCCGATGACGAGGGCGGAGAGCCCGATGACGATACGGCCGTTGGCCTCGGGCTTCTCCGGATAGAGGATCAGCCGCACGGCGACGGCACCCAGCAGTATCGGCACCAGCAGATCGAGCCGGCCGAACGCGCCCGTCACGAGCATCTCGACGAGATCGCCCACGGGGCCCTGCAGTCGCGACCAGGTGCCCGCCGCCACGACCAGCGCGAGGCCGAGGAGCAGCAGGGCGAGTCCGTCCTTGCGGTGTGCCGGGTCAAGTCCCTTCGCACCACGCCCTATGGAGCGGAACACCGCCCCGACGCCGTGCGCGGTGCCGAGCCAGAGCGCACGGATGAGCCTGTACACGCCGCCGGTGGGGGACGGCGCGGGCTTGGGCGCGGTTTTTCTCGCCGCCGCCTTCCTGGCGGGGGCCCTTCTGGCGGCCGCCTTTTTGACAGGCACCGTCTTCTTCGCCGCAGCCTTCTTGACGGGCGCGGATTTCTTCACCGGTCCCTGGGTACGGCCGACACCCTTCGCGGTGCCCGCCGTGCCCAGGGAACCCTTGCCGGACGTACGTGAGGCCATGTGACTGAGGTTACCGGTGCCGACGACTGTGGACACGTGTGCCTACGGCTTCACCCTTCCGTGTCGCCCTACGCGGGCGACGAACTGACGCGGTCTCAGCCGCCGCAGGTCAGCTCGGTGAGGGCAAGGTGGCCCCGGAGCCGCCCGCACCGGGCTCCAGCGCGTCGAGCGCGCGGCGCAGACCGGTGAGCTTGCGCTCCAGATGGGCGGCGGTGGCCACGGCGGCCGCGTCCGCCGATTCGTCGTCCAACTGCTTGGAGAGGGCCTCCGCCTGCTCCTCGACCGCGGCGAGCCGCGCCGAGAGCTCGGCGAGCAGGCCGGCCGGCTCCTTCTCGTCGGCGTTCCGGTGGGCGCCGCCTTCGAGCTGGAGCCGCAGCAGCGCCGCCTGTTCGCGCAGCTGGCAGTTCTTCATGTACAGCTCGACGAAGACCGAGACCTTGGCGCGCAGCACCCAGGGGTCGAAGGGCTTCGAGATGTAGTCCACCGCGCCCGCCGCGTAACCCCGGAAGGTGTGATGCGGGCCGTGGTTGATCGCGGTCAGGAAGATGATCGGGATGTCCCGGGTCCGCTCCCGCCGCTTGATGTGCGCGGCGGTCTCGAAACCGTCCATGCCGGGCATCTGTACATCCAGCAGAATGACCGCGAAATCGTCCGTGAGCAGCGCCTTGAGCGCTTCCTCCCCTGACGATGCCCGTACCAGTGTCTGATCGAGCGCAGAGAGGATGGCCTCCAGCGCCAGCAGATTCTCCGGCCGGTCATCGACCAGGAGGATCTTGGCCTTCTGCACCATGGCCCGTCCTCCTCGTCCCGGAATCGCACCGGGTGCCGCCCCAGGGGACGACTCCCTTACGCCGTCCGTCCTTGTGCCGGTCATGGTAGCCGCACCCCGCCCGTCACCACACCCTGTCACCGCGATGTCACTGTGCACATAACGAAAACGCGGTCGGAGACCAGAAGGTTCCCCGGAATCGGCACACTCACACCCCCCGGACACAGCCGTCCGGCAGAGTCCGGTGCTCCTCCCACCGCCCGGTCACTCTCCGCGCATCCAATTCTCCATCACCGACAGCAGATGGTCGGAATCGACCGGCTTGGTCACGTAGTCGGAGGCTCCGCAGTCGATCGCCTTCTCACGGTCGCCCTTCATGGCCTTGGCGGTCAGCGCGACGATCGGCAGCCCCGAGAACTGCGGCATCCGGCGAATCGCCGTCGTCGTCGCGTAACCGTCCATCTCCGGCATCATGATGTCCATCAAGACGATCGTCACATCATCGTGCTGCTCAAGGACTTCGATACCCTCGCGCCCGTTCTCCGCGTACAGCACCGACAGTCCGTGCTGCTCCAGCACGCTGGTGAGGGCGAAGACATTGCGGATGTCGTCATCGACGATCAGCACCTTCTCCCCGTGGAAGCGGAACGTCCGGCGGGCTTCCGGCGCCTCCTGGGCGCTCTGCACCCATTCCTCCGGCGCCGCGGCCTCCTCCTCGGACCTGCCGTTCGGCAGGGCGGGGCGCTGCGCCGCACCGCCCAGGGTCTTGCGCCGGCGCCTGAAGACCCCGGCGGAGGCGGCAGGATCCCCCAGAGGCTGCTCGGTCCCGGGACCCTGCGGTGCCTCCAGGTGCAGGGCGCCCTCGACGGAACCGGCGTGGACCTCGATGGGGCCGGGCCCCGTCTGCGGATAGCCCTGCGGAGGCAGCTCGCTCGGGTGCAGGGGCAGGTACAGCGTGAAGGTCGAGCCACGACCCGGTTCGCTCGCCGCGTGGATCTCGCCGCCCAGCAGACGGGCGATCTCCCGGCTGATGGAGAGACCGAGGCCGGTTCCCCCGTACTTGCGGCTGGTCGTACCGTCCGCCTGCTTGAACGCCTCGAAGATCACCAGCATCTTGCTGGACGCGATGCCGATTCCGGTGTCGGTGACCGAGAAGGCGATCAGGTCGCCGTCGGCGTCACGCAGTGAGCCGGCCTCCAGCAGGTGTTCCCTGATGGCGTTCGGCACGTCGGATCCGGCCGGCCGGATGACCAGCTCCACGGCGCCGCTGTCGGTGAACTTCACCGCGTTGGACAGGAGGTTGCGCAGGACCTGCAGCAGCCGCTGCTCGTCCGTGTGCAGCGTGGCGGGAAGCTCCGGAGACACCCTTACCGAGAAGTCGAGCCCCTTCTCCGCGGTGAGCGGGCGGAACGTCGCCTCCACGTAGTCGACCAACTGCACCAGGGCGATCCTGGTCGGGCTGACGTCCATCTTGCCCGCCTCGACCTTGGACAGGTCGAGGATGTCGTTGATCAGCTGGAGCAGGTCGGAACCCGCTCCGTGGATCGTCTCGGCGAACTCCACCTGTTTCGGCGAGAGATTGCTCTCGGCGTTGTCCGCGAGCAGCTTGGCCAGGATGAGCAGCGAGTTGAGCGGCGTGCGCAGCTCGTGCGACATGTTGGCCAGGAACTCGGACTTGTAGCGCATCGAGACGGCGAGCTGCTCGGCGCGCTCCTCCAGGACCTGCCGCGCCTCCTCGATCTCGGTGTTCTTCACCTCGATGTCCCGGTTCTGCTGCGCGAGCAGTTCCGCCTTCTCCTCCAGCTCGGCGTTGGATGCCTGCAGCGCCTTCTGCCGGTTCTCCAGCTCCTGCGAACGGTCGCGCAGCTGCTCGGTGAGCTCCTGGGACTGTTCGAGGAGCTTCTCGGTCTTCGTGTTGACGCTGATGGTGTTGACGCTCGTGGCGATCATCTCGGCGAGCTGGTTGAGGAAGTCCCGCTGGATGTGTGTGAACGGCTGGAAGGACGCCAGTTCGATGACACCGAGCACCTGGCCCTCGAAGAGCACCGGCAGCACGATCACGTGTGCGGGCGGCGCCTCACCGAGCCCGGAGGAGATCTTCAGATAGCCCGGCGGCACGTTGTCCACCTGGATCGTCCGCTTCTCCACGGCCGCCGTGCCGATGAGGGTCTCACCGGGCCGGAAGGAGGTCGGCATGGAGCCCGCCGAATAGCCGTAACTTCCGCGCATACGCAGCTCGTACGCGTTCTCGTTGCCGGCGTCCGGCCCGACCTCGTCCCCGTCGCCGGTGGTCATGGCCAGGAAGAACGCACCGTGCTGGGCCGAGACGACCGGCGTCAGCTCGCTCATGATCAGCGACGCCACGTCGTCCAGATCCCGGCGGCCCTGCATCAGACCGGAGATACGGGCGAGGTTGCCCTTGAGCCAGTCCTGCTCCTTGTTGGCCAGCGTGGTGTCGCGCAGATTGGCGATCATCGTATTGATGTTGTCCTGCAGCACCTGGATCTCGCCGGCGGCGTCGACATCGATCTTGAGGTTGAGATCGCCGCGGGTCACCGCGGTGGCGACGGCCGCGATGGCGCGCACCTGACGGGTCAGGTTCCCCGCCATCTCGTTCACCGACTCGGTGAGGTCCCGCCAGGTCCCGTCGACGTCCCGGACCCGGGCCTGCCCGCCCAGCTGTCCCTCGGTGCCCACCTCACGGGCCACCCGGGTCACCTGCTCGGCGAACGAGGAGAGCTGGTCGACCATCGTGTTGATGGTGTTCTTCAGTTCCTGGATCTCACCACGCGCATCGATGTCGATCTTCTTGGTCAGATCGCCCTTGGCGATGGCGGTGGTGACCGTGGCGATCTGGCGTACCTGCCCCGTCAGGTTGGACGCCATCGAGTTCACCGACTCGGTGAGGTCCTTCCAGGTGCCCGAGACGCCCGGGACGCGTGCCTGGCCGCCCAGTTCACCCTCGGTGCCCACCTCGCGCGCCACCCGGGTCACCTCGTCCGCGAACGAGGACAGGGTCGTCACCATCGTGTTGACGGTGTCGGCGAGTTCGGCGACCTCGCCGCGTGCCTCGACCGTCACCTTCTTCGTGAGGTCGCCGTTGGCGACCGCGGAGGAGACCCGGGAGATGTTGCGCACCTGACTGGTCAGGTTGTTGGCCATCAGGTTGACGTTGTCGCTGAGGTCCTTCCAGATGCCGGTCGCACCCCGCACCCGGGCCTGGCCGCCGAGGATGCCCTCGGTGCCCACCTCACGGGCGACCCTCGTCACCTCGTCGGCGAAGTTGAGCAGCTGGTCGACCATCGTGTTGACCGTCGTCACCAGTTCGAGGATCTCGCCCTTGGCGTCGACGGTGATCTTCTTGGACAGGTCGCCCTTGGCGACCGCCGTGGTCACTTCGGCGATGTTGCGCACCTGGAGGGTCAGGTTGTTCGCCATGCCGTTGACGGACTGGGTGAGGTCCTTCCACGTGCCGGAGACGCCCTGCACCTCCGCCTGGCCGCCCAGGATGCCCTCCGTGCCCACCTCACGGGCCACCCGGGTCACCTGCTCCGCGAAGTTCGACAGCTGGTCGACCATGGTGTTGAGGGTGTTCTTCAGCTCCAGGATCTCGCCCCGGGCGTCCACGTCGATCTTCTGCGACAGGTCACCCCGCGCCACCGCCGTGGCGACCTGCGCGATGTTGCGGACCTGAGCGGTGAGGTTGCCCGCCATGCCGTTCACCGAGTCGGTCAGATCACGCCAGACACCCGCCACACCGGGGACCTGGGCCTGGCCGCCGAGGCGGCCGTCCGTGCCCACCTCCCGCGCCACCCGCGTCACCTGGTCGGCGAAGGCGGAGAGCTGGTCGACCATCGTGTTGATGGTGTTCTTCAGCTCCAGGATCTCGCCCCGGGCGTCCACGTCGATCTTCTGCGACAGGTCACCCCGCGCCACCGCCGTGGTCACCTGGGCGATCTGGCGCACCTGGGAGGTCAGGTTCCCGGCCATGAAGTTGACGGAGTCGGTGAGCTCCTTCCACGTACCGGAGACACCGTCGACGCGCGCCTGGCCGCCCAGGCGGCCCTCCGTGCCCACGTCCCGGGCCATCCGCGTCACCTGGTCGGCGAAGTTGGACAGCTGCGCCACCATCGTGTTGACGGTGTTCTTCAGCTCCAGCATCTCGCCGGCCACATCGACGGTGACCTTCTGCGACAGATCGCCGTTGGCGACCGCCGTGGTCACCTGCGCGATGTCACGCACCTGGCCCGTGAGGTTACGGAACGCGGTGTTCACCGAGTCGGTGAGGTCCTTCCAGGTCCCCGCCGCCCCCGGTACCTCGGCCTGGCCGCCGAGACGGCCTTCGACCCCGACCTCCCGCGCGACCCGGGTCACCTCCGAACCGAAGGCCTGGAGCTGGTCGACCATCGTGTTGACGGTGTTCTTCAGCTCCAGCATCTCACCGGCCACATCGACGGTGACCTTCTGCGTCATGTCACCACTGGCCACAGCGGTGGTCACCTGCGCGATGTCACGCACCTGGGTCGTCAGGTTCCGGAAGACCGTGTTCACCGAATCGGTGAGGTCCTTCCAGGTGCCCGCGGCACCCGGCACCTGGGCCTGGCCTCCGAGCAGGCCCTCGCCACCGACCTCGCTCGCCACGCGTGTCACTTCGTCGGCGAAGGTACGCAGCGTCTCGGTCATCTGGTTGATCGTCTCGGCGAGCTGCGCGACCTCGCCCCGGGCGCTCACCGTGACCTTCTGGGACAGATCGCCGTTGGCGACCGCCGTCGTCACCTCGGCGATGCCGCGCACCTGCGACGTGAGGTTCCCGGCCATCGTGTTGACGGAGTCGGTGAGGTCCTTCCAGACCCCGGCCACCCCCGGCACCGTCGCCTGTCCGCCCAGCTCCCCCTCGGTGCCCACCTCGCGGGCGACCCGGGTCACCTCGGAGGAGAACGACGACAGCTGGTCCACCATCGTGTTGACGGTGTTCTTCAGCTGGAGCATCTCACCGGCCACATGGACGGTGACCTTCCGCGACAGGTCCCCCTTGGCCACGGCCGTCGTCACCAGGGCGATGTCGCGCACCTGTGCGGTCAGCCGGTAGGCCATGGTGTTCACGGAGTCCGTGAGGTCCTTCCACGACCCGGACATGCCCCGCACCTGGGCCTGTCCGCCCAGCTTGCCCTCGGTGCCCACCTCGACCGCGACCCGCGTCACCTGTTCGGTGAACGCGGACAGCTGGTCGACCAGGTTGTTGACGGTGCGGGCGACCTTCAGGAACTCCCCGCGCAGCGGGCGTACGGTCTCGTCCGCCGCATGGGTGCGCAGTTCCATCCGCTGTTCGAGATCACCGTCGGCGACCGCGGAGAGCACCCGTCCGACTTCGGAGACGGGTCGCGCCAGATCGTCGACGAGCTCGTTGGAAGCGTCGATCGCAGCCGCCCAGGAGCCCTCGCAGGCGCCGGTCTCCAGGCGCTCGGTGAGCTTTCCCTCGCGTCCGACCACGCGTCGCACCCGGGCGAGTTCACCCGTCAGGTGCAGGTTCCGGTCGGCCACCTCGTTGAAGACCGCGGCGATCTCCGTGAGCACGCCGTCGCCGGAGACGGTGAGCCGCCTGCGGAAGTTCCCGTCACGCATCGCCACGAGGGCCGCGAGCAGTCTGTTGAGAGCTGCCGCATCCACATCGATGGTCCCATTGCGCTGCTTTTTCACGGACTGCCCGCCTTTTGTGCGCGTTCCTGAACCCCGCGCCGCCACGCCAGACTCCACCGTGTCCCTCCCGCAGGGGTTGACCGTATCGCTAGGGCCGTTGCCGGAAGCTTGCCCACTTCCACTTTCGCTCACCGCCACAGCACACCGTTGACGGGTGACTATGCGGTCGTCAAATCGTTGAAACGTACCAGGCCGGAACGGGAGGGCGGGGAAGGTCTCATGGTCGTCCCATTTCCCTCACCGGGTGACCCAGGTTGTGCGCCCGGCGCACAACCGCCGGAAGCTCCGCGTGCCCGAGTCCGCCCTCGTGTACCCGGGACGCCTGGCGAGCGTCTAGCCTGGCAGTCGAATCGAAGCGGCGACATACGGGCACAGGACTCGGGGAGCGACGAGACACCAAATGGGGAGTGCTGTGATCACCGCGCGCGCGGCTGCCACCTTCGATCCGGTCGGACGCTCGGTCGCGACCGCCCGCGCTTTCGTCCGCGACACCCTTCAGGGGTGGGGTTACACGGACGTCGTCGATGACGCCGTCGTCCTTACCAGTGAACTCGTGACCAATGCGGTCGTGCATGCCGGCACGGCCGCCGATGTGCTCTGCCTGCGCACCGAGGACGGCGTGCGCGTCGAGGTCTCCGACCACTACCCGGAGCGCGAGGTCCCGCTCCAGAGCTCAGGCCTCGATTTCGGCAGCCCGGACCGGGAGGGCGGCCGCGGCCTGCTGCTCTGCGCCGCTCTCGCCTCCCGCTGGGGTGTCGAGTACACCCCGGCGCACAAACATGTCTGGTTCCAGCTGGATCTTCCCGAGCGCCCCGTGGGCATCCGCTCTGCGAGCCCGGTCCTGCCCACCGCACTCCTGCCGGTGGCGGAACGGCGCGTGCGGGTGGCCGTCGTCCAGATCGACGGCTCCGGGTCCATCGTCTCGTGGAACGACGACGCCTCCTTCCTCTTCGGATACGCCGCGGAGAAGGTCGACGGCAAGCAGTTCACCGACTTCGTGGCGTGGCCGCACACCCCGGGCACCAACACCGGTATCGCCGAAGCGCTGCAACTCTCCCGGTGGGAGGGCAGCTACGGCATCCGCGGAGCCGACGGTCGCGTCATCCCGGTGTACGCCTCGCACCTCAGGGTCCGCGACGCCGACGGTGAGCCCTCCACCGTCTGCCTCCTCGTACGCGACTACGAACGCGCCGTGCTCCAGACACCCGTCCGCGCGCCCGTCTCCGACACGTCGGCCGAGAACCGCAGCACGGACCCGTTCGAAATCTTCATCGGCTCCCCCGCCCCCGACGACCTCGACGGACTGCTGCAGCGCACGGTCGAGCGGGCACGCGACATGCTCGACGCCGACGCCGCGTTCCTGCTGCTGGCCACCGACGACGAGACCGAACTGGAGGTCCGCGCGACCACCGGCCTCCCCTCGGCCCGCCAGCGCTTCGCCCGGGTCCCCGTGGAGGCCGGGACGGGCCGCTACGGCTCCGCCCGCATGCCCGCCGTCCACGAGGACCTCACCGTCGTACCGGGCGCCGTGCCGCTGCTCAGTGACACCGGAATGCGTTCGGTCGTCACGGTCCCACTCAAGGTCGAGGGCCGTCTCACGGGCTCCCTCGGGGTCGCGGCCGAAGCCGCCGGGCGCTACTCCAACGAGGAGGCCCTGCGCCTGCAGTTCGCAGCGGACCGCATCGCGCTGGCCGTCGAGTCGGCCAGGCTCGGCGAGCTGGAACGTCTGCGCCGCGGCTCGCTGTCCTTCCTCGTCGAGGCGTCGGACCTGCTGGCAGGAACACTGGACAGGGACCAGACCCTGGCGCTGATGGCCCAGATGACCGTGCCCACGCTGGCCACGTGGTGCGCCGTCTACACCATCGCGGACCAGTCCTCGGAGCCCTTCCTCTCCTACGTCCTCCACGAGGACGAGGAACGCATCGACGGCCTGAAGGACCTGCTCTCCTCCATCGACCCGCCGGATCCCGTCCCGGCCCCAGGCGCCCGCATCTGGCCTGCACCCACGGAAGCCGGCCGTCAGGCCGCCCTGCGCACGTCCAAGCGCACCCTGGGCAGGGACGCGCCCCTGAGCATGGGGGCGGCCACCCGCACCATCCTGGCCACGGCGGTTGCCGTGGGAGGCGAGACCGTGGTCCTGCCACTGGTGGCAAGGAACCGCGTCATCGGCATGCTCACGCTCGGCAAGCCGTCCGACGAGCACTTCCGCCAGGAAATCCTGGAGCTGGCCGAGGACCTTTCCCGGCGGGCCGCCCTGGCCCTGGACAACGCCCGCCTGTACTCGGAGCGCATGGCCATCAGCCAGTCGCTCCAGCGCAGCCTGCTGCCGCCCGGCCTGCCCGAGGTGCCCAACGTGGAGATCGAGGTCATCTACCGTGCGGCGGGCGAGGGCAACGAGGTCGGCGGCGACTTCTACGACGTCTTCCCCATCCGCGACGGCGCCTACGGCTTCGCCATCGGCGACGTCTGCGGTACGGGCCCGGAGGCCGCAGCGGTCACGGGCCTCGCCCGGCACGCCCTGCGTCTGCTGGCCCGCGAGGGGTTCGGCGGCCCCGCAGTGCTGGAGCGGCTCAATGCCGCCATCCTGGACGAGGGCGCACGCAGCCGCTTCCTCACACTGCTCTACGGGGAGCTGTGGCCCCAGGAGGACGGCAGCGCCCTCCTGAAGGTGGTCTGCGCCGGCCACCCACTTCCTCTGCGTCTGCGCCAGGACGGCACCGTGGAGGCCGCTGCCGAGCCCCAGCCGCTGCTGGGAGTCATCGAGGACCTCGAGCTGTACGAGCAGGAGGTCACTCTGGAGCACGGTGATGTGCTCCTGTGTGTGACCGACGGGGTCACCGAACGCCGTGAGGGTGCCCGCATGCTGGGTGACGACGGGCTGGCCGACGTCCTCGCCGTGTGCACGGGCCTGACGGCCGGCGCGGTCGCGGGGCGCATCCTGCGGGCCGTCGAGCGCTTCGCCGCGGAGCCCGCATCCGACGACATGGCCATCCTGGCCATGCGCGTCCCGGAGCCGCAGAGTGTCTGAGGCCGTGCTCCCTCGGCCCGGGCGGCCGTTGTCCGGGCCGAGCCCGGCAGCGGCTGCCTGAGACGTGGGTGCCTGATCAGCGGCACGCGCCGGAACACCGGTACCGGGTCGTCAGGCGGCACCGGTGTGACGAGCAGAGGACACGCCCCGGCCGGCTTCTACTCGCTGTGCACGATCTGGATCAGGTTGCCGCAGGTGTCGTCCAGCACCGCAGTGGTGACCGGCCCCATCTGCAGCGGTTCCTGGGTGAACTGCACCCCGAGCCCACGCAGCCGGCCGAACTCCGCGGGTACGTCGTCCACGGCGAAGGACGCGGCCGGGATGCCGTCCTTGACCAGCGCCTCCTTGTACGGCTTCACCGCGGGGTGGCCGTCGGGCTCCAGCAGCAGTTCGGTTCCGTCGGGGGCCTCGGGCGAGACCACGGTCAGCCACCGGTCCTCCCCCAGCGGGACCTCGGTCTTCTTCACGAAGCCCAGTACGTCCGTGTAGAAGCGGAGCGCCTTGTCCTGGTCGTCGACGAAGACGCTGGAAAGGTGGATCTTCATGGGGTGCTCTCCGGGGAATCAGGCCTGAGCCATCGGGCGGCGATGCGCTCAAGGGGTTCGGTGTTCAGGTCGTGGAACTTGTAACGGCCCTGCCGCCGCGAACGGACCAGATCTGCGGATTCCAGGACGGCCAGGTGCTGGCTGATCGCCTGGCGGGACAGCCCCAGGCCGTGCTTGGTCACCAGCCGCGCGCAGATCTCGAACAGCGTCTGGCCGTTCCGATCCACCAACTCGTCCAGGATCCGCCGACGAGTGGGGTCGGCAAGGGCCTTGTAGACATCCTCCGCCATGGAGAACAGCTTAGGCAAGTATCAACTTGCCTATCAAGTGAAGGGCCCCGCCCCTCCAGGACATCCTCAGCGGGGAGTGGGGGCAGAGACAGCTCACCCACATCCGCCGACGGGGCTTGTCCCCGCTGTTCTGGTTCCCCGGTCGGTACGCGCCCGCCCCAGGGCCGGCCACCGGCCACTGACGCGGCTTCTGAGCTTGCCGGCGACGACATCTGCCGGGTCCCCAACTCCACTGTCCGTACGGCACCCCGTCACGCTGTTTCTGCGCATTGGGGCTCAACGCAGAGAAGGCCCCCGCCACTGGCGGGGGCCTTCTCTGCGTTGAGCCCCAATGCGGAATCGAACCGCAGACCTTCTCCTTACCATGGAGACGCTCTACCGACTGAGCTATTGGGGCCTGCTGCCTTGCGGCAACGAGGTAAAGCATACCCCGAACTCGGGGGTACTCAGAACCATTCGTTCCCAGGAA
>NZ_DATMVN010000445.1:0-8901 GCF_035563135.1 Streptomyces sp.
CCTTGTGCACGGCGAGACCCGCGTCCTGGGCGAGACCCACGCGCGGATGCACCCCGCAGGCCAGCACCACCAGGTCGGCGCCGAGGGCGTACCCGTCGGCCATCTCGACCGAGCGGACCGCACCCCCGACGCAGCGCACACCGCGCACCCGGCTCTCGGTGTGCACCTCGACGCCGAGGTCCTCCAGGTGCCGGAGCACCAGCCGGGAGGCCGACGGGTCGAGCTGACGTTCCATCAGGCGCTCGCCCTGCTGGGCCAGCACCACCTGCGCGCCGCACTCCGCCAGAGCGCGGGCGGCCGACACCCCGAGGAGACCGCCGCCGATGACGACGGCGCGCACCCCGGGACGTACGGCGGCACGCAGGGCCAGGCAGTCGTCGAGGGTGCGGAAGGGATGCACCCCGTCCGGCAGCATGTGGCCCAGGCCCCGCAGCGGCGGCAGCACCGGGTTGGAGCCGGTGGCCAGCACCAGGCGCTCGTAGCCGATGACACCGCCGTCGTCGCAGAGCACCTGCCGCTGTGCCCGGTCGATCCGCACGACCCGCACCCCGCGCCGCACCTCGGCGGCCGGCAGTGCGATCACGTCCGGCTCGTACCGGCCGGCGAGCACCTCGGCCAGCAGCACCCTGTTGTACGGTGCGTGCGCCTCCTCGCCGATGACGGTGACACCGGGGACCCGGGCGGCGAGCCGTGCGCCCGCCATCCCGGCGCCGATCACCACCACCCGCGCCGCGTTCTCCGTCTGTGTCCTCATGCCCATGAGAGTGCGCGGCGGGTGTTACCCGACCGCATCCCTCCTGTTTCCCGGGAGGAACCTTGCGCTCAGCGCGTGATGACGCCCTCTGTGAGGGGAGGGACGACCGGTTGGACGGTGTACCCGCCGGCTGCTTAGGGTCATGGTCATGCCCGAGATAACGCTCACCACCCTGGTCTTCCTCTGCCTGGCCGCCCTGGCGGCCGGCTGGATCGACGCGGTGGTGGGCGGCGGCGGCCTCCTCCTCCTGCCCGCCCTGCTGCTGGGCCTCCCGCACGTCCCGGCCGCCCACATCCTCGGCACCAACAAGGCCGTCGCCATCGTCGGCACGTCGGGTGCCGCCGTGACCTACGTACGCAAGGCGCCCGTCCAGGTGGGCACCGCCGTACGGATCGGACTCATGGCGCTCGCGGGATCGATGGCCGGCGCCTTCTTCGCCGCGGGCATCAGCAGCGACGTACTGCGCCCGGTGATCATGGTGGTACTGCTCGCCGTGGCGGCCTTCGTGATGCTGCGCCCCTCCTTCGGCACCGCGGGGGCCGGCGACGGTCCGGGCAAGAAGGTCTCCCGGGCCCGTACGGTCACCGCGATCGTCCTGGTCGGCGGCGGAATCGGCTTCTACGACGGGCTGTTCGGACCCGGCACGGGCACCTTCCTGGTACTGGCCCTGACCGCCGTGCTCCACCTCGACCTGGTCACCGCCTCCGCCAACGCCAAGATCGTGAACGTCTGCACCAACGCCGGGGCGCTGGCGATGTTCGCCCACCAGGGCACGGTCCTGTGGCAGCTGGCCGCGCTGATGGCCGTGTTCAATCTGACGGGCGCGATGCTCGGGGCGCGGATGGCGCTCAGGAAGGGCAGCGGCTTCGTGCGCGCAGTCCTGCTGGTCGTGGTGTTCTCACTGGTCGCCAAGCTCGCTTTCGACCAGTGGACGGCCTGACCGGCTCCGACCGGTGGGCGGTCTGACCGGTTCCGGATCGGTGGGCGGTCTGACCGGTTCCGGATCGGTGGACGGCCTGGTCAGCGCACCTCGGTGAGGTGGGCGTACGCCACCACGTTGCCCTGGTAGCCGGTTTCGCGGGTGAAACCGCCGCCGCAGGTGATCAGCCGCAGCGAGGCGTGCGGCGTGGCGCCGTAGACGCGCTTGTCCGGGAACTCGTCCTTGTCGTACACCTCGACCGCGTCGACCGAGAAGACGGCGGTACGGCCGTCCCGGCGGCCGATCTCGACCGCGGTCCCCTTCTTCAGGGATCCGAGGGCGTAGAAGACGGACGGGCCCTCGGCGTTGTCGACATGACCGGCGACTATCGCGGTGCCCTTCGCGCCGGGCGGCGTGCCGTCCTCGTACCAGCCCGCGAGGTTCCGCTTCCCGGCGGGCGGCACGTCGAGGCTGCCGTCCGCGCCCAGCCCCAGACCCGTCATGGGCGCGTCCACACCGATGGCGGGGATGCGGATCCTGACCGGCTCGGAGGGGCGCAGCGGTGCGGCGACCCGTGTGCCGGGCCGTGGCTCGGAGCCCGCGGCGAAGGCCTCCGCAGTGGTCGGCTGGGGGGCGACGGTCCTGACGGCCGCACCGTTGTGGACCAGCCACAGGCCGCACAGCGCGGCGATGCCCACCAGCCAGGCCCTGGCTTTCAGCGTCGTCCCGTCCACGTCCCGTCCTCCGCCGGCCGGCCTCAGTAGCGCATGCCGCCCGTGCGGCGCCGGCGCAGGAGCAGGAGGCCACCGATGACTGCCGCCCCGACGAGGCCGGCACCTGCGGCGAGCTGAGCGGTATCGGGGGCGGCGCTGCCGCCGGTGCCCGTCCCGACGTGCCCGGAGGGCCGGCTGGGGCTGGGCGCGGTGGTGGGCCTGTGCCCCGGGGGCACGGGCGGTTTCGCGGATCCCGGGTCGGACCCGGGCGGACGCACGGGTTCGGGGCGCGTTCCCGGCTTCGTCCCGGGGGGCGTCCCCGTCCCGGACCCGGGCCGCTGACCTGCTCCGGGCTCGTCCCCGGTTCCTGCCTCGTCCCCGGTTCCGGCCTCGCCCTCGTCGGGCCAGGCGGGCTCATCGAGCGCCGCGGGGTCCTCGGCCTCCAGGCCGTCGGTGGGGTCAGGGCCTTCGGCCGGTTCCAGATCCCCGGTCGCCAGGTATCCGGCCTCCGGGCCCCCGAACTCCAGGTCTTCGGACTCCAGGTCCTCGGTCGTGCCGTCGGCCGTAGCCCCGGCGCTGTCGCAGGAGACGGCCGTACCGGTCCCGGCCGTCCTCTCCGGCCCGCAGTCCGCAGCGCCGGGCGCGGCCGCCGCGGCGGAGAGCTGCGGGCCGGGGAGTACGGCCGCGTGGGCGGAGGGGGAGGCGAGGCCGAGCGCGGCGGCGGTGAGGGCCGCGGCGGCGGTACCGGTCACGAGGCGGGCAGGGCTGCGCATGGGAATCCTCCGGGCAGACGGATGTGTCCTGCCTCCGAGGTAAGGGGCCAGGGCTCCCGGCCGCATGCTGACGTCCAGTCAGCTTTCACCCGTACGGGCCCCGGGCGCCCGCCCGTCCGTCCGGACCGGCGCAGGTCGCGGCGGTGGTGGAGGCCGCAGGGCCCGCCCGGGCCCGTACGGGTGACCCTTCCTGGCGCGTGAAGAGTGATGCGGGTCACAGGAGTGGGCTCGTGCGAACCGGGAACACGGTCCATATCCCCCCACGGGACGGCAGCCCCCCGCCGGCCCCATGGATACCGCCCTCACCGGCCCACCCCCCCCCGGGGCCGCTGAGGGCGGCGTCATGCCGCCTCCGTGACCCGGCCCCGTCTCAAGCCCCGGAAGAAGCGCTCCCGTCCGTCGCCGACCAGACGATGTCCGGCGGGCGTACGCGGGCGCAGCGCGGCTGTCCCCGGCCGTCGGTCAGGCGCAGCCGGGCGGTGAGGTGCCCCGTCCGTGAGGCGGCCTCCAGGACCTCCGGGCCGATGTCGCTCATCATCAGCTTGGCCCGCCGGAACATGGTGAAGACGCCGGAGGCGTCGACGGTGCCCCAGGACAGATGGACGAAGCGGCCACCGAACCGGTGCTGGATGTACGGCCCCGACACCGCGATGCCCTCCGCGGTGGGAACGGCGGTGCAGTCCAGGGTCCAGGAGGCGGACGGAGCGTCACCGGGGTGCAGGCCGAGCAGCTCGCCGGGCCGGTCCTTGCGCTGTACGCCGACGTGGATGTTGTCGAAACCGGCGAAGTCGGTGTCCGGGCCGCAGGTGCGGCCCGGGAGTTCTGAGGCTTCGATATGGATCTGCATGACCCCATGGTCCCGTACGCCGAGGAGGCCGGTCCGCCCCGCGAGGAAGGCCGGACCGCCCCGCCAGGAGACCGGTCCGCCCCGCGAGGAGTCCGGTCCCTCCTGCGGGAGGGCGTCAGGGCGCCTTGCGGGGAGGGTCAGACCGTCTCGCGCGGGGAGTCGTCGTACACCTGGCCGACCATCTTCATCAGGCCCTCGTCGACGGTGAAGGGGATGTCGTCGATCCGGTGGACCGGTGCGATGCCCTGCGAGTTGGTGACGAACGCCGCCCGGTACGCGGCCACGGCGTCCAGGGGCACCCCGCGCCGCACGGAGGGGCGGTCCGTCCGCGCGAGGCCGCTCTCCAGCAGCGCCATGGTGATGCCCGTCAGTGCCGGGGCGTCCGGCCAGACCACCGAAGTGCCGTCCCAGAAGGCGATGTTGGTGATCGCTCCTTCGGTGACCATGCCGCCGGGTGAGATCAGCAGCGCCTCGTCGAAGCCCGCCCGCCGGGCCTGCTGCCCGTAGTAGGTCTGGCAGAACTCACCGGGCCGCTTGATGTGCGGTACGGAGCGTGCGAACGGGACCGGCATCAGGCTCCTGGGCGCACCGTCCGCACGGGCCGGCTCCCGCACCGTCACCATCACCACCGTCGCCGTGCTGTCCGGCGGCAGGAAGCCGTGCACCCGGAGCGACGCGTCCCGTACGCCGGCGCCGTCGAGTGCGTGCCCGATCAGTTCCCGCACCCGCTCCCCGTCCAGGGGCTGCCCGAAGAGTTCCCGGTTCGCGGAGTCCAACCGGTCCAGATGCAGGGAGAGTCCGCGCACCGCGCGGTCCCTGACCTGCATCGCGGTGAAATGGCCGTAGCCGGCGAAGGCCGGGATCCGCAGGTCCTCCGCGGTGGCGGGCCGGCCGTCGAACTCGACGTGGAGGTCCGGTGCGGGAGCGGTCATGACCTCCAGTCTAGGTGCCGGCACCCGGCACTTGACCTCAATCACGGTTGAGGTGTGAGGCTTCGGCACATGGACCTCACCACACCCTTTCCCCCTTCCTCCGACGCCCCGATCGAGGTGGCCGTCATCCTCGGCAGCAACCGCGAGGGCCGTTTCGGGCCCAGAGTCGCCCGGTGGTTCCTGGGGCAGGCGTCCGGCCACCCGGATGTGGAGACCGGGCTGATCGACGTCGCCGACACCGAGCCGCCCGCCACCGGCGGCGCGCATGCCACCTCCCGGCTGGCACGCGCCGACGCCTTCGTCGTCCTGACCCCCGAGTACAACCACTCCTACCCGGCCCCGCTGAAGAACCTCATCGACCGGCACTTCACCGAATGGCAGGCCAAGCCCGTCGCCTTCGTGTCCTACGGCGGGATCTCCGGCGGCCTGCGGGCCGTGGAACACCTGCGCCAGGTCTTCGCCGAACTGCACGCCATGACCGTGCGTGACACGGTCTCCTTCCACAACGCCGGCGCGCTCTTCGACGACCGGGGCGTGCTCAAGGACCCGGCCGAGGCCGACGGGGCGGCGAAGAGGATGCTGGACCAGCTGGTCTGGTGGGGCCGCGCCCTGCGCGAGGCCAGGACCCGGCACCCGTACGGCGGCTGACATGACGAGGGCCGACGAGCGAGGGGCCGCGGACACCGATCAGAAAAGGACACCGACCAGAAGGAGGCCCGGGATGGCCGAGCCCGCATGGCTGACCGTACTGACCACGACGGACAGCGAGGAGAAGGCCCACGCCCTGGCCCGGGGCGCGGTGGAGGCGCGGCTCGCCGCCTGCGCCCAGATCTCGGCGCCCGTCACCTCCGTCTTCCGCTGGCAGGGCGCGGTCGAGACCGGTGAGGAGTGGCAGGTGGTGTTCAAGACGGCCGCCGAGCGGTACGACGAGCTGGAGGCCCACCTCGTCGCGGCCCACGACTACGACACGCCCGAGATCATCGCCACCCCCGTCGTGCGCGGCAGCGAGCGCTACCTCGCATGGGTGTCCGCGGAGACGGCGCCTGACACGGCACTGTGACGGACGTTTTGCCGCCCTTGTCCGTGTACGGCACGCCGCGCCCCCGGGGAGCCCGGCCACGGCCGGTCCCTCCGGGGGCGCGTCCGCGAGGGAGGCCGGCCGTGCCGAGCGGCGGCCGGCTCAGCCGGCGGCCTTCACCCTTACGGCGCACACCTTGAACTCCGGCATGCGCGACACCGGGTCCAGCGCGGGATTCGTCAAGGTGTTGGCCCGGCCCTCGCCCGGCCAGTGGAACGGCATGAACACGGTGTCCTGCCGGATCGCCACGGTGATCCGGGCCGGTGCCACCGCCCGCCCGCGCCGCGAGGTGACCGCGACGCTCTCGCCCTCGGCCACCCCGATCCGCTCGGCGAGCCGCGGATGCAGCTCCACGAACGGCCCGGGCGCGGCGGCGTTCAGCTCGGCCACCCGGCGGGTCTGCGCCCCCGACTGGTACTGGGACACGACCCGCCCGGTCGTCAGCACCACCGGGTACTCCGCGTCCGTCTCCTCGGCGGCGGCCCGGTGGGTGACGGGGACGAACCTGGCCCGCCCGTCGTCCGTCGCGAACCGCTCCAGGAACAGCCTCGGCGTCCCGGAGTGCTCCTCGTCAGGGCAGGGCCAGAACACCCCGTCCTCCGCCGCGATCCGGGCGTAGGTGATGCCCGCGTAGTCGGCCGGGCCACCCGCCGAGGCCCGGCGCAGCTCGTCGAAGACCTCCTCCGGCTCGGCCGGGAACCCCTTCCCGTGCCCCAGGAGCCCGGCCAGCGCGTTCAGCACCTCCAGGTCGCTGCGCACCCCCTCCGGCGGCGTGACCGCCTGCTGCCGCAGCAGCACCCGGCCCTCCAGGCTGGTCGTCGTCCCGCTCTCCTCCGCCCACTGCGTCACCGGCAGCACCACATCGGCCAGCGCCGCCGTCTCCGACAGCACCACGTCCGCGACCGCCAGGAAGTCCAGCGACCGCAGCCGCTCCTCGATGTGCCCCGCGCGCGGCGCCGACACCACGGGATTCGACCCCATGACCAGCAGCGTCCGCACATCCCGCCCCAGCGCGTCCAGCAGTTCGTAGGCGCTGCGGCCCGGCCCCGGCAGCGTGTCGGGGTCGACGCCCCACACCTCCGCCACATGGCGGCGCGCCGCCGGGTCCGTGAGCTTGCGGTAACCGGGCAGCTGGTCGGCCTTCTGGCCGTGCTCCCGGCCGCCCTGGCCGTTGCCCTGACCGGTCAGGCAGCCGTAGCCGGACAGGGGACGGCCCGCCCGGCCGGTGGCCAGGCAGAAGTTGATCCACGCCCCCACCGTGTCCGTGCCCTTGGACTGCTGCTCGGGTCCCCGCGCGGTGAGCACCATCCCGGTCCCCGCCCCGCAGAACATCTCCACGGCCTCGCGCAGCTGCGGCACGGGCACCCCGGTGAGGCGCTCCACCAGCTCCGGCCAGTGCGCCATCGCACCCGCCCGGGTCTCGTCCCAGCCGCTCGTCCGGGCGCGGACGAACTCCTCGTCCACCCGCCCGTCGGCCACGACCAGGTGCAGCATGCCGAGGGCGAGGGCCAGATCCGTGCCGGGCCGGGGCGCCAGGTGCAGATCCGCCTGCTCGGCGGTCCGGGTCCGGCGCGGATCGATGACGATCAGCCGGCCGCCGTTCTCCCGCAGCTCGGTCAGATAGCGCAGGGCGGGCGGCATCGTCTCCGCGAGATTCGAGCCGACCAGGATCACGCACCCGGTCCGGGGGATGTCCTCCAGCGGGAACGGCAGCCCACGGTCGAGGCCGAACGCCCGCTGGTGCGCGGCGGCCGCCGACGACATGCAGAAGCGGCCGTTGTAGTCGATCTGCGAGGTGCCGAGCACCACCCGGGCGAACTTCCCGAGGGCGTACGCCTTCTCGTTGGTGAGCCCGCCCCCGCCGAACACCCCCACGGCGTCCGCGCCGTGCTCCGCCCGTGTCCCGCGCAGCCCGTCCGCGATCCGCTCCAGCGCCTCGTCCCAGCTCGCCGGCACCAGCTCACCGTCCGTGCCGCGCACGAGGGGCCCCGTCAGCCGCACACCGGCGGCGAGCACGGCGGGCGCCGTGCGCCCCTTGCCGCACAGGGCCCCCCGGTTGACGGGGAACTCAGGACGCTCCACGACCTCGACCACCCCGCCGTCGGTGACCGGTCGCAGCTTCATCCCGCACTGGAGCGCGCAGTACGGGCAGTGGGTGGATGTCTCGGTGCGGGCCATACGCCCAGCGTGCGAGGCGGGTATTACGAGTACCGGTGCCTCCGGTTACACCCCCGGTACGCGCACCTCAGCCCGCCCCGCCCGGCGCCGTGAGGTCACCGGCGAGCACCTGGGCCACCCCCGGCTCCCGCGGACCCAGGAAGTGCGGATCCGGCTCGAACACGGTGTTCAGGAGCGCCTTGCCCGCCGCGAACACCTCCCGCGCACCGCCGTAGTACCAGGTCGCGTCGTGTACGGCGTCGACGCCCACCCCGTACGCGTCGATCCCGGCGGACCGGCACAGGGCGATCGCCCGGCGTATGTGGAAGCCCTGGCTCACCAGGACGGCCCGGTCGACCCCGAATATCTTCCTGGCCCGGACGCAGGAGTCCCAGGTGTCGAAGCCCGCGTGGTCGCTGACGATCCGCCCGTCCGGCACCCCGCGCCCGATGAGGTACGTGCGCATGGCATCCGGTTCGTCGTACTCCACACGGCTGTTGTCCCCCGTGACGAGCACGACCCGGACCTTGCCGGTGCTGTACAGCTCGGCGGCGGCGTCCAGCCGGTGCGCGAGGTACGGCGACGGCCGGCCCTCCCGCAGCCCGGCCCCGAACACCACGGCGACCTGCTGCGCCGGGGCGTCGGCCGTCGTCCGCACCCGGGCGTCGGCCGTGGTGTGCAGCCATGCCGCGGGCGCCAGCGCCACAGCGCAGGCGACCATCAGCGCC
>NZ_DATMVN010000446.1:0-13210 GCF_035563135.1 Streptomyces sp.
GGTGCCGCTGTCGGGTCTCGGCCGGGGTGAGGTAGCCGAAGACCTTGTGCTTGCGCAGGCGGCGGCGGTTGTAGAACGTCTCGATGAAGTCGAAGACCTCGGCGCGAGCGGTGGCCCGGTCGGGCCAGAGCAGGGTGCCGATCTCTTCTTTGAGCAGGGCCCAGAAACTCTCCGCGGCGGCATTGTTGAAAGAAGATCCGGTGTGTCCGCAGCTCTGTCGGAGGCCCAGCTCGTTTATGTAGTGGCGGAAGAGGCTGCTGGTGTATTCGCTGCCGCGGTCCGAATGCGCTATGCAACCGGGCTGTAGGCGACCGCGTCCGGCTGCCTTTTTCAGCGCGTCGATGACGAGGTCGGCGCGGTGGTGGCCGGCCATCGGATAGCCGACGGCCTCGCGGGTGGCCAGGTCGAGCCGGCAGGCGAGGTAGAGCCAGCCCTCGCCGGTGGGCAGGGCGGTGATGTCGCCGACCAGCTGCGTGCCGGGCGTCTCGGCGTAAAAGTCGCGGCCGATCAGATCGGGGGCCGGCTTCGCCTTCTTGTCCGACTGGGTCAGCGACCGTCGCCTGCGGCGGTGGGCTCTCTGGATGCCGTGCTCGCGCATCAGGCGGGCGACCCGTTTGCGGTTCACGCATCGTCCCGGACGCCGCAGCTCGGCATGGATGCGAGGGACCCCGTAGGTGTGGCGGGAGGCGACGTGGATGACGGTGATCTCGTGGGCCAGGGCCTCGTCGGCGGCCTTGCGGGCCGCGCGGTTCGTAGCCGCGGCGAGCCAGGCACAGAAGGAGGAGCGGGCCACCTTGAGCGGCCGGCAAAGGAAAGCGACGCCGTGGGTGGTCTTCTCCGCCTCGGTGAACGCATACGTCTCGTTCACCGATCGCTTTCCTTCGCGAAGAAGACCGCGGCTTTTCGCAGCACCCCGATCGTCCTGGCCTGCTCGGCGTTCTGCCGACGCAACCGCTTGAGCTCTTCGCGTTCGGCCGTCGTGAGCTCGCCCGGCGCACCCTCGCCCCGGTCCGCCCTTGCCCGGCGGTACCAGCCGCGCAGGGACTCCGAGCTGATGCCCAGCTCCCGGGCGACGGCGGTGACCGTCTTGCCCGAGGAGTCGACGAACGCGATCGCGTCCCGCTTGAACTCCTCGGTGTACCGCTTCGTGTACTTGCTTCCCACCTGGCGCTACTTCCTCTGGAACCTCAGGTCCCAGTCTCCAGGTCTCCACGATCAAGGGGAAGCTTCACCAGGTCATCTGCCCCGATGGCGAGACCAGCCACATCTGGCTCGAGCCACCGGCCATGGCCCCCTACGCCGTGGCCCGGTTCCGCCCACACCAGTGCAACCCGTGCCCCGACCGGCCCGCTTGCGCCCGCGGCACCGCCGCGAGCACCGTGAACTTCCTCCCACAGCATCTGCATGAACTCCAGGCCTAGAACCGCGCGAACCAGCAAGACTCCCAATGGAGAAGGCTCTACGCCACCCGGTCCGGAGTCGAAGGCACCATCTGCGAGTTCATCAACGGACACCGGGCCCGCCGCAGCCGCTACCACGGCCACCGCAAGACACACGTGCAGCACGTTCTGACCGGCATCGCCATCAACATCGAACGCCTCGCCTCGCGCACAACTCGCCACCCCCACCGCCCCCGACGCCCCAGGACCTTCCAGCAGTACCTCGATGCCTGCGGCCTGACCTGGGAATGCTGGTGGCGGCAAGGCAAATGAGCCGCGCGCACAAGATCCCCGACAGAGTCGCTCAAGGAGTGAGGAGGTGGACGGCGGGGAGATTCCCGGCCTGTGCGGCATCCTGGTCGATGCTCAGCCCCGTGTACGCGCCCAGCGCGGTGAACACCAGGGTGGGCAGACGCGCGCCGTGCTGTTCGTAGTAGGCGGTCACCTCGTCGGCGGTGGCGTCGGGGATGGAGGGGAAGACGGCACCGGCGGCGGTGAGCGCCGCATCCAATGCCGACTCGTGGCCGGTGGTGGTGCCGAACTCTGCGCGCCGTATCACCTCGTCGCCTTCGACGTGCAGGATCGCGGCGGGCGGGCTGTACAGGTTCCGGCTGGCGCACAGGATGTCTTCACCTGGGCCGGGCCTCATCGAGGGGACACGGCGGAAGCCGGTTGCCCAGGTCGCGGCGTGGTCGTTCTCCAGCACGTACGTCCACTCACCCTCGCTGCCGTACATCGCGTAGGCGTAGCGGGTGGGGTCGTGGCCGGGCGGGGTGGGCTGGCTACGCAGTTCGGCCAGTGGGGTGCGGGCGGCGAGCTGATCGAGGTCGGCCCCGAGGTTGATGAGGAACTCGTCAGGGTCGATGCCTCGGGCGAGGGTGAGGGAGATGCCGCCGCGCATTCCGGGGACGGGCGTGGCGGTGTGGGCGTGGGCGCCTATCCAGGTGAGGCCATTGGTCATGGAGGGGGTCTGTTCGCTGGTGGGGTGGGGTCGAGCTTAGCCTCGCGCTTTCATGAAGCGAGCTGTCCGACGGGTGGTCAGGTAAGCGAAAAGTGCCTCTGAGCAGCAAGAATGAGGATTTTCGAGGTCCTTGTTCCTATCACCGCCGGAGGCACTTCCCAGGTGAAGAAACGTATCGGGTCCTACCTACGCGTCCGCATCTAGGGCGGTGGCCGTGGGGTGGTGTCCCAGGCTGGGGCCGTACTGCTGGTCTAGACCGTCCGCAAGACCGGGCTGGGCCAGGCGATATCGGCGGTGCTTGCGCCGTGGCAACGGCCGCGGGCGGTGCTCGATCCGGGGAAAATTCTCCTGGACGTGGCCCTCGCGGTTGCGCTGGGCGGGGACTGCCTCGCGGATGTCGGGAGGCTGCGGGCCGAGCCCGGCGTGTTCGGGCCCGTGGCCTCCGACCCGACGGTCTCCCGGCTCGTCGACGCCCTCGCCGCAGCTGGACCGAGGCCCTGTCCGCGATAAGGGCCGCTCGGGCTGAAGCGCGTGAGCGCGTCTGGAAGCTGGCCGGCACCGCCGCGCCGGATGCCGCGGGGCAGGTGATCGTGGACCTGGACGGGGTTCTCGTGCTAGCCCACTCCGAGAAGCAGGACGCCACCGCGACCTGGAAGAAGACCTTCGGCCACCATCCTCTGATGGCCTTCGTCGATCAGGGAAGCGGCGGGAGCGGTGGGCCGGTGGCCGGCCTGCTCAGGCCAGGCAGCGCGGGCAGCAATACCGCCGCCGACCACATCACCACGGCTGGGCTCGCCTTGGCGTAACTGCCGAAGAAGTACCGGCGCGGACGCCGGACGCTGATCCGTACCGACTCCGGCGGCGGCACCCACGAGTTCGTGGCCTGGCTCGCCCAGCGTGGCCGGTGGCTCTGTCGTACTCGGTCGGCATGACCATCACCGAGCAATCCACCAGGCCGTCCTCAAGGTTCCCGCCACGGCCTGGACGGCAGCGATCGAGCCCGGCGGCGCGATCCGGGACGGCGCCTGGGTCGCCGAACTGTCCGGCGGCTGACGGTATCGCTGCCCTGTGGGCTTCCCCTGGTCCTGGGGCCGTGTTGCGGGTTCCCGGCGAGGGCGGGGTACGGGTGCGGGTGTGGGCGGATCTCACTCCTGGTCCGCCGTCAGTTCGGGAAGAGATCTGAAGGCCCTCTCGCACGAGCCGTACGTCGGCGGCTCGTGCGAGAAGGCAAGGGCTGGAGCCTTTGGCGACACTCCGCCAGACGGCCAGGACATCGACGTCAGCAAAAGGTCACCGGCCGCAAGCTCCGTTGAGAGCACCGTTTAGGCGGTGGGCGGCTGGATGTCGTGCTGGTGCTGGCGGCGTTTGATGAGGGGGCGGTTGAGGAGGAGGGTCAGGACGTGGCGGGCGTCGGTGCGACGGGCGGGATCGTGGGCCAGGACCGCGACGGCGGTCGCCAGCAGGGGGCCGATCACGCTCAGGACGAGGGCGGCCAGGGGAAGAATCAGCAACGTCACGGTGGTGCCTCCCGGTGACTGGTTGGGTGGTCGTGACTCATTGAGACACCTGAGAGCGGTTCGGTGGGGTGTTCCGAACGGCGGCGAACGACAGCGAACACCCAGGCCACGGACACCGAGGCCACAGACGACAAGAGAGAAGAAGGGGTGCCGGGGGTGGGGGCGGATGTGGATCCGGTGGAGGAGTTCGCCGCGTGGCTGCGCGCGCTGCACCGTGAGGCGAGAAAGCCCAGCTACGCCGAGATCGTGCGTCGTATCCGTGCCGCGGATCCGAGTGCGAGCATCGTGGTGAGCACGATCTCCGAGACCCTCAACGGCAAGCGCCTGCCCCGCTGGACGACGGTCGAGCCCATCGCCCGCGCCCTGGGCGGCCCGGCGGCGGTCCAGGAGTGTCTGCACCGCTGGAAGCGGGCCGATGCCGCCCGCACCACCACCACCGCCCCACCCGCACCCGAAACCCCAGGGCCCGTATCCGGCAACCCTCCGCCCAGGCAGCAGACCACCGGGTCCGGCGCCGAAGTGAGGACGCAACCACCCAACTCGTCCCGATCCGGCAGGCCGGTACCCCGCAGGAAGCCGCTTCTGGTGGGGGTGGTGAGCACGGCTGCCGCCGCGGGACTGGCTCTGGCGATATGGCTGGCTCTTCCCCTGCTTGACGCACAGCACGAAACTCCCACCGGTCGCGCGCCGAAAGACACAGCCTCCACCAGCTCCCCCGCTGCACCCGGCTCAGGCCCTGCCGACAGGACGCCGACCGCTGGCGCATCATCGGGTGCTTCGGAGGAGGAGGAAGCGGTGCTGCGGCCCTTCAAGCCCGGTACGCACGAGGCGGAGGTCATCGCGACGTCGGGGAAGCCCTGGTCGACTCCTGACGGCAGGGTCTCCATCACCGTGCTTGGTGCCTCCACCGTGGGAGACATCCAGGTGTTCGCCACCACGCCCACGACGTCATGCCCGGAAACCAGCCTGGCCATCGGCGAGGCCCTGATCATCCCCGAAGCCTCCAGCACCTCCTGGACACGGATCACCCCGCTGCGAGCCTGGACCAAGGAACCCCCCGAAGAAGTCGAATTCCCCGACATCCACGTCAAACTCCAAGTCGACCAGGGCACAGGACCCACCCCCCGCGGCAAACGCTGCGGCCCATGAACCCGGCACCCCGTACCGCTCGCCCCTCACCCGCAAGACCGCTCAGGTCAGGGACCAGCCAGGATGCTGTGGGTCCCGATCCGGTGCCACACGATGTGGGGAAGCCCAGCGACTATCTCCCCGCCGTATGACCACGTTGCGCGTCCGTCCGGCGCCCAGGTGAGTTCGTAGACGCCCGGTGCGCAGCGCACGCCCTTGATGCGGAGGCCGGCGCGGAATCGCCCGCCGGTGCAGGTCCTCGACGAAGGCCGCCACGGTCCGGCGGAAGCGATAGCGCTGTTCTGGGGTGAGGCGGTCCAGATCGGTGGTGAAGCGGGACGTGGTCTCGTAGGTCGGCACGTCAGTCCTCCAGGCAGCAAGAAGCCCCCGGCGATGCCGGGGGCGGAGAGTCGGTGACGTGGTGCAGGGCGCGGTGTCTTCGGCCGGTTGGTGGGGGAGCGGTACGTAGGAGTACGCGTTGTGGCGATAGCGGCGTCTGCTGGCGGTTTTCGGGGCGGGTGAGGCGTGTGTGACCGGGTGCCGCGCAGTATTTGCATGGGCCTCGTGGGTGTCCGCAGGGCGGGCGCGACGTTGTCGCCGGCGCCCGCTGTGCGGGATCGGCCGTGAAGTTCCGGTGCACCCTCCCGCCCCACGGGATCGCTCTTTTGTGCAGGTCGGAGCCGGTGTCTCCTGCGGGAATGATCAGTGTTGCGAAGGTGCAGCGGCGCAATGCCTGGCGGTACTACGTGCGCGGGGTCGCGTTCGGGGACGGGCACCGCCCTGTCGGCCAGTCGTTGAAGGACGCCCAGGAGGGGGCCGGGCTTCCGCCCCGGGTGTGGAGGGGCCGCGGCCTGGCCGCACTGGGCCTCACAGACGGGCAGGTGGTGACGGAACGGCAGATGAAGCGGTTGTTCGGCGAGGGCCGGCACCCGGACGCCGACCGCCTGGAGCGCGAGCTCCTGGACGACGGCGTCGACCCGGCCACGGCCAGGCGGGCCACCGTCCTGGGTCAGCCGATCGAGGAGATCGAGCAGCGCAAGCAGACCCCGCTGCTCGCCCTGGACTTCGTGTTCCGGCCGCAGGCGTCACTGGTCGTGCTGTGGGCCTTGGGGGACGAGCGGACGCGCCGGGTCATCGAGCGGGCGCACGAGCGGGCCGTCGCCGTGACCCTTCGCTGGCTGGAGGATGAGGTCGCACAGACCCGGTGGGCGTCCGGCCGGGGGCGCGCGAAGGCCCCGGCTCTGGTCGTCGCGGCGTTTAGGCACTACGACAACAGGAACGGGTTCCCCCTCCTGTTCTTGGGGCGTTTCAGATCTGTCTCATTACCCATCCCTCGGGACAGTGAAGATCAGCTCTGCGGACGGCCAGCGCCTGGTACATCTCGTCTCTCATCTCTTCTGAGCGGAGTGGCGGGTGCAGCTGTTCTCGGTTGATCGGGCGCTGGTGGAGAGGTACCTGCAGAGCGACGCCCTGTCTGGCGCCGAGGTGGCTGCGCTTCTGGAGCATCGAGGTATCTCGGATGGCACTCCGATCTACCTGGACGATGAGACGTTGCTGCCGGTCGAGCCCCTGAACTCGTGGGCCAGGTCGTTGTCGTACGCCGACTTGGACGCCTCGACGATGCGTGACTACGGCCGGATCATCGCCCGGTTGGACAGGCATCAGGGCGGCCGCGGGGCGGATCTGCTGAGTGCCACCGAGTCCGACCTGGTGGCCTACAAGAGGCTTCGCACCCGACACCAGCGGCGGCCGATCGAGACTGCGGCCTGGAGCAAGGAGTCGGGTCTGATCGACCGCTTCTACGGGTTCCTGGTGGACAACAGGCACCTTGATCGACGCCCGGTGCGTGTGGCAGCTCGCGGCAGGAACGCGCTCAGCCCGCGGCTGCGGCTGGGGATGGACATCCGGCACATGACGTTCGAGCAATACCGGTACTTCCGCGACGTGGGCCTGGGCGGACAGCTTCCAGACGCTCAGGTCAACCGCTCCTTCCGCGGCTCAGCTCCTCACCGCGGCCGTGCTGGTGCCGATCTGGCTCTGGGCACCGGTTCGCGCTGGCGCGAGTGGGCGACCGTGCTGCTCCCCGAGCTCGGCATCGGGCAGGGCGTGGCTCGATCGGCCGCCGAGTTCACGGTTCAGGCATGCGCGAAGTACGGCAAGGCCCGCACGATCTACGTTCCCGAGGACGCCGTCGACTCGGTGGACACCTACTGCCTCCTGGAACGTCCAGAGCTGGCCCGGGCGGCGGCGCGGACACTCGCGCGCAAGCACCGCGACCTCTTCGTCGTCGCGCGGATCGACTACGTCGACGGACGCGTCCGGGGCACGCTGCAGGGAGTCGAGCGCGAATACGCGATCTCGGCGATGCCGGCCAACCTGCGTCGCATCACAGTGCACGAAGGCGAGTTCGGGCTCGAAGCGCTGGCGGTCTTCATCTGCCGCGGAGGGCTGATGCCCGGAGCCGACTCCTGGAAGCGCTACCGGCACGCGGCATGGCGCCGCATGGTCGGCCTCGCTGACGAGACGACTCCGCGTCTGCCCGCGAAACGCTGGCGCTGGCACGACCTGCGCCACACCTACGCACTCCAGCTGCTGACCTACCTGGAGAACCTCATGGACGGGGAAGAACCCGATCACGCCAGGCGGCAGCGCCGACACCGCTCCTACCTCACCGGGCACATCCGCTACAACCCTCTACTGATCGTGAGCCGGCGACTGGGCCACGCCAGCCCGGAGACCACATACGCCTACCTCGAGTACACCGACGACTTGATCCACGACTTCGAGGAAGCGTTCCGCAACTGGCTCGGAGACGGGGAAGCCACCTACGCGCAGATCGCCGCCCACGCTTTGGGCGTCGCCGCCAACAGGGCTGGCACACCATGACGCCCCTGACCAACGCCAAGCGCGAACTCGTGCAGAAGGCTCTCGCGTCTCCCGGCGCCTCTGGCCGTCTGGGCATCCGGGCTGTCGAAGGCAAACGCGGCGCCGTCAAGCAGATCGTTCTTCATATCGATCCTGCCGACTACACCTGCTCGCGGCTGGCAGCGGAGCTGGCCGACGAGTGGGTGGAGTATGTGACCGCCACCGAGATCACCGGTTGGGCAGTCTCCTACCGGTCGGCGATCCACCGTTTCTGCACGGCAATGGACACCGCGGCTGGGCCTGCGGCGAGTGAGCTCACCCTGGCCAGGCCGGGCTTGGTGGACCTGCTGGTCGAGTGGGAGAGGGGACTGCCGAAGACCTACACGGCCGGCTCGAAGTGGCCTGGCTACCTTTCGAGCGGCGTGCGCACGCTAATCATCCGCAGGGACGACCATGCCGACCGGAAGGTGGACCCGGCGCTGGCTCGTCTTGTCCGTGGACCGATCACGATCTCCTGGGGCGAGTCCAGCGAGCGTGACGAGTTCACCCGCGCCGAGAAGCGGGCGATGGTCCGCGCCGCCTGGCAGTGCGTCCGGGCGATGGAGACCCGCGTTGAGCGGGGATGGGAACTTGCCGACAACGGACGGCACCCGAACGTCGGCAGCTGGACGAGCATCGCCGATCTGCTCTGGGCACTCGCCCACGGTGACCTCCAGCCACGTGAGATCCGGATGTCGATGCCCCCGTCGCCCCGCTGGCCCGAGGAGCTCCGGAAGCTCGCGCTCGGTGCCGACGGCACCTTCGTGTCGAACGTGGCCAAGCACAGACTCATGAAGTGCTTGGTTGCGATGCTCTACCCCACGACGCTCGACCTCCACGCCTTCCGGGTTCTTCTGATCGACGCGACGGGCCATGCCCCGGAGGAGCTCACGCAGTTCGGCACCCAGGATGTCGAGTTCCTGCCCAAAGGAGTCCGGCTGACTCTGACCAAGAACCGGGCCTCGCGCATGCGGCACCGGGCCTTCTACGACGCGAACCCGAGCGATGTGGCGGCCGATACCGCTGGCGATGTGTTCTCCGACCAGCCCCGCCGCGAGGCCAGCGAAGTCGTCCGCAGGCTCATGGCGGCAACGGAGAGAGTCAGACAGAGGGCCCCGCAGATCACCGACTCCCTGTTCGTACGGGCCGTGGCCTGGGCCGACGGGCGGCTGGTCTTCGACAAATGGAACCCCCTGGTCCCTACGGCCAACTTCTCTTCCTGGCTCGGAGTCTGGGGCGTCACCGTGTCCGGCGAGGCTCACGTGGGCCGGCTGCGGAAGTCCACCAAAGTGGAGAAGGCGATCGTCACCGGGGGACGCATCAGTGGGGCGGCCGACGACCATACTCAGGAGACGTTCGCCGGCCACTACGCGCAGGGCACAACGCTGCGAATTCTCTCAGGACAGGTGATCAACACCGCACAGGAGCACTGGTTCAACAAGGCCCTGGCCAAGGAGGAGGATGCGAAAGGGCCCACCGTCGTCACGCCGGAGGCAGCCGACCAGCTCCAGGACCCTGACCAGCTCCAAGCTCTGGGCCTGGCGGCACGAGAAGCCGACGGGATCATCCAGGGACAGCTCGACATGGGCGTGACTCACTGCCGCAACCCCTGGGAGTCCCCCTTCAGCCCGGCTGGTGAACTGTGCTCGGTCGCGCCCCTGCGTTGTCTGGAATGCCGCAATGCGTGGATCCTGCCGAGCCAGCTTCCCCAGCTGCTGCTGTTCGAAGAACACCTCGAGCGACTGCGCAGACGACTCCCTCCCAAGGTGTTCACTGCCCAGTGGGGCCAGAGCTTCACCAACCTCAGAGCCGTCCTCGCCGGCCGGTCCGACGCGGACAAGACACTCGCCCGCAAGCACATCGAGGCCGGCCGGGAATCCCTGAACCTGCCCCTGGCCGCCCACGTGGAGTTCGACGCGTGAACCTCACCCTGCCGCAACAACTGCGGGCCCCACTGTTCCGCGACGACGAGCCGGTCGTCCAGGGCCGGTCACAAACGGGTGCATCGGACCCCGACGGCAGGATCCCGCGCTTCGGGGACACCGACTTCTGGGACTTCAACAGCGTCCTGCGACGTCCGGCGAACGTCGCCCCCAGCACCTGGCGAATCCGTTTCGCAGGACCGCTGACCGACCCCTACTGGAATCTCCTGACCCGCGAAGTCCTCATGATCGCCGCAAACCCGACCCATCACGCTGTGATCAATCACGGCCTGTCGCTGGGCAGCACGGGCATCGCTGTCCCGACCATGCAGAACTTCGTCTCCTACCTGCGACGCCTGGCCGATTGGGCTGCAGAGAACGGTGTCCCGCCCTGTCCTGATCAATGGACGAGCGACGTCCTGCGAAGGCGGATCAAGTACATGCGGGACAGCACCACCATCGGTCCCGCCACCACGAAGAGCCACGTCACACTCCTTCGGCAGATGACCGCTATGGCTCCCGCGCTGAGTCTGCCCTGGCCCTCCGACGACCCTTGGCCCGGCAAGACCGCCCGGCAGGTGGCCGAGTACCCGATGTCCTCGGAACTGGTCCTCAAGCCCGTCCCCCCGCACATCTGGTTTCCGCTCATCCGCGCGGCCTGGACCTACATCCACACCTTCGCGCCCGACATCCTCCGCGCGAGCCACCGCTACGAAGAGCTGAAGACCGCGGCCTCCACACGGATCAGAGGCAGGCACGAGGAAGTCAGGACGTGGCTGGCCGATCCGGCCAACAAGGTCCCCGTCCGCTTCGAGAATGGACGGCCGACCGGCACCATCCCGCAGCCCAACTACCACTATCTGGCCCTGCTGCTCGGGTTCGACAGAAAGTCAGGCAACGCGCTCTTCCACGGACACTCGAAGCGCGCTTCGGAGCGATGCCGGATGGCCATGGAGGCAGTCGCCGAAGGACGCTTCTGCCCGGACAGCATCATCGATGACCTGGTGCACGTCACGCGGCCCGACGGCAGCACCGGACCCTGGCACCCGGGAATCGACGCCTACTCCCTCTACCACCTGAGAATCGCGCTCCGGAATGCCGCATTCGTCCTGGTGGTCGGGCTTTCCATGATGCGCGACTCGGAGGTCCAGGAGATCACGCGCGACAGCGTGGTCGAGCACTACAGCTCGCCCGCCATCGCCTCCACCCTCCACAAGGGCCGCCCCGGACAGCCACGAAAGCACTGGTGGATCACAGAGCCCGTGGCAGAGGCCATCGCCGTCGCCGAACTACTCACCGAGAGCGACCGGATCTTCGCCGCCATGCCCCGCCGAGGGACGCAGAAGATCCACGGAGTCCGCGTGCTGAGGTCGTTCATCGACAGCGTGAATCAGGACCGAACCTGGTCGGGCCTCGACGAAATCCCCGACGGATACGTCCGGCCCCACATGTTCCGCCGGACCATGGCCATGCTGACCGACCAGTTCGCCGGTTCGGAGATCGCGCTGGGCATCCAGCTCAAGCACATCGCGACAAGGGCTCTCGCCAACGCCGCCACCCGCGGCTATGCCGCAGGAGACGCATCCTGGGCCGAGCACCTCAAGGACGCGATCGAAGTCGCCCGCTTCCGCAAGATCAAGGACCTCTTCAGCCTCCACAAGGAGGGCCAGGTCATCGGCTTCGGCCCCGGAGCAGATCGCCTCACCTCCACCTTCGACCAGATCATTTCGACCGCCAAGGCACGCGGAGGTGACGCCCGCGTCGAGGAAGACCTCCTGCGCAAGACACGCGTCACCATCCGCTTCGGCACCTTGAACAACTGCCTCTACGACGACACCAACCCCTCCGGCGCCGTCTGCCTCGAGCACGCCGACGTTCCGCCAGGCCACACCGGCCCTCTCCACGACCGGTGCCGGCCCGACCGATGCGGCAACAGCATGATCGGCATCGAGCACATCCCTATCCACGACTCACACCGGCGAACGCAGCTGAAGCTGCTGCAGACCCCGGGGCTCCCCGCCTGCCGCAAGCAACTGATCACCCGCGAACTCGAACGCGTCGAAGCGATCCTGGACAAAGCCGGCGAGGCCCGCACATGACCGCCGGGGACGAGACGAAAGGAAGGGTCAGCACCAAGAGCGGCGCGGCCCTCCGGGCTGCCATGACCAGACTCCTCGCCGGACGACCGGAGAGAACCGATGGGCGCCTGACCAAGGAGAACCTCTGGCGAGAAGCCCAGGTCAGCCGAGCCACCATGAACAGAGCCCAGGACATCCTCGCCGAGTGGGACGCCCACATCGCCCAACACGGGAAGACAACCCCGCGCGAAGCACAACGCGACACAACCATCGCTGACCTGCGCAAGAAGCTGACCGCAAAGACCCAGCAGTGCACCCACTTGGAGAAGCAGCTTCAAGCAGCGGCCGTCGCCATCGCAGCCCTCCACCACGACAACGAAGCCCTCCGCGACGAACTCAGCGAACGGGCCACGACCGTTGTCGTTGGAATCGGCCCCCAGCGCAGGAGGCCGAGATGACCCACTGTCCTGCCGAAGCCGGCGCACCGGTCCAGCATCTTGGCGCTGTCTCACCGCCTCACAGGCTCACGCCGCCTGGCATCGCGCCGCGCGATTCGCTGACCGGCGCGAAGGTCGGGATCAGCTGTCTCATGAGACACCCTGAACGCGAAGAACTCCTGCACGACCATCTACTGCTGTCCGTGAAGGGGCAGCGGCTGGACGGGAAGTGGGGCTCGGTCCACTCCCTGGCCCTGCACGAGAACACCGTGGCCGCCTCCGCGCTCTACAACGAACTGGTGGCCGCGGAGGTCTGCGAGGAGCTGGGGCTGGCGACCGAGCCGCGCACCGTCACCCCGGGGCGCCGGCCGGTGATGGAGATCGCCGGGGTGCCGCACGAGCTGATCCGCTGGACTGCCCGGCGCAGCGATCAGATCGCCGCCTGCATGGAGGACCTGGAGCACGAGTACGTCACCGCCGTCGACGACAACGGCGAGCTGAAGTTCCTGCCGGTGGTCTCCGAGCGGGCCCGCGCCAAGCTGAACCAGATCGCCGCCCGCAAGACCCGCCCGCCCAAGCAGAAGACCCGGCCGCTCGCGCAGCTGCGCGCCTGGTGGAAGGCGAGCGCGATCCTCACCTCCGGTGTCGCCGCCGACATCATCACCTCCCTCCTCGAGTACGCCCGCGCCGCGGCTGCGGCGATCCGGGCCCAGGTCGCCGCCGTGGTCGACGTCGCCCTGGCGGCCGTCGACGTCGCCGCGACGGTGTTCGTGATGAACGACGGCGGCCGCTTTCACCGCCGGCACCTGCTCGCCGAAGCCCGG
>NZ_DATMVN010000447.1:0-19752 GCF_035563135.1 Streptomyces sp.
TCCTGTTGCGGCGGCGCCCTCCGGCCGTCCCGCACAGGCTCCGGGATGCGAACCGGCGAGGCTGGGGAGACCGTGGAGGCATGTCCGGACATCCACCTGTGATCGTGTATCCGCCCACGCCGACCGGTGGGCGGCGGGTGACCGTACGCGGGCAGATCGTCGGGCTGGCGCACGGGCGTGGAGATGTCGCCTCGTTCCTGCGGCGGGCCGGGCTCGCCCAAGGAGCCGGGGACATCGATCTGGACCAGCCGGAGCTGATCGAATGGCGGGGCGGAGATCTCGACACCTGGGGATGAGCCCCGTGAGCCCCGTGCGGCACACCGGAACGAGAGGTCACTCGAACCTCCTCCGGCTGCTGCGGGAGGGAGCGGAGGAGATCCCGATGACGCGCTGCGGGGCTCCGGTCCCCGGTCGGCCGCCCGCGCACGAGTACCGCCCGGCACGGGCGGACAGGACCGAGCGAGTCACCCGAACGGGTGCATCCGGGTCGTGGTGGGGGAGGCCGTCGCGCAGGGTCGGATCTGCCCGCAGCCGTGCGGAGCGATCCGTCGAGTGGAGGAACCCATGACCCGGCCAGCATCCGCCCCCAACCCCTCACAGCCCTCCGCCTCCGGTCCCGAGAGCCCCTGGGCGGCGAGCGGAGTGATGTTCGCGGGGGTGCTTCTCCTCGTCGACGGCATCCTCGCCGTCGTCAAGGGCATCGCGGGCATCGCGTCCGACGAGGTGTACACACGCATCAACGACTACACGTTCAAGTTCGACATCACCGCCTGGGGATGGATCCACCTGATCATCGGGGTGATCCTGGTGCTCGTCGGACGGGGCATCCTCAAGGGCGCGGCCTGGGCCTGGGGTGTGGGCATCGGGCTGGCGGCGCTGAACCTGGTCGCCAACTTCATCTGGCTGCCGTACCAGCCGGTGTGGGCGGTCATCTCCATCGCGATCGACACCTTCGTGATCTGGGCCCTGTGCGCCCACCGGGCGAAGCCGGTCGTCTGACGTGTCCCCGGGGCGAGGCGGTCCGCAGCCGGACGCGATCACGGCGTTGGCCGCCGACGCCTACGTCTACGGGTCCCCGCTCGTCCGTCAGCTGTCGGCCGTCCAGGCCTGTCTCCAGGAGGGCTGCGGGATGCTGGCGCCCGCAGCGTTCAACGACTTCGCCCACGCGGCCGGACCGGCCGCACCCGGCACGCGCGTCCCGTTCGCCCCGGCCGACCTCGTCGACGCGCTCGCCCAGCTCGATCTCTCCGGAGGGCCGGTCCGGCTGCACGTCCCGGACACCGGCGGGGCGTACTACGTCCTGCAGTTCGTGGACGCCTGGGGCAACGCCTTCGCCTACCTCGGTCCCCGGGCCACCGGCACGGGTGAGGGCGACTGGATGATCGTGCCGCCCGGGTGGGCCGGGACCGTGCCCGATGTCGTGTCCGGAGTGATCGACGCGCCCACCTCCGTCGTCTCCGTCGTCGGCCGCCTCGCGTGCCACGGACCCGAGGACATGCCCCGGGTCAGGGCGCTCCAGCAGGAGCTCACGCTCACCCATCTGGGTGACCGCGCCCACCGGACCGGGCTCCCGGCGACCGAGGCCGGGGTGCCGGGGGAACTGCGCTTCTTCGAAGAGCTCCGGGTGTGGATGGCCGACTTCCCGCCCGCCGCAGCCGATCGCGCCTACCAGGACCGTTTCCAGCCCCTGGGGCTCCTGGAGGAGGGCCTCTCGCCGTACGTGTCGGCCGGACCCGCCCTCGTAGGGGCGCTGGGGCGAGGACTGGCGCTGGGCCGGCTGCGGGTGGAGGAGGCGGCCCGCCGGCCGGCGCTCACCGCCGACGGCCCCCAGGGGGCCTGGCGGACGGTGCCGCACCTGCGCGACTACAACCTGGACCACTTCGGCGTCGGCACGCTCGGTCCCCCGGAGTGGACGGTCCCCGACCGGGAGGCGTCCTACCTGCTCAGGGCGGTCGCGGCTCGGCGAGGGCGCTGGCTGCCCCATGGGTACGAGACTCTCTACGCGCACACATCACGTGACTCCCGGGGCCGGCCGCTCGACGGGTCCCATCGCTATGTGCTGCGTCTCGCGCCCCCGCCGCCGGTCCGGGCGTTCTGGTCGCTGACCGTGTACGACAGTCCCGGGGGCCACCTTGTCGTGAACGCGGCGGGCCGGTACGCGATCGGGGACAGGACGCCGGGGCTCGTCCACGGCACCGACGGCTCGCTGGCACTGCACCTGTCCGCACAGCGGCCGGCGGACCCGGCCCAGGAGGCGAACTGGCTGCCGGCGCCGGCCGGGGCCTTCCGCCCTGTGCTGCGGCTCCACCTGCCTGACCAGTCCCTTCTCGACGGGAGCTACGCCGTCCCGCCGCTCGAACGGCTCGGAGCGTAGAGCCCGGGATGCCACTCAGCGGCAGAGCCATGACCGCCGGGACCCGCCTGCCGCTGTCGATGTCAGTGGTGCGTCGCACACTGGAGGCATGTGCCGCAGCATCAAGACGCTTCGTCCACCAGCCATCCCCGAAGAGGCCACCGAGGAGGAGATGAGGGCGGCCGCCCTGCAGTACGTGCGCAAGGTGTCGGGCTTCCGCGCGCCCGCCGCGCACAACCAGGAGGTCTTCGACCGCGCCGTGGCCGAGATCGCCGGGGCGACCCAGCGGTTGCTGGACGGCCTGGAGATACGCGGCGCCGCCCGGGTCTGAGCAGCGGCGCGGGCCGTCAGGTTCCGGCCGGAGCCCCGGCGGCCTGGGCCGTGGAGGCGTGGGCGGGGCGCCGGACGACGAGAGCCGCGAGGGCGCCCGCCAGGAACAGGGCGAGGACCGAGACGGCCGTGCCGAGCCAGCCCGCGCCCAGCCACTGGCCGCCGAAGTAGCCGAGGCCCACGCTGTAGAGCGCCCAGGCCACTCCGGCCACGGCCGACCAGGGCAGGAATTCCTTCACCTTGCGGTGTGCGGCGCCCGCGCCCAGGGAGACGACGGAGCGGCCGGCCGGGGCGAAACGGGCGACGACGACGAGCGCGCCTCCGCCACGGCTCAGCGCCGCACCGAGCCGTTCCTGGGCGGAGGTGAGCCGGCGGGAGCGGGCGATGGCACGGTCGAGGCGGTCGCCGCCGCGCCGGGCGAGGCGGTAGGCCACGAGGTCGCCGAGGACCGAAGCGGTGGCCGCGCAGAGGATCAGCGCCAGGAGCGAGGGGACCTGCCGGGTCGCCTCACCGGCCGCGGCGGTGACCGTGGTCGTGCTCGCGGCCGCGGCCGTGGCCGCGGTGATCACCAGTACGCCGCTGGGCAGGACGGGCAGGAAGACGTCCAGGAGCACCGAGAGGGCGACCACTGCGTAGATCCATGGGCTGCCGGTCAGCGCGCCCACACTCTCGAGCACTTTCTACTCCCCGTTCCCGTGTTCCGTGTCAACGCCGCGACGTCGCAGGGGAGCGGCAGGAGCGGCAGGGCCAGCTATACAGCGTACGCCTGACGTTCACCCGGTTCACCTGGTATTCACGGGGCGGGCGGCCGATGTCGTGCAGGTCACGTACGGCCCCGGTCCCCTCCTCGCGGGAGGAGGGGACCGGGGCCGTGGAGGAGGCGTGGTCAGACCGAGACGGTCCGGGCCTTCTCGTGGGAGGGCTCGCTCACACGCTCGGAGCCGCCGCGCGAGGAGAACAGCCGGTCCAGGGCCACGGCGCCGGGGCCGGTGAAGACCAGCAGCAGGAAGGCCCAGCAGAAGAGCGCCGAGGGCTCGCCGCCGTTCTGCAGGGGGAACAGCGCCTCGGGCTGGTGCACCTTGAAGTACGCGTAGGCCATGGAGCCGGAGGCTATGAGGGCCGCGAAGCGGGTGCCGAGGCCGAGCGCGACCAGGGTGCCACCGACGAGCTGGATCACGGCGGCGTACCAGCCGGGCCAGGTGCCGACGGGTACGGTGCCGCCGCCGTTGGCGCCGCCGAGGACTCCGAAGAGCGAAGCGGCGCCGTGGCAGGCGAACAGGAAGCCGATGACGATGCGGAAGAGGCCGAGTGCGTAGGGCTGGGCCCGGTTCAAGGATTCGGACATGGGGGGTGGGGCTCCTTCGGTCTGGGGACGGGAACCGATCGGGGCCCCTCAGGTTAGGTTCACCTCAGTAGTACTTGCAAGTTCAACATTCTGTCGAGTGGCTGAAAATTGTTCATTCGTTCGATGTCAGCGTGTGCTCCAGCACGGGTTCGAGCTGCGCTCCCGCAGGCGTAGCTCTGGCCTGAACCAATGTCAGCGCAGCTTTCCGGCCGTGCAGGGTGAGGGTCATGAGCTGATTGCCGAACCACGGCCCGCCCGTCTTGCGCCAGGGCATCGGAGGGCTCCCCGTCCGTCCGTGGAGTGCCAGCGCGCGCCCGAGCCGCCGTCCCGCCCGGCTCCAGCCGAAGCGGAAGCCGGCGCGGATGTATCCGGGGACGGAGTTGTGCACGGGAGAGCAGGTCAGCTGTAGGACGCGTGCGGTAGGAGCGCCGCCCGGGACGGTGCCGGACCACTGGGGTTCGGCGATGTACGCATGGTGCACATCACCCGAGAGCACGCATACCGTCGCGGGGGCGCCGGGCCCGCGCCCCACGTCCCTCAGGAGCTCCGACAGACGGCGGAAGGATTCCGGGAAGGCTGCCCAATGCTCCAGGTCAGCGGCCCGGCGCACCTTCTCCCCGAGGCGCGCCCAGCGCTCGCCCCGCTCGCCGCGGCACAGGGCCGCGTTCCAGGTCTCCGCCTCGTGTATCAAGGGCGGCAACAGCCACGGCAGCGAGGTGCCGATCAGCAGATGGTCGTACGAGCCCGGGTCCGCGAGCACCTCGTCGCGCAGCCACTGCTCCTCCTCGTCGCGGAGCATCGACCGCTCCTGCTCCTCAAGGGTCCGGGCCGCCCGGCTGTCCACCATGAGCAGCCGTACTCGGCCGAAAACACGCCGGTAGCTCCACCGGACCCGCGAGGGGTCGGCGTCGGCGGCCGTCGCATGGCCGCGAAGGATCCCGGTGCCGTCGGGGGCGGCGCGTACGGCCGCGTAGACCGGGTCGGCCTCCAGGGCCTCGGGAGACAGGTTGCCGAGGTGCTGGTAGACCCAGTACGACATGAGCCCGCTGACGATCCGCTCCTGCCACCACGGGGTGCGACGCATGTCCCGGGCCCAGGCGGCGCTGGTGTTCCAGTCGTCGATGACGTCGTGATCGTCGAAGATCATGCAGCTGGAGACCGTGGAGAGCAGCCACCGCACCTCCGGGTCGCGCCAGGACTCGTCGTAGAGCTGGGTGTATTCCTCGTAGTCCGCGACCTCCGTGCCGGGAGCCTCGTTCAGGTCCCGGCGGGCGGCGAGCCGCCGCTGGGTGGCCTCCGACGTCTCGTCCGCGTACACCTGGTCGCCGAGGAGCAGGAGGACGTCGGGGCGCGCAGCTCCGGGATCCGCGGCGAGCCGGGCGGCCAGTGCGTCGAGCGCGTCGGGGCCGATCGGGTCGTGCCCCTGGGCGGGCGGAGCCGCCCACCGGCAGGAGCCGAAGGCGATCCGGACCGGGCCGGCCTCGTCCGCCTGCGGTACGGCGGGCGTGGTGATGGTGCTCGGAGGGAAGCGGGAGTCCTCGGGCGGCCATACGCGGCGGCCGTCGAGCAGCACCTCGTAGGGCGTGGTCGAACCGGGTGCCAGGCCCGTCACCACCACCAGGGCGTAATGGTGCCCCTGGACGGCGAACGTGGGGGAGGTGCCGCCCGCCCCGTCCGCGCAGCGGACCTCCGCCGTGCAGGGCCTGGTCGCCTCCACCCAGACGGTCGCCCGCGAGCCGGACTCCCAGTCGACGTACCTCAGCAGCGGACCCAGGCGTAGCCCGGCCATGTGTGCCCTCCTCGCGTTGCCGTGACCGATGGCTCCGTAGGGTACGGAACGATGGAGGGGGGCGGGGTGGTCCGCCGGGCTGTTTCGCTGAAGGAGGGGCGGGAGCGGGCCGCTGCGGGGGCCCGCTGTGATGACCAGGAAGGACCGTGGGATGCCGGCCGACCGCAGAAGGTGCCGTGACCATGGGTAGGGCCCGCACGCTCGCCGAGGTGTACCGGCGCTTCGGGGAGGCCGAAGCCGCCGGGGGGTCCCCGCTGTACGAGCGCGTCGCCAGGGCCCTGAGCGGGTCCGGGGAGGCGCTGCGCGCCATCGGGACGGCGCCGGCGCGCAAGCGTCACCCCGCGGTGATCCTCGCCGCGCTCCACGACCTCGCCCTCGACGGACGCGCCCCGGCGCTTGCCGCGGCCTATGCCGCCGGGGACGGGGAGGCCGCCGCCGGTGCGGCGATCGACACGCTGCTGCACATGACCGGGTCGGTCGTGTCCGTCGCCGTGCGACGGCCGCCGCGGGACGACGAGACCGGTCGCTGCGCCGTGCTGTACCCGGCGGTCGCCGAGGTGGCGTCCCGGGTGGGCGTGCGTGCGGTCGGGCTGATCGACGTGGGCTGTTCGGCCGGGTTCAATCTCAGCACCGATCGCGTCGGCATCACGTACAGCGACGGACGGACGCTGGGGGACCCGGAGTCTCCCGTCCAGCTGTCGTCCGAGGTCGTGGGAGGCCGGCCCCTCCCGGCACGGGCGATACCCGAGGTCGTCGCCCGGGTCGGCATCGACCTCGATCCGGTCGACGTGACCGACGCGGATGACGCCCGATGGCTGCGCGCCTGCCTGCGGCCGGATCAGCCGGAGCGGGCCGCGAGGCTCGAAGCGGAGACGGCGCTGGCGGCCACCGCGCCCCCGGTGCTGCTGCGAGGTGACGCCGTCGACGTGCTGCCCGACGCCTTCGCCCGGGTGCCCGCGGACGCCCTGCCTGTCGTCACCACGACATGGGCGCTGTCGCACTTCCCGCTCGGGAGCCGCCTGCGCTTCCTGCACCGCCTCGACGAAGCGGCGGCCGACCGGGAAGTGGGGTGGGTGTCGGTGGAGGGGGTCGGAGTCGCGCCGGCGATCCCGACCTTCGGTGATCGCCGTGCCTCCGGCCACAGCGTCATCGGCCTGGCGGTGTTCGGCCGGTCGGCTCTGCACGCCGAGGCCGTCGGCCGCTGCTGGTCGCGGGGCCGCCTGCTGGCGTGGACGGCGGATCCCGCGCGCGCCTCTTCAGGCTGATCGGTGCCACGCCGTCCCGGGCCCGGGACGGACCGGAACGGAACGGGACGGCCCGTCCTCCTCGCGTCGCCGTGAGCTGCGGCTCCGGAGGAGGGCGGGTCGGTCGCGCGGGGGCGGGTGGCCGTCAGCAGCCGTTGAGGACGGACTGCAGGGCGCCCTTCTCCGTCGAGTCGACGCTGAGGCCGTAGTGGTGCTTCACGTGCACCCACGCGCGGGCGTAGGTGCAGCGGTAGGCGGTGCGTGAGGGGAGCCACTCGCCCGGGTCCTGGTCGCTCTTGGACTGGTTGACGTTGTCGGTGACCGCGATGAGCTGAGGGCGGGTCAGGTCGTTGGCGAAGGACTGGCGCTGGGTGTTGGTCCAGCCGCTGGCCCCGGAGCGCCAGGCCTCGGCGAGCGGGACCATGTGGTCGATGTCCAGGTCGGCGGCGGCGGTCCAGGTGGCGCCGTCGTACTGCGAGTACCAGCTGCCGCTGGTCGCGGCGCACGAGGAGTCCTGGACGACGCCCGTGCCGTCGCGCTTCAGGACCACTTCACGGGTGTTGCAGGCCCCCGACTGGGTGATCCAGTGCGGGAACTTGTCGCGGCTGTAGCCGGAGGAGGAGCCCTCGGTGGAGACGGTGAGCTGGCCCAGATACGTACGGGCGGTCGCGGCGCTGACCGGGGTGGGCATCGCGGCCTGGGCGGTCGGGGCGGTGAGAAGCCCGGTGGTGGCGGCGAGCGCGGCCGAGGCGGCGACGACGGCTATGCGACGCGCGTAGATTCCGGTCATGTGAACTCCCTTGATGTGGGGGGATGTCGGGCGGGCGGCCTGCGGAACCCGGCCATCGTGGCGGCGCCGGGTTTCGGTGGGGTGGTCGCCAGGTAACAGGGTGACGGCATGCGCACGTCACATCAAGGGGTGGAGCGGTCGGTCTGACGTCCCGTCCGAAAGCTGTTCGAAGCGCAGGGTTGACGGGCCGGCAGTTCAGGCGGCAGCCCCGGGCCCGCGTGCGGGCTCCGAGGGGTGCCCCGTGATCCGCGCCCGTCAGGGAGCGCGGGGCAGCCCTTAGGGTGGCCGTGTGCTGCTTCCGGTCGGTCCCGTGCTCGGTGCCGTGCTCGCCGTGCTTCTGGTCCTCGCCGCAGCCGTCGCCGCGTGGGCCTCGCTCGGCCGGTCCCGCGAGATCGCCGTCGCCGGGCTGCGGGCCGCGGTGCAGCTGGCCGCCGTCTCCCTGCTCATCGGCTGGGTGGTGCGCTCCCCGGGGCCCCTGCTCGGCTTCCTGGCGCTGATGTTCGCGGTCGCGGTGCGCACCGCCGGCCGGCGGATCACCGGTAACCGCACCTGGTGGTGGGCCGCGCTGCCGATCGGCGCGGGCGTCGTGCCCGTGGTCGTGGCGCTGCTGCTCACCGGACTCCTCCCGCTACGCGGTATCGCGCTGATCCCGGTCACGGGCATCCTCATCGGGGGCGCGCTCACCTCGACCGTGCTCGGCGGGCGGCGCGCGCTGGACGAGCTCGGGACGCGGCGGGGGGAGGTGGAGGCCGGGATGGCGCTCGGCCTGCTCGACCGGGACGCCCGGCTGGAGATCGCCCGCCCCGCGGCGTCGGACGCGCTGCTGCCGGGGCTGGACCAGACCCGGACCGTGGGGCTCGTCACCCTGCCCGGGGCTTTCGTGGGCATGCTGCTGGGCGGCGCCTCACCCGTGGAGGCGGGCGCCGTGCAGCTGTTCGTCCTGGTGGCGCTGATGGCGGTGCAGACGGTCGCCGTCGCGCTGGTCCTGGAACTGGTCGCGCGAGGGCTGCTGCACCGGGAGTGAGGCCAGGATGCGGTGCAGCACCCCGAGGGCGCCGGCCTGCTGTCACCGGTCCGGCCTGCGCCGGCAGGCCTGTCCGGAGCCGGACCCCGGCTCCGGTGACAGCAGTTGCCAGGTCATGCTGTTGTACGGGACGTACGGGATGCCCCGCCGGCACAACAGGCCCGGCACCGGACGCGGCTCGCGGCGACCGCTCCGGCCAGGGCGGCGGCAGCCGCTCGGCCGGCGCTCGCACCTCGTCGTCCGCACCCTTGTCGTCCGCACTTCACGGCCGAGTGCTCACACACTTACGGGCAGCCGAATCACCCCACCGGCCACACCCGGTCACACCCGGTCAGGCCGCTGCGAGGAGTCCGTGTCATGAGCTCCGGGCCATCCGGCCCGGACCCGCGCGGCGAAGCTGAAGGGCGTGTCAGCCGCAGTGCTCCCAGCCGCTCTTCCAGACGTAGTCCTGGTAGCCGCCACCCCACTTGATGCAGGTGTTGGGAGCCGACACGTAGACGGGTCCCGCGAACTTGGTGTATCCGCCGAAGTCGTCGATCTGGCTGCCGCCGGACTTCTGGATGGAAGCACCCATCCACATCGACCCGCTGAGTGCCTTGTCCAGGATCGTGGTGACACAGTTGTAACCGTTACCGCTGTTGTAGGTCAGATAGATGACCGCAGGACCCAGGTCCTCGGAATCGATGACCCTGTAGCCGGAGCCGCACACTTCGCTGGGGGACGCCGCTGCGGCACTGGCCGGGCCGGCCGTCGCCAACAGCCCGGCCGCAGCCACGGCGGTCACCACGGCGACGGACCTCAACTTGTGGGAAGGGAACACAGCGCCTTCTTTCTTTGCTCAGGCGAATCACATGCGAATATTTTTCTGTTCCGGCCTGCCCAGCGGTGACCCTGATCGGTGGCACACCCGATCGTCCTCACTCCTCACCGCCGGCATCGGCCTCGCCGTGACTGCGACCGGTCCCCTGTTCCGGTCGCAGCCACGGGTGGCCGAGGCCCTTGATCGCTTCCGATCCTGCCTGAGCGGTACGCGGTTGTCTTGGCGCTGAGTTCACAGTTGCTTGGCGTTGCGTCCACGACCGGAACGAAAAGACGCGGTGCGCCCCGGCTTCGTCATCACGTACAGCACCTGACCGCCCCACGGGCCGCCCCACGGGCCGGCGGTCGGGACTGCGGTCGGTACGGAGAAGGCCCAGCCGGAGCGCGTCGCCCCTCCCTCCGCCGGAACCGGTACGGCCCCGGCAGCAGTCCGTCGGAGCGGCGCGGTCGCCCGGGTCACCGGCCTTCGGCCTCCGGCCGAACGCACCCGGTCGGACCGGGGAGGAGAACCTGCCGGTCCGCCCTGCGGCGGATCCACCTCCATGCGCGGGCCGGCTGCCCGTCGGAGCTGGAGCGGGCGGTCCTAGGCTGTCCGCTGAAACTCCGTGAGAAAGCCGAGGTGGGCGCATGATCGGGACCCTTTTCCACACCCACGATGTGCCGGTTGCCGACAGGTTCGACTATTGGCGGGAGCTCATCGGCCGTACACGTTCGAGCGAGATGAGCAGCCCTTACGCCCGTGACTTCCGGGCGGAGCTGCGAGTGATGGAGCTGGGGCCGGTGACGGTGTGGCCGACCTCGGTCCTGCCCACGCGCTACCGGCTGAGCTCGAAGCGGACACGCCGGAACGAGACCGGGCTCTACCACTTGACGCTGCTGCTGGAGGGCGGGTTGATCCTCGACCATGCTGGAGGGACGGACACGTTCGGCTCCGGTGATCTCCACATGGTCGACGACTCCCGGCCGTACGACCTCCGGCCGGTCCAGGACGGTTCAGGCAGCGCCGTCAGAGGGGTGGGCGTCGACTTCCCCAAGGAACTGCTGCCGCTGCCCTCGCACCGGTTGGAGCACGTGCTGGGCCGCGGCCTCCCCGGGCGTGAGGGCATGGGCGCGCTGCTCACCGGATTTCTCACCGGTCTGGAACAACAGGCCGCATCGCTCCAGCCATGCGATGCCCCCCGCCTGGGAGCGGTGGTGCTCGACCTGGTGTCAGCCCTGCTGGCGCAGGCGGTGGACGCCCGGTCGGCGCTGCCACCCGAGACCCGGCGGCGCACCCTGCTCCGGCACGTCGACGCGTTCATCCGGAAGAACCTGCACGACCCCGAGTTGTCGCCGCGCGCCGTAGCCGCCGCGCACCACATCTCCGTCAGCTATCTGCACCGCATATTCGAGCAGCGGGGAGAGGGCGAGACAGTCGCCGCGAGGATACGCAGCCAACGTCTTGAAGGCGCCCGTCGCGACCTGGAGAATCCCGCCCTGCGTGCCCTCCCCCTCTACGCGGTCGGCGCCCAGTGGGGGCTTCCCCGTGCCAGCGACTTCAGCCGGGCCTTCCGGGCCGCTTACGGAGTCTCCCCCAAGGAGCACCGGCTGCGAGCCCTACAGGGGACCGAGGGCCAGGAAGACGTGCCCGAGGGACAGCGTGAACGCTGAGAGCTCCAGGAGCTCTCGGAGGTCCTGACGAAGACGTCGGCGGAAAAGCCGGGGATCACGCGTGCACGTTTCCACCGGGCACTTCGCGTCCTGCGGCGAGGTCTGCACCGCCTACGACAGCCGCGCGGAACCGGCGGCGTCGATGTGCAGACGGATCGAACCGTCCGCGCACGCTTCCACCCGGAGCTGTGTCAGGTCCGTGACATGAGCGTCAGGAGAGAGCGCGGCCGCGCGCGGGCCGACGCCCACGACGCGCATGCCGGCCGCCCGGCCCGCCGTGATGCCCGCCTCCGAGTCCTCGAACACGATGCAGTCCGCCGGGTCGAAGCCCAGTTCGGCCGCGCCCTTGAGGAAGCCCTCGGGGTCCGGCTTGCTGGCGCCGACCATTTCCGCGGTGACGCGGGTCTCCGGCATCGGCAGAGCAGCGGCGGTCATCCGGGCCTGGGCGAGCGCCTCGTCGGCCGAGGTCACGAGTGCGTGGGGAAGGCCGGCGATCGACGCCATGAAGGCGGGGGCGCCGCCGATGGGCACCACGCCCTCCGTGTCGGCGGTCTCCTCGGCGAGCATGATCCGGTTCTCCGCGTAGTTCTGCTCCATCGGGCGGTCCGGCAGGAGGGCGGCCATCGTGGCGTACCCCTGCCGGCCGTGCACCACCTTGAGCGCCGCCTCGGGGTCGAGCCCCTGCGCGATCGCCCAGCGGCGCCAGCAGCGCTCCACCACCGCGTCGGAATTGACCAGGGTGCCGTCCATGTCCAGCAGCAGTGCCTTGAAAACACCCAAGGTGTCTGACGTGCGCAAAGGGTCATCCTCACGAAGAACGGGCAGCTTTGTTTGTCTACGGTACAAAACCTGTGCCGCGCAACGCCATCCCAGTACGATGAGACGCAGAGCGGGCCCCGGGGTATACACCACCCCGGGGCCCGCTCGGCATGCTGCGGCGCATTCACCGTCTGCTGTGGCACCTGCATCCGCACGCGACCGCCCCGCACCGGCCGTGAGCCATGGGCACGGTCAGCAACTCCGCGCCCCGGCACATCGCGCTTACGCGTTCCTGTGGCACCGGCCGAAGGGCCGTAGCCACGGCTGACAGCTCACGCAGCCGCGCCCCCGCCGGGCACCCCTCGCCCCCGTTGCATGCTTCACAGACGGCCGTGTGGTCTATCACCGCCCGGTACAGCGCCATGTCGTCGGTCACCGTAACTGTCACCACGTCACCACCGCCCACACGAATTTCCCCATGGGCCGGTCCGCGGTACCCCATCGCGCGGCGAGCAGCTCGACCAGGTGCAGCCCGCGCCCGCGGTTGCGGTCATTCGACAACGGCTGCATCGACGGCCGCTTCCGCCGGGTGTCGTGCACCTCGATGCGGCACTCGCCTGGCAGTGCGTAGACGCACACCATCAGCGAATCACCCGGCTCGGACCCGTACCTGTACGCGTTGGTGACCAGTTCTGAGGCGAGGAGTTCGAGGGTGTCCAGGGTCTCTGCCGGCGCCTTCGGTTCCTGGTAGGCCGCAGCCTCCCGCACAAAGCGCCGTGCCGGCCGCACCGACTCGGCTTCGGCCAGGCAGATCAGGACCGGCGGCACGGCGGGCGGTGCTCCTGGCGGTAAAGCGCGCGAACGCATGGTCATCATGCGGGCTCCTTCACGGTGTGGCCGTACGGACCTCACGCCCGAATCGGCGGTGCAAATCACTTCAACCAGGATGCTCCTCTACAGTGATGTGTGCAAGTCCGCTGAGAGTCAAACGTAAATTTGCATACGGCCGCGTAAGTGGCTGTAGCGAGAGGTGGCCGAGGTGACATACCGGGGTGACGCGCGGCAGACTGGACGTCGTACCAGCGGACATGGAGGCTTTGTGAGCGCACCTACGGTGAGACGGCGGCAGCTCGGCCGTACCCTCCGCGCGCTCCGCGAGTCGCTGGGGCTCAAGCAAGAAGAGATGGCGGACCGTAGCGGGGGTGCCCTGAACGGGGCCAAAATCTCGCGCATCGAGACGGCGAAAACTGCGGCTTCGGCCCGGGACGTCGGGCTCATGCTCGACGTGCTCGGTGTCACTGATGACGTTCTGCGGTCAAGCCTGCTGAAGTTGACCAGAGAAGGCGCCCGACGCGGTTGGTGGCAGAGCTACCGGTCCGTTCTGTCGCCCGAATACGAAGACCTGATCAGTCTCGAATCGGAAGCTGAACAGGTCAGCACGTGGCAGCCGGTCATGGTTCCCGGCCTGCTCCAGACCAACGAGTACGCCCGGCAGATAATCGCGGCTACCGCGATGGGCGAGGCGGTGGAAGAACGCGTTGACGCACTTGTAGATGTCCGCCTGGCTCGGCAATCTGTGCTCACTCGTCATGCGCCGCTGTCTTTGTGGGCCGTTATTGGGGAAGCGGCTCTTCGCACCCGTACCGCAGATGCGCGGATCATGTCCGAACAGCTGGCCCGGCTCCTCTCGGCGGGGAAATGGGCGAACGTGACAATCCAAGTCCTGCCGCTCAGCACCCCACCACACGTAGGCCAAACCGGGGCCTACTCGATTCTCGGCTACGGTGCTCACGCATCCCTCGACGTAGTACACATCGAGTCCCTGACCCAGGCTTTGTACGTCGAGGGGCATGCAAGCGTGGCCGCTTACCAGGCAGCCATGGGGACCCTTCGGGCCCAGGCTCTGTCACCCGCTGATTCTGCCGATTTGATCACTGAGATTAGGGACCAGATATGACCTCTCGCACCGTTCGCGACGCCTCGACCCTTCCTGTGACCTGGTGGAAGTCGAGCGCGTCGGCCGCCCAGTCCGACTGTGTCGAGTGCGGCATCGTCGACGCTGATTCCGTGGCCGTGCGCGACTCGAAGAACCCGACAGGCCCGGCCGTGCTCTTCGGTCGTGCCGCCCTGACGGCGATGGTCGGCGCGGTCGCGGCCGGCACTCTGTAGCACGGCGAAAACCGCCCCCCGCACAGCCGTCAAGGCCGTGCGGGGGGCGTTTCCCTTCCGGGTGAACGTGTAGAGGGACAGCGCGAGGCCGACCGGACCGGCCGACGCAGGGATGGACGGCAGCGGCCGGCGTGCGCGTTCGAGGGCGTCGAGCCGCTGCTCGCGGTCGGAAAATTGCCGGTCTGTCCGGTCGGTGCCCGGTCGCCGTTCGGGATTCGGTTCAGCAGTTCAGGTGGCGCTTTTGGCTCAGGAGACGGTCGATGTGGGGGGTGAGGCGATGCGCGGTCAGGGTTTGGGCCGGGCAGGTGTCGGCGCCGGTTATACGTCCGAGGCAGCCGGGCTCCTGGCACCAGCAGGTGAAGGGCCGGGCGAGGTGCCACTCGGTGGAGGGGTAGAAGAAGGTGACCTCCGTGCCTGCCGCGACGGGCAGCAGAGCGTGGAGGGTCATGGAGGATGTGTCGATGCGGCAGTTGGGGCGGCAGGAGTGGTTCATGTACTCCGGCCCGCCGTGGGGTCGTATGTGCCGGGTTTCGCTGACCTGGATGGTCCATGGGGTGGGGCGCGGGCTCAGGTGCCGTGTGGTGATGGGTCCTATGAGGGAGCCGGTGGGCAGTGGCTGGGTGGCCAGAGTGCGGTTCAGGCCGGTCTCGGGACCCCGCACGGTGCGAAACGGCAGGTGAGGGTGGTCAGTCATAAGGGCTGCTCCGCAGCGAGAGGTAGGGGGCGGCGCACCTCTTGGGACTGGCGTACATGGGAGGAGACGTGTGTGCCGTAGCGCTGGGGGAACCAGGGCTGGAGGTGGTCTTCGCCGCGCCAGCCTCCGCGGCAGGAGTCGGTGGCACACAGGCAGCGTTCGGCGTTGAGATGGCCTTCGGTGTAGACGGTGGCGTAGTCGAAGGTGATCTCTTCGTCCTCGGCGATGGGGCGGCGTGCGATGAGGGTGAGACCGTCCAGCCACGTGTTGGGGTCACAGGAGTGGTTGAGGGGACGCCATTTGAGGGGATCCGGGTCCCACAGGGCATACACGTCAGGACCCAGAGGGTAGGCGAAGTCGCGGAACATCCGCTGCCAGTAGGGGTCCCAGGTGCGCTGGATATGGCCTCGGCTGGCGACCACCAGGGCGGTCTCCTCGTCGCTGTAGACCGTCTCCCCCACGGCCAGGGGCCGGGTGGCGTACAGGCCGCGTCCCTTCTCCGGATGGCGGCGCACCTCGTAGGGTGCCTGAGTTCGCCGGTGTCGTTCCAGAGCGTCGGAGATGAGGGCGCGTAGGAACCCTGCGCGGCCGCTGCCGTCGATCTCCAGGATGGTGTCGGCGCTGCAGGGGTAGAAGACGGAACAGGCAGGGTTGATCTCCAGGAAGTACGGGGTGCCTCCGGCGTCGATGCGCCAGTCGATACGGGCGTAGCCGGAGCCGCCCAGGGTGCGGTACAGGCGCAGGGACAGCTCGCGCAGCCGCGTGTCCAAGGCGGGGTCGGGGCAGGCATGAGGTGGCGGGTGTTCGCCAGGGCCCCATTTGTGCTGATGGGTTTGGAAGTCCTGCGGTCCGATGAGGGGGTATTCGGCGGTGGGGTAGGCGCGGTCACCGCCTGGGGCGGTGGGATCGCTGGCGACCAGGACGGTCATCTCCCTGCCGTCGATGAACTCCTCGATCAGCGCGCCCCCGAATTCCTCGACAACGAGGTCGGCCTGGTGCAACAGCCGGCCGGGAGTGGTGACGCGGGAAGCTGGGGTAATGCCGATGCTGTCGGCTCCGTGGTCGGGCTTGACGATGCACGGCAGTCGCAGTTCTTCGAGTGCCTCGGCGGCGTCCTGCCGGTCGCGGACGAAGCGGTAGCCGGGCTGGGAGAGGCCGGCGTCCTCTGCGGCCAGTTTCATCGCATGGCGCGTCGGGTCGTAGAAGGTGGAGCGGGGGCCGGTGAAGGGGGCGCCGCGTCGCTCGAGTTCCTGCACGATCTCGATGCCGGCACGTGCTTCGCCCCAGGCGCCGTCGCAGAGGTTGATGTAGAGGTCGGCGCGGGTGCGCTGCAGGGTGCGGATGCCGGTCAGCTTGTCCAGTCCGAGGTGGCGTACCTGGTGCTCGGGCAGCAGCGGGGCCAGGTCGACCGCCCGGCGCTCGTCGGTCTCACCGACGTCCAGCGAGTACAGGACGCAGATATCCATCGGGCCTCCCATGAGCAGTGGTCTTCGGTGGGACGCAGCCGTCGGCCGCGGGCCGGGGGTGGGCCGCGCCGGTGCGGTGCGGCCCACCCGCTGGGTCAGACGGTGGGCAGGAGGGTGAAGGTGTTGAGAAGGCCGCCACTGGCGGTGGCGCGGATGTAGGAACCGCTGCCGCTGGCGGACCACATGTCGGTGCCGGTGGCGGACTTGATCTGGCCCAGCAGCGGCAGACCCAGGATGCCCTGGTAGATCCACTTCTGAGTGGCGGCGGAGCTGCAGGGGTTGAGGTAGATGTACCGCTCACCGGTGGCCTCGGCCCGAACATCGGCGCACAGGTTCTCCGAGACCAGGACCAGGTGCTGGGTGGCCGCGTCGTACTGCCAGGTCTGATTGGCCTGTTGCGGCAGCGTGCACGCCTCAAGCAGGACGTAGTCGGAGCCGAACGTGGAGTCCTTGCCCACGCACAGGCCGAGCGGGTTGTTGGTCACCCCGCCGGTGGCGACGATGGTGAAAGTGCCGTCGGGGAAGCCGTTGGCGGCCTGCGCTGTACCGGGCAGCGCGAACAGCGCGGCCAGCGCGGCCAGCAGCGCGATGAACGATGTGGTCAGTCTCTTACGCACGGATTTGCTCCTCACAGAAGGCATGGGCCTGCGACCAGGTCGGATATCGGACCGGGCAGGCGGGAGACGCCTGGCCTGCACCGTTGGGCGCGAACACGCTGCGGCAGCAACATGGAGGCGCTTGTTCGATAAAAGGAGAATCCGTTTTTCATAACGACCGCGCCATAGCTCTTTCGGAGGAGGTGGAGACCCCCCTCGGAGGCGTGTGCACCCCCCCTCGCCCACACACCCACCCACGTGATTCGCGCGGGGTGTGAAAGGGAAATTCGCCTAGATCAAATATTCCCTGAGAGCGAATCCGGGATCGGCGGGATTCCGGCGGCCCGTAATTGATCTTGTTTGCGCAAAGGACCGTTTGTGAGGGTGTTCCCTCGTGCGCCTCCGGTCCTTGTCCGCCCTCCAGGAAGATCACCAGCGATTGGCGGGGACGGCCTGGGCCGCCTGTTCGAGGTTCGCAAGCCGCAGCTTGCGGTCGGCCATCGCGTCCTGTGGACCGCTGAACGGCTGGGCTGGTCGGGAGGGGCGCCGCGCCTGCGCCGGAGGTAGCAGGAGGGTCAGTTGGCCGGCTGTGCGCTGTGCGTGCAAGGGCGGACGGTAGGACTGGTGGCGCGATCGGGGCACGCAGTCTTCACCCAGGGCGCGTACAGGTAGGTCAGTGTGTGCGCTGCCCCGGTCGGGCCATGGCGGCCGGCGGGGAAAGGACGCACGCTGTGGGGCGTCGCCCCGCCCGTTCCACACAGCCCAGCGCTACAGGGGCGGCACCGTTCGCTGCTTCCTGCCCGCCCTCTCGTGAAGGAGATGGTTATGCGCCGTCGTCTGTCCCTCCTGGCCTCCGCCGGGGCGCTCGCCCTGTCCGGCTCGCTCGCCGCCGCGGTCCCCGCTCAGGCCGACGAACCGGAGAACCCGAGCGTGGTGTGCGAGGACGCCAACAACGAGATCGACGTCAACTTCCAGGGCAGCACCGCCAGCACCGACACCAGCATCTACCACGGCTGCGTCTCGGTCGACTTCCCGCAGATCGTCTACGGCGAGGTCAAGCCCAGGCCCGGCACCGCAAGCGGCTCCCCGTCCGCGGCCACGATCAACATCCCCGGCTGGACGGTCGTCTGGTACGACGCCAACGACGACGAAGTCGCCGACAGCCAGTTCAACGTCACCTTCACCTACCTCGGCCCCATACCGCAGGTGATGGTGGGCACCATGGTGGCCACCGACCCGCTCCTCCAGGCCGGCGCCGGCACCGCCTCCCGCGCCTGCCAGACCAGCAACCTGTGCACCTACTACAACACCGGGATCATCCTGAACACCTGATCCGGCCGGGGCCGGCGTCACCACCGCCGCGCCGGCCTTGGCGGCAGGGACAGGGCCCGCCGGTCGGCGCCGGTGAGCGACTTGGTTCGAGAGCTGTTTCTCAGCCAGGCATGACATTTCCCGAACGGAGTGCCCTGAAAGGCTGCGACAGCGCGGCTGGCGTATCTGTTGAGGTAAATGGTCCATTCCCGTTCCAGGAGGATGCCGTGAGAAGACGTATTGCCGCAGTCCTGGCCGCCGGTGCTGCCGGGCTGCTGACCGTCGCGGTGCCGACGAGCGCCCAGGCAGCAACCGGTACGTTCTACTACGTCAACGCGTACACGAAGCTTGGCGTCACCGTGACAAACCCGGCTGACGGGAGATGCATCCAGACGCCCGCGAGTGGCAGGGTGGCCAACAACACCAGCAGTGATGCGACGCTGTATCCCACTCCTGCCTGCCAGGGGGAGCCACTGGGCACATTGGCACCGAGGGGAACTGCAAGCGGACTCTCGTTCGGCAGCGTCATCTTCGCGGCGCCGTAAGCTCCTGCCAGGTAGTCCGGAGGAAGCCGGAGACTTTAGAGGTTAGCTGGTCGGCCACCTACAAACGCAACGGTGTTGGGCTTTTATGAGTCCGAGCTGAGCAGGAGAGCGCCGGCTTCGAGGACGGTGGCCGGCATCGGCATGCTCCGGAGCGCGGGAGAGCGGCTCGTAGCTGCGGAGAAAAAAACAAGTAGCCCCGCCCGCCGGTCAGGGAGAACGAGCGGAGGCTACTTTGTTTCTCCACGATACAAAAACCGGGGCCGAAACGCCAATCCCGCGCCGGGAAGGCTGTGGAGCCCTCCGTCGGCGCGGGCCCGTATCGGCGCCTCAGGAGCGGTGTTCCCTGCCGCTCGTCCACGCCTCCAGGGCGCGGCGGGTCTCCGGCCCGTAGACGCCGGACGGGTCGCTCATGACCCGGGCCCGTCGCTGGAATTCGGCGACGGCCTCCTCCACCCGCTCCGAGTAGACGCCGTCCTCCGGCCCCCAGTAGGCCCCGACCCTCTGGAGCCGGCGCTGGAGCTCGAAGACCTCCGGGCCGCGGTCCCCGCGCCGCAGCGTGCTCCCGGACACCTCCTCGGCCGGCGGCGCCACCGCTGGGGTGGAGGTCTTCGTCGCGGACGGCGAGGGGGACGGTGACGTGGAAGCGGCAGCCGGGCGCGACGCCGAAGGGCCCTTCGAGGGAGAGGGCGAGGCCGAAGGGGATACCGACGCCGACCGGGACGGCGTGGCGGAAGCGGACGCGGACGTGGACGTGGAGGGGGATGCCGGCACGGATGGGGACGGCTCCCCGCTCGCGTCCGGTGCGCTCGTCGTGATCTCGGGCAGCGCCGTCTCCCTGCTGTCCTCGTCGTCGTCGAACAGGCCGCCC
>NZ_DATMVN010000448.1:0-2549 GCF_035563135.1 Streptomyces sp.
AACCCCAGCAGCACCGCCGTCAACGTGAGCTGCGTGGCGGCCGGAGTCGTCTGCAGGTCCTCGGTCAGGCTGGGCAGCGCCGGCAGGTAGGCATCGATGGCCAGCGCCGGCAGTGCGGTGACAGCGCCGAGCAGGATGACGGTGCCGGGCCTGATGCCGGCCGAGCCGGAGTCCTGGTCCACCGCGAGCGGCGGGGTCGACGTCGTCGGAATGTCTGCCTCCTGGTCGTGCCGGGCCCGGCGCCGACCGGGGGACGTTCCGAGCGTCAACACTGCCTCGGAGACAGACGTTCCCATGCCGTGCTGCCGTGCTGCCGTTCCCGTGGCGTCCTGGATCGCAGCGGCGTGACCGGCTTCTCCGGTGAGCGGAAGGTGAGAACGCGCTGGAGGGGCCCCGCCTCCGCGTGGGCCCCTCCAGCGCCTGCAGCCGTGGGTCAGCGGGTGGTGACTCCCGAGCTGAGAGTCCCACCACGACTGGACTGGATGGACACGCTCGTGATCTGGGCGGCGGGACCGGGCCGCTGCCTGAACGACCAGGCGCCCAACGTGTCCACCTGGGCCGTACCCAGCTTGGTGACGTTCCGCCCCGGAGTGGTGTCGTAGATGACGACCTGCGTGGCGGGCGCTAGCACGCCGGCCTGCCCGTTGATGAGGGACGTGCCGTCGATGCGCAGCTCACTCCCGATCCTGTGCCGGGCGGCGGTGACCGCGAGGGTGTCCGTCGTGAGGTCCACCGACACCGACTTCTCGCTGGTCGCGCCGTCGGCGTTCTTGGCGACGAGCGTGAACGTCAGCGGTGCGGAGAGAGGCGGCTGCTGTGTCGTGTCGGTGGTCTTCGCGTAGAAGGGGATCGTCACGGTGGGCTTCGCCGTGTCGGCCCCGTTGACCGTCACGGCCGAGCCGCTGGTCTGGGTCCACGCGTACGTGGTGGCGCCGGTGGTGCCGCTGCCGTCGAGGGTGAACGTGCTCCCGACGAGCTGTGGGCTGACCGGCGCGATGACGGCGGCGACGTCGGTGGGCGTGGGCGGGACTCCGGTGTCGCCTTCGGTCTCGGTGACGGGACCAGGGTCGGGCTGCGGCGTCACCGGTACCTGACCGGACGGTGACGCCTCGCCGCCGGTGACGAGCACCGGCACGGTGATGCTGGTACCGCTCGAGGTGCCTGTGACGGTCGCCGGCGGGGCAGCCGCGGGGAAGCTCCCGGTCGTGCCGTTGAGCGGGCCGAACCCGGCGATGCTGACCCCGTCGACGCTCGAGGTCACCGCGAGGCTCGATCCGTTGTACGCCGCGGTCAAGGTGAACGGCTTGCTGACCGGGACCGCGCTGGTGCTGACGGGCTTGTCGGTCACGTTCTGGACGGTCACCGACGCGGGGAGTGCTCCGTCGACGGCGACACGTGCGTAGTAGCGGTCGGTGTCGGGGTCGTGGAGCATCGGCGTGGTCTGGTACCCAGGGCCGGCCTTCACCTCGAGGCTCCCGCCCAGGGCGGTGGCGAACACGTCCACGAACGACCCGTTGGCCTGAGCGGCGTCGGCCTTGACCCCGTGATTCGTGGCGATCTTTCCGGTGATCGTGAAGAGGTTCGTCTCCAGGTTCAGACCCCCGCCCGTCACGGAGAACTTGTTGTACCCCGTCGGACTGCCGGTGACGACGTGCTCCACGTCCGGGTTGCCGAGGTACCCGTCGGGCGCGCCCGACGGCCACTTGAGGAACGGCCCGAAGTTGCTCTTGAGCGCGGTCTGGAAGTTGCCGACCGCGGGCGAGATGTCCTCCACCAGGCGGCCGTCACCGCTGGCATTCGTGTCGATCTCGATGGTGCCGAAGGGGTGCTGGAAGATCAGGGCGGTGTTCGCGGGCCCGTCCTTGACCACGATCCGCTGGCGACCGAAGACGACCTGGTCGCCCTCCTGCGGGATGTCGTTCGCGAAGGCGGCCTCGAGGCCGAGCGTCAGCACCGCGCTGCCGCCGCCGGGCAGGTCCAGGCTGGAGTCGGCGAGCTGGTAGAAGATCTCGCTCGGGAAGTTGCCGGGGAACTCGATGGGTGCGGCCTCATTGGGGATGTCGCCCGGGAGGAACCCGCACAACGGGTTGTCCCCGTCGAGGCACAGCTCGACGCGTGTTCCGGTGCTGTCCTGGTACCAAGCCGGGAAGCCCGTCGCCGAGCTGATCGGCCCGACCGCCGTCAGGTTGCCCTGGTTCTTCACCAGAACCTCGGTGGCAGCCCAGGCCGCGGTGCTTCCCGCGAAGGTCACGGCGGCGGCCACGAGCCCGGCGGTGACCCGGCGGGATGGCCTGCGCGGCGGCCGACTGCTCGCCGCGGATCGACGGAGTTGCATCACTGCCTCCTGAGAATGGTAGAGGTGAAGCCTTCTGATGGGCAGCCTCGGAACCTCCCGTGAAACAACCGTGAAAGCGATGCATAACCGTGCGTAACTAGGACATGACGTGTCATCGGCCGCGATCCCACCGCGGTGGGAATGAATCGGCCGGCTGTTCTCGGCCGTCTGCCGCGCGGCGGGGCACCTGACGAAGACCCACGACAGGTGGCGA
>NZ_DATMVN010000449.1:0-4734 GCF_035563135.1 Streptomyces sp.
ATGAGCGGCCGATTGTGTGCTGCTCGCGCATAGACGTGGGGCGCCAACCCTCAGCCGCCCCGTGAGCGGGTCCTCGACCAAAGCGCACCTAAGGTTGGCGTCGGTTGTGCAGCGCTCGGCCCAGCGGCGGACCAGTCGGTCCACGCGCTTCAGGCTGGTCGGCAGACTGGCATCGGGGTCGGCTACCACAAGGCACATCGCCTCGCCGACAGGAAGGTGTCCCTGAACGGGCGGCGCTATGGGACAGAGGGCGGCTTCGAGGACACCGTCGGGGCGCCTGCCCTCCCGTTCGGACATTGGCAGCCGTGGCCGCGCGCTGACCGTAGGGTGCGCCCGTGACCCGGGTTTGCTTCGCCGGTGTGACCGGCTGGACCGCACCGCCCATCCTGGCCGCCCTCGACGCCGCGGATGACCTGATCCTGACCGCGGGGGTGTCCCGGTCCGCCGCCGGGCAGAAGCTGTCGCAGGTCACGACGTCGACCAGCGACGCGAACGTCTACGCCACCGTCGCCGACGCTCTCGACGCCAGCGAGGTCGACGTGCTGGTGGACTACACCAGCGCAGCCGCGGTCAAGGGCAACGTTTGGACCGCCGTGCGCTCGGGCGTGCACACGGTCATCGGCTCCAGCGGGCTGACCGCCGACGACTACACAGCCTTGGACCGACTCGCCCGCGATCAGGGCGTCGGCGTGATCGCCGCCGGAAACTTCTCCATTCAGGCCGCCGTGCTACAGCAGGCAGCGATGTTCGCCGTCGCGTACCTCGACCGCTGGGAGATCATCGACTATGCCAGCGCGGCAAAGCCCGACGTGCCCAGCGGCACCGCCCGTGAACTCGCCGAGACCCTCGGCGCGGTACGCATGCCGATCTCGGCGGTCCCGGTGGCGGATCTGTACGGCCCGCCCGAAGCGCGCGGCGCGGGGGTGGCCGGTATCCGCGTCCACTCCGTCCGGCTGTCCAGCTTCGCGGTCAGCACCGAGATTGTCTTCGGCGGCACCGGCGAGCGGCTGGTCATGCGCCACGACACCGGCGAGACCCCGGATCCCTACGTCGGCGGCACCCTGCTGTCCATCCGCCGGGTGGCCGAGACTCCCGGCGTCCGTCGCGGACTGGGCTCACTGCTGTTCGAGTAGGCCAGTCCACATCATTGCCGGGCGGGGGTGACGGGGCCAGCTCGCTTGGAGGACGGCTTCAAGGACACCACGTGCACGATGCGGACCGCTGGTCAGACTTGGGGGTCCCGTCTCACTGCCTTGCGGCGCTCATGAGCGATGCTGGCAAGTTGAGCGGTGGCTAAGAAGGCCATACCAACCGCCGTCCACCAGAGGCCCATGACGGCCGCAACCAGGCTCATCGAGACGAAAAGAGCGATCAACCACCAACGGACTGGGCTACGCCACGACGGCCGCTGCATGTACCGGGAGCTAGGGGATCCACCCGAGCCGCCCGGCTCACGAGGGTGCTGTCACCCGATTGGTGCAGCCCCTCTCAGGTGTCCCTGCGAGGGACGTCTGAGGACAGCCGATGCGCTGCAGCCGCATTCCCGGCCGCTCCGCAGGAGGAAACATTTTCTTGACAAGTCACGCGCCGCTGACACCCGGCGACGGCTCGGTCGACGGACCACTCTGCGACGCACGCGAAGGGGCGGCCCGCCACTGCGCCCGCCACTCGGGAGCCTCCCACCCCTCGGCGACGTAGATCGTCTCGCGTGCCACCTTGCCGTCTCGAAACTCGTAGATGGCAGGGCCGTAGAGCCACGGCCCGTTCTCATAACGGGCCCTGATCTCTACCACCCAATGGTCCCCTTCACCCTGCAGGCGAACGATCTCGAGCGTGACGTCAGTCGGGTAGATCCGCCGCCACTCACGAAAGTTCTCCACTCCCTCGAACCGCTCACCCGACTGCGGGAACTCCAGGACCGCATCCTCCAGGTAGATCTCGCTGGCACGGTCCTCGTCACCGGCCGAGCTGCAGTCGATGTAGTGCTGTAGCGCCGCCCGGACGGCCCCCTCGTCCATCGTCTCCACGCCCCTCGGAACGCGCGTCGCAAGTCGACTGATGACGGCGCCCAACGCTACCGGTGCCGCCCGAATCGTAGAACCGATGTCTGCTCGTTCCGGCTGGCCGGGCTGCTCGCTCCAGACGTGATCTGGCACGGTCGCTGTCCACTGATGACCGTGCTGGCGGCGCAGCGCCCTAGACGAGTAAGTCCAAACGGCCCGGAGAATCACAGGGCTGTAGTTGAAGGGCGGAGGGTGCTGTCGCTGGGCGTGCGTTCCGAGGCCCGCTGGCTGCGACTGGTGCCCCGGGCCCCTGCCCGGCGCGTTCCCGTATCTGCCCGGCCAGTCGGGCTACAACAAGCGGCTGCGCGCGGCCCTGCCGCTGCTGCAGCGGCTGATCCGGGTGCTGGCCACCGACACCGACCTGTGGACCGATCCGGTGTGGCTGGTCGAGTGGGCCGTTCAAGGACGCCAGCGCTTGCTGCCCGAACGGCTGCGTCACTGACACGCCTCCGCGAGCAGACAGGTGGCAGCGCTATCGCTGCTGCCGGCGGGCGATCAAGACGAGCGCGCCCAGTACCACCAGGATGGGCGCCCACGAGGGCAGCCCGAACGGCCCGATCAGGAGACCCACCACGAACAGCACCAGCTGGAAGGCGACCCAGAACGTCACCGCCATCGCCACCCAGAAGAGCAGCGGCCTCTCCATCTGCATCCGGCGCAGGTAGTCCATGACATCTCCCCCGTTGTGCGATTCAGTCTGTGAAGTGACGATGTGCGCAACGTCGCTGCTGGTCGTGCACATCGGCATCGGCGGCGCTTGACTCAAGTGCAGCGTTCGGCCGCATGGCCGCATTCCGCTTCCCTCAGCCTTCCAACCGAACCGCGCGGCTCAACCGCTCCGGACGATGGAGCGGAACGTTGCCGAGCCTTTTGACCACATGTCCTGACGTTCGAGCAGGGCGTTGAACAGCACTCATGTCGTTGGCCGGTGATGGTCACGCATGACAGGACCCGACCGTCTTGCGGACTTCTGCGGACTGAGCGCCGGCTCGCCGCGGGCGACGACGTCGGATATCGCCCGCCCAGTGCCCGGCCTCGCCAGTGGCTCCCGTGCCCGTGGAGCGTGGGTCAACGACCAGCCGCCACCTTCCCCAGCGGGCTCGCGGTGGCGTCGTCGACGCGGTCGACCAAGAAGGGCAACTCGCCGCAGAGCCCGGCCGGCGTCTCTCCGCCCCTGCCCCACGGTCCACCCTGGACGTGCACAGCCGCGGTATGGACGCCTTTGAACGCCGGCTCACCGGTCGCTGCAGCGGCTTCACGACCACCACGGCGTGGCTCGGCAGACCGTCCCGGTGCGGCTGCCAGCGACGGAACTCAGGAAGGCCAGCGGATCTCCACTCGGGTCCAGGTGACCTCCAGCCGACCGGGCACCGCCCACGTCCCCGCGCGGCCGTCCACCGGAGCACCGGCGAGCTGCGATGCCACTCGTCCGGCCACCTCGACCGCCTTGGTGGCCGCGAGAGCGCTGATCGCGAGCGCCGAGGCGGTGAGCACCGGTCCGGCGGTGGCCATGCGCGCCAGGGTTGGGATGAGCGCGCGTGACGCACGCGGTGCTGGGTTGTCCCAGGCGCGGCGGTACGGGACTGCAGCCCCGTCCCTGCCGACGATTGCGTCGGGCTCGACCGGTCGCTGGTCCGTCATCGCGTCCTCCGTCCGTGACACCCAGTTCATTGTCACCACTGGACTGCCCATCGCAAAGGACCAGCACGGCAGCTGGTCGATGGCAGCGCAGCTCGACGTCACCCGAACCTGCCCGGGCTGCCCGCGAGGCACGGCCAGCGCCTGGCCGCGTGGTCCCACGCGAGCAGCTCGCCTGCAGTTCGGTCATGACCCGTCCGGGTGTACTGGTCGCGACTGGCCGTCGGGGTATCGATCCGTGGGAGTCTCCGGAGATGAAGGTCTGCCACCGGCAAGTCAAGCTGGCCAGATACGGACTGATCGACGTTCACGTGTACGGCTACGCGGACGGTGGTTACGTCGCGAAGCCGAGCAGCCGGCTCCCCTTGCCGGTGACACAGGCGCCGCTCCCCGATGAGCCCCAGGCCAGGAGTGCCGAGGCGGCTGTCGATTCGCTGCGCCGCGCCCTCGACCGCGCCTGATCTTGGCCCGGGTGCCGATTCCCGTCACTGCCAGGCCGTCATGATCACGTTCGCGACTGCGCGCCACCGTGCGGAACAAGCCCCGGGGCAGCGGCTTCGCGTTCCCACAGGCTGTGGCGGACAAGGCAGAACGACCCCTGAGGCGTCCAACCGGCAACCACAGGTGCAACCGCGGGTGCAGGGTTGTCAGCAGGGCTCAGCCGACCGTGGAAATGGCGGCATCGACGCACGCAGCGATGTAGCGGGACGGTCGTCTACCTCGCATGTGAAGGTCCGACCTCCGCGTCGCCTGCCCCTCGGGCCGCCACGTGCGGCCTGCGGTCACAGTCGGCCTCTTCTCCGGTCCTCCTCCAGTTGGCCTCCTAGGTTGTCGGGATGCGCGTGCTCGTGACGTTCGCCGGCGGAACGGGGCACTTCTTGCCGACCCTGCCCTACGCGCGGCAGCTGCGTGCGCGCAGCCACGAGGTCCGCTACGCCTGCCAGCAGGCGATGCTCGCCGTGGTCCAGGCGGCCGGGTTTCCCGCCGTGGACACCGGGGGCGCGACTCTGCTGCCACCCGACGAGCAGCGACC
>NZ_DATMVN010000450.1:0-4145 GCF_035563135.1 Streptomyces sp.
TATCAACATATCTGGCGTTGACTTTTGGCACGCTGTTGAGTTCTCAAGGAACGGACGCTTCCTTCGGTCCCGTTTCACCGGGCCCCTCCGGGCGCTTCCCTTCGTTCTTGCGTCTCCGACTCTACCAGACTCTTCCGAGCCAGATTCCCGGCCGAAACGGGATCCTGCTGATTCGCTTTCCAGCGTCCCGCTTTCGCGTTTCCCTTTCCGGCGGTTCCAACTTTACCAGACTCTTTTCCGTTCCGTTTCCGGTCCGAATTCGATTCCGATGGCCTGTGGAGCGGCCTTTGCCTTTCGGCTGATTCGACTTTATCAGAAGCAATTCGGCCGAAGCGAATCCGGCTCGTTGCTCGTAAGGAGAAGAATCAATCGGCTCTGCGAGGATTGCGTCCCCTGCACGAGCGAGATGAACTTTAGGCGTTCCCACGCGAACTGTCCAGTTCGTTGGAACCGTTAAAATCTACCTCTCCACGCGGACCATGTCAACAGTCTTTGTGGGCGAACTGAAGGCTAGCAGGTCAGAGCCCCCGCATGCACATTGACCCGTCAGGCCGTGGCGGGAAGCTCCGCGCTGCGTCCCTCGGACTCAAGGTCTCCTGTGTTCCCGGCGCGCGCCGCCCGGCCTCCGAAGACATAGACGTAGGCAAGAAATACCAGCTCAGCTATGACGCCGATGGTGATGCGGGCCCAGGTCGGAAGACCCGACGGGGTGACAAAGCCTTCGATGACGCCGGAGACGAACAGGACCAGCGCCAGGCCGATGGCCATGCCTATCGCGGCTCGGCCCTGCTGGGCCAAGGCCGAGCGTCGGGTGCGTGGGCCCGGGTCGATGACCGTCCAGCCGAGGCGGAGGCCGGTGCCCGCTGCGACGAACACGGCGGTGAGCTCGAGCAGCCCGTGCGGCAGGACGAGCCCCAGGAACGTGTCCAGACGGCCTGCGGACGACATCAGACCGATGCCGACAGCGAGGTTGAGCACGTTGACGAAGAGGATCCAGATCACCGGTATGCAGAGGAACGCTCCCAGCACCAGGCACATGGCCGCCGCCTGGGCGTTGTTCGTCCAGACCTGGGCGGCGAACGAGGCGGCCGGATGGCTGGAGTAGTACGTCTCGTACTGACCGCCGGGACGGGTGAGGGCGCGAAGATCCTCCGGAGCGGCGATCGATGCCTGGACCTCCGGATGTGTGCCGATCCACCAGCCGATGACGGCCGCCAGCAGGGTGGAGAGCACCGCCGTGGGGATCCACCAGTGCCGCGAGCGGTAGACGGCCGCGGGAAAGCCGGCCGTCAGGAAACGTGCGGCGTCCCGCCACGAAGCGCGGCGGGCACCGGTCACGGTGGAACGTGCACGGGCCACGAGTTGGGTGAGACGGGCGGTCAGCAGGGGGTCCGGGGCGTGGGACTGGAGCAGGGAGAGGTGAGTGGCGGCGCGCTGGTACAGGGCGACGAGTTCGTCCGCCTCTTCACCTGTCAGGCTGCGCCCTCGGTGCAGAAGATGGTCCAGGCGGTCCCACTCGGTGCGGTGGGTGCTGACGAAGACGTCGAGATCCATGGTCGGCTGCTGCTCCAGGCATGGGTGCGTACGGGTCCGTACTACGGCGGTGCGCTGCGGGTCAGCTTGGCAGACTGTGGTCCCGAGGGGCAGGGAAGGGCGGCGAGGGGTGGGTGGCGATGAATCAGCTCGTGACCGGGGACGCGGTGGTGCTGGGGTTGCAGCCGGCGAGGCTGCCCAGCCGGGCGTTGGCGATCGCCATCGATCTCGCGGTACTTCTGACCGTTTTCGTTCTGCTGTCCATCGCTCTGGCCGTGGCCAGCGTGACTCTCGACGAAGCGGCGACCGCCGCGATCGCTGTCGCCACGTTTCTTCTGGTGCTGGTGGGAGGACCGGTGGCGGTCGAGACGCTGACCCATGGGCGTTCGCTCGGGAAGGCCGCCTGCGGACTTCGCGTGGTACGCGACGACGGCGGGCCGATCCGGTTCCGGCACGCGCTCGTGCGGGGAGCGATGGGCGTGGTCGAGATCCTGGGAACGTTCGGAGCCGTGGGCTGCATCGCCTCCCTGATGTCCGCCCGTGGCCGTCGGCTCGGCGACGTGTTCGCCGGAACGCTCGTCGTGCGTGAGCGGGTTCCGGCCGGGCGGGTCCTCGCTGCGCCGCCCCCGCCGCCCTGGCTCATGGGACGTTTCGCGCAGCTCGACCTCTCGGGCGTGCCGGACGGCCTGTGGCTGGCGATACGGCAGTACCTGACGCGGATGAACCAGCTCGATGCCACGGTGCGCCGGTCCATGGCCGAGCGGCTGTCCACGGACCTCGTCGCCCGTACGGGGGTTCCGATACCGCAAGGAGTGCCGGCGGCTGCCTACCTGGCGGCCGTGGTCAACGAGCGACAGGTCAGGGACATCCGGCGGGTGACCTCGGCAGCGGGCCGCAGCAGCACGGTCGCGGCGGCCCTGTCCACACCTGTGTATCGGGAGCCCTCCGGTGACCGGCCGGCGGAGGTCCGAAGAACGGCAGCAACCGGTACGCCCAGGGCGGCTGCCGCGTCCGAGGGCGGCGCCGAGGGGCCGGCCGCGACCGGATTCGTCCCACCTGCCTGAGGCCCCGCCTGCCTGAGAGCTGGCCCGCCTGAGGTCCCACCTGTCTGAGGCCTGGCCTGGCTGAGCCCGCGGAGTGAACGCCGCCCGCCCTACCTCCCGTCCGTCGCGCGTGACATGGCCGAAGGCGGTGACTCGAGGTGCTCGAGTTCGATGCCCGGTGCCGCCAGCACCACGTCGCCCGCGATGTGCACGGTGTGCTGATCACCGGTGTCCAGTGCGTTGACCTGGTACTCGTCCACGATCAGAGGCCCGTTGTCAGTGGCGTGCGCTTCACTGTTCAGCAGGGACCAGGACTGGTCCACGGTTCGGGGGGCGAGGACCGGGTCCGTGAAGGTGACCAGACGGACGCGGGTCGCGGGGGTGTCGGGGGTGAGGCGCAGGAGCCGGGCAGTGGCGACGAGGAAAGCGGGAGAGGTGCCGGAGAAGGTGTGGGCGCGGACATTGCCTTCAGTGGCATGAGTGCCGGTGGGATCGGTCCGGACCCAGGTGACTCCGTCGAGGGCCGCACCGCGGATCTGCCAGCTCGACGCGTGCAGTTCGAGGCGGATCGGGCGGCCGAGTTCGTCCAGGGCCAGATCGACGGAACCCAGGTCGGCGCCCGAGACGCCCGTGGTCCGGGAGACGTAGCGCCAGCCGGAAGGGCCGGGCGCACAGTGGAAGTGTTCTTCGCCGAGGGGGGTGTGGTCGTGGACATCGTGGAGCGAATAACGGCCGCGGGGCATGGGGTCCTTCTGGGTCCTCGGGCTGTGCGGGTGCGGTACGGGGCAGGCCCCCGACACGGGGGTGCGGGGGCCTGCGCTCGGACCTGCTGCTGAGAGCTGTGCCGGCCGTCGGCCGACGGCCGGCTCAGTAGCGGTAGAGGTCGGACTTGTACGGGCCCTCGACCGGGACCCCGATGTAGTCGGCCTGCTCCTGGCGCAGGGTCGTGAGCTTCACGCCCAGCGCGTCGAGGTGGAGACGGGCGACCTTCTCGTCCAGGTGCTTGGGCAGCACGTAGACGTCGGTGGGGTACTCCTCGGGCTTGGTGAACAGCTCGATCTGGGCCAGGGTCTGGTCCGCGAACGAGTTGGACATGACGAACGAGGGGTGACCGGTGGCGTTGCCGAGGTTCAGCAGGCGGCCCTCGGACAGCACGATGAGGACCTTGCCGTCCGCGAACGTCCAGGTGTGGACCTGCGGCTTGACCTCGTCCTTGACGACACCGTCGATCTTCGCCAGGCCGGCCATGTCGATCTCGTTGTCGAAGTGGCCGATGTTGCCGACGATGGCCTGGTGCTTCATCCGGGCCATGTCGGAGGCCATGATGATGTCCTTGTTGCCGGTCGTCGTGATGAAGATGTCCGCCGTCTCCACCACGTCGTCCAGCGTCGTGACCTGGTAGCCGTCCATCGCGGCCTGCAGGGCGCAGATCGGGTCGATCTCCGTGATGATCACGCGGGCGCCCTGGCCGCGGAGGGACTCCGCGCAGCCCTTGCCCACGTCGCCGTAGCCGCAGACGACGGCGGTCTTGCCGCCGATCAGGACGTCGGTGGCACGGTTGATGCCGTC
>NZ_DATMVN010000451.1:0-11011 GCF_035563135.1 Streptomyces sp.
CGCACGGCGGCCCGGGTGATCCGGCTCGCGGACCGGCTCGGCCTCCCCGTGCTCACCCTGGTCGACACCCCCGGCGCGGCCAACGACGCGGAGGCGGAACGGGCGGGCGCGGGTGCCGCCATCGCCGATGTCTTCGCGGCGGTCGCCGGCGCGCGGGTCCCCGTGACGACGCTCGTGATCGGCGAGGGCGGCTCCGGCGGTGCGCTGGCGCTGGCCGCACCCGGCAACACCCATGTCACCGCCGACAGTTACTTCTCGGTGATCGCACCGGAACTGGCGGCGGCCATCCTGAAGCGCGGTCCGCAGGAGGTGCGGGCGACCGCCGGCCAGCTCCGGCTGCGCCCCCAGGACCTGGTGGAGCTCGGGGTGGCCCGCTCGGTCGTCGGTCCCGCCGTGCCGGAGGGCTGAGCCGCGCTCGACGCGGGCGGTGGAGAAGGCGAAGCCGCTCGGGGCGGAGCTCCGGTCCGGCCCGGTGCCCCTCGCGTACGGCCGGTTCGCCGCCCTGACGGACCCGCAGGGCGCAGGGTTCTCGCTGGTCGGTCCCACGAGGGCCGGGGGCCGAGGGCCGGCCCGCCGGGTGTCACGGGCGCCTCCTGACGGTTCCCGGCCCCTTCCCCGCCCCGTCCTGCCCCGCCCCCGCCCCCGCCCCGCTCTGCTCTGCTCTGCTAGGGCTGCGGATCACGTGCGTCGTACCGGGCGAAGCCTCGCCAGCGCAACCCCAGCAGGCACACCGCCAGCACACAGGCGATGCCTCCGCCGGTCACCGCCACGGCGGGGGACGTCAGGTCGGCGACGGAGCCGGCCACGAGATCACCGAGCCGCGGGCCGCCCGCCACGACGACGATGAACACCCCCTGCAACCGGCCGCGCATCTCGTCCGGCACCGCCGCCTGGAGCATGGTGTTGCGGAAGACCATCGAGACGGAGTCCGCGTACCCGGCGAGAGCGAGCAGGACCAGTCCGGGCCAGAGCTGCCGGGTGAGCCCGAACACGGCGATGGCTCCGCCCCAGCAGCCCACGGCGATCAGCACCGCGAGCCCGTGCCGCCTGACGCGGGCCAGCCACCCGGAGAACACGCTGCCGAGCAGCGCCCCCAGCGCCGGGGCGGCGACCAGGAGCCCGGTGGTCTTCGCGTCGCCGCCGAACCAGACCACGGCGACCACGGGGAACAGGGCGCGCGGGTGGGCGAGCACCATGGCGCACAGGTCGCTGAAGAAGGTCATCCGCAGATTGGGCCGGGAGCCGAGGAAGCGCAGACCGTCCAGGACGGACGCCCGCCGGGCACCCTTCGCCCCCTCCGCCCGGTCGGGCAGCATCGAGGGCAGCCGCCACATCGCGTACAGCGAGGCGGTGAAGGTGATGGCGTCGACGGTGTACGCAGCCCGGTAGCCCCACCAGCCGACGATGAGGCCGCCGAGCATCGGTCCGGCCAGCCCGCCCGTGGTGGACGTCATGGCGTTGAGGGCGTTGGCGGCGGGCAGCTGTCCGGCCGGGAGCAGCCGGGCGATCATCGAGCTGCGGGCCGGGGAGTTGAGCGCGAAGCACACGGCCTGGAGGGCGACGACCGCATAGAGCAGCCCCACGTGCTCGACCCCGGCGAAGGTCACCACGGCCAGCACGACGGAGAGCAGGAACGATCCGGCCGCGCTGAAGAGCCCCAGCTTGCGCCGGTCGACGGTGTCGGCGACAGCCCCGCTGTACAGCCCGAGGAGCACCAGCGGAACGAGCGAACAGAGACCGATCAGCCCGACGGAGAACGCGGACCCGGTGATGTCGTAGACCTGGAGGGAGACGGCCAGCGCCGTCATGCCCTGCCCGATCCAGGAAACGGTGTTCCCGAACCAGAGCCGCCGGTAGTCGGGCGAGGTCCGCAGCGGGGTCAGGTCGGCGAATATGCGCGTGCGGGATACACGTGGTTCGGCTTTTTCGGTCACGGGGGATGGTAACGACCGGCTGCCCTCCTCTCGTGGCCCGGGCCCGCGAGGGCCGGCCCGCCGTCCGCCCACGGTGTGCCGGCACGGTTCATGGCTCTCCGGGCGACGTACGGCGGCGGATCACCGCCCGGCCATCGCATCGTTTGCGCCACACGGCGCGAAAGTGGCGCGTTCACACGTTGCCGCCCTGTGCCGCTACGCGCAGCCTGGAGGCCGCGGGAGCGCTCCCATTCCCGCTCCGCGGTCCGGCCTCGCTCGTCCCCCGCGAAACCGCCACCGCGTGCAAGGCACCACTGCTGTGCGAGAACCGCTGTGCGAGAACCGCTGTGTGAGAACCACCGCTGTGCAAGCGTCCCCCTTTTTCTGGAGCCGATATGCCACGACGCCGCTGGGCCGGGTCCCTCCTGCTCGCCCTCCTGCTGACCGCCCCCCTCGCGTCACCCGCCACGGCGGACACCGTCGACACCGTGCCCACCCGGACGGGCACGGCGGAGGGAGTCTCGCCCGTCCCCTTCCCGTCGCTCAGCGCGACCACCACCCAGGTCGCCTCGGGACTGAAACGGCCCACCGCGATCGTCGCCCCCGACGACGGCACGGACCGGCTGTTCATCACCGAGAAGTCCGGCAGGATCCGCGTCTACCATCCGGACACCGGCCTGGCCACGGCCCCGATCGTCGACATCACGTCGTCCGTGGACGAATCGGGCAACGAGCGCGGCCTGCTCGGCATGGCCGTCCCGCCCGACTTCGCCGACAGTCAGGACCTCTATCTGGCGTACACGGCACTGCCCGCCGGCTCCGTGACCCTCGCCCGCTACCGGCTCGACGAGTCCCGCCTGGAGGTCCTGCTCTCGCAGGAGCACGCCGAGTACAGCAACCACAACGGCGGCCAGCTCGCGTTCGGTCCGGACGGCAAGCTGTACTGGAGCATCGGTGACGGCGGCGGCTCCGCGGACCCCTTGCGCTCCGCGCAGCGGCTGGACACCCTGCTCGGCAAGATCATGCGCATCGACGTGAGCCGGAGCTGCGCCCCGCTGGCCTACTGCGTTCCGGGCGACAACCCCTTCGTGGACACCCCCGGCGCCCGCGAGGAGATCTGGCTGTACGGGCTGCGCAACCCGTGGCGCTTCTCCTTCGACCGTGCCGACGGCTCGATGTGGATCGGCGACGTCGGCCAGGGCCGGTGGGAGGAGATCAACCACCTCGAACCGGGGCAGGGAGGGCTGAACCTCGGCTGGTCCTGCTACGAGGGGCTGGAGAAGTTCGACGGCGGCGACTGCCTGGCCGGTGAGACGTACACGAAGCCGGTCTTCACGTACTCCCCCTACACAGGCGGCTGTTCGGTCATCGGCGGCCACGTCTACCGGGGCCAGAAGTACGCCGGTCTGGTCGGCGGCACGTACATCGCCACCGACTACTGCTCATCCACGGTCCGGGCGCTGCGCGCCGACGGCAAGGGCGGCTACGAAGAGGCCGAGATCGGAAAGATGCCCACCCAGGTGACGTCCATCGGCACGACCGTCGACGGGGAGTTCTACGTGGTGAACGACCTGCCCGGCGGCCTGCACCGGGTGTCGTTCGCACAGGAGGAGCCCACCTGTCGCGTGGACCGCAAGGTGACGGCCTGGGGCACGGGCGCGACGGTCGACCTCACCGTCACCAACACGGGCAGCACGCCGGTGAACGGCTGGACGCTCGAGTTCACGCTGCCCCCGGGGCAGACCGTCGTCTCCGACTGGAACACGGACCTCACCCAGCTGAGCAACACGGTCGAGGCGTACAACGCCTCGCACAACGCCACGATCGCTCCGGGCGCGAGCATCACCCTCGGCTATCTCGTCGACCACACCGGGAACGCGTCGTCACCGCCGCGGTTCATGCTCAACGGGGACGCCTGCGCCATCGGCAACTGATTCCTGGCGACGTCCCGGATGTACATCCCGGTGACGTCGTTGGAGACCTTCTCGTTTACGAGCCTGCTGCGGTACCAGGACACCGTGCAGGTTCTGCCGCACACAAGCACCGCCGGGACTTGCGGTCGTGGCAAGGTCCCGACCCTCCCGGAGCGCTCACGGGAGGTAGCCGTTCTCAACACGGGAGGTGACGGCCGGCGGGGACCGGACATCTCACCATGACGCCCGGCCGTCCGGGGCTCCGGCCGGCGGGTGCGGCATACCCAGCGGCGGCCTCCCGTGGGGCCTCCCGTGGCATGAGATCTCCGCCCGGGGCGGTCCCCGGCCGCACCCGTCAGCACGAGGCCCGGGGACAGCCACGGAGCGCCCCGGGCCCAGGCGGCCCGTCAACGAGGGTTCAGCGCACGGCGGGCCGCGTTGATGACGTTGTGGGCGTCGGCCCCGTACACGGCCGACTCGCGGAGGGTGCGCCAGACCTTCGAGTACAAGGCGATGTTGTCGGCGTCCTCCAACCACATCTCGGCGTGCCAGTCCTCCGCGACCACGAGGCGGTCATCAAGGACCCAGAAGCCGTTGGCGGGCACGATCTTGACTGACGCCGTGAACGGGATGACGCCCAGCTCCACCGTGTCCATGCCGATCATTCCGGTGAGGCGGTCCAGCTGGGTGGCCAGCACGGAGGGCGGGCAGATCAGCGAGCGCAACGCGGCCTCCCACATCAGCACGTGCAACTTGCGACCAGGGCGGTACAACCACTCCTGACGCTGCGCCCGGGAGCGCACGGCGGCCTCGATGTCGTCGGCCCCGCCCAGCAGCTCCGAATAGCGCTGGATGACGTGGCGGGCGTACTCGGGCGTCTGCAACAGACCGGGGACCACCGACTCTTCCCAGATCCGCATCCGCGAGGTGCGGTCGATCTCCGCACTCAAGCCCTCGTGCAGCGGCTTGAACCCGTTCGCCAGCGCCCTGCGCCATGATCTGATGTGGGACTCGAACCCGGCCAGCCGGGCGGCAAGCTCGGCGTACGTGCCCGGCTGCCCGGTCGCGTCGGCCCACGCCCTCAAGTCCTCGGGGGTGGCCGTCTGCCTGCCGTTCTCCAGCTTGCTGACCTTGGAGCCCTGCCAGCCGAGCCGCTGGGCGAGCTGCTGACCGGTGAGCCGGCCACCAGGGCATGAGAACCGCAGTTCGCGCAGTCGCGCGCCGAGGGCCACCCTGGCTTGCTGGTAGTCGGTGCTCACCGGTCACGCGTCATTCGGTCGCGGCGAACTGGTCGAACGGCACGGCGTTGTGCATGGCGGCGTCGCGGACAGTGGCGTACCGCACGACCTCAGCCGGTTCGGTGATCAGCTCGATGTCCGTGATGTCGTCGGCGTCGTCGAAGTGCAGCACGGCGACGATGCGCGAGTCGAAGATCCAGAAGTCTTCGGCGGGCAGGTCGGCCGCGTCCTCGCGCCACAGGTACCGGATGTCCTCGCCGACCGCCGCGTTGTGCCGGGCGTAGTCGAGCAGGAACCGCTGTTCGGTGGTCATCGGGCGGTCTGTGACCCGGACCCGGCCGACACGCTTGCCCGCCTCGGTCTGGGCCTTGATGTTGACGAACCAGGGCTCGTCGGGATCACAGGGCGAGGACCCGGTGGCGAGGAACGCCTGAAAGTCGGGGTCCTTCCGGTCGGAGGCGTAACCGCGCCGCGTCTCCAGCCGCCAAGCAGTGTGCTTGAAGGTCTCGAAGAGGCGCCGGAAGGTGGCCCGGTCGACAAGCTCCGGCACCCGTTCCATCTCCTTCGGTGCCCAGTTCACGAGCAGTTCGCGCGGCACGACCACCGCCGCATCATCCGGCCCGAAGTGCTGGAGCTGTGCCAGGTCTTCGGGGTCGGTCACGGGCGTGCCTTGAACGATGACCTCGCCGGTGCCCTCGTCCGTGTGCAGGGCGGGGCAACCGTCGACCTTGCTGTCCGTCCCGGTGAATCGCAACTGACGAGCCATGGACGCTCTCCCTTCCAGGGGTGTTGATCAGCAGCATGGCCGGAGCCCCAGCCCGGAACTACGGGGTCAAGCAGGGTCCATGGGCAAACAACAGCAATACTCGTGGCTCGTCGAGCAAATTCGAGAAAACAGCATATCGCCGGCCAGCCGCCCACTTCTAGCGTCCCGTTCATGGCAACCAAGGAACACCAGGACATCGACCCGTTCGCAACCGTGGAGCCCCTGGGGGCAGCACTCACCAAGGCCGGAATCGTCCTTCCCTCACGGCGAGTGGACCCCGCATCCCCCGCACTGAACCCCGCTGAGCTGGGGTGGGTGCGCGCCGACGTGGCCGCCCGCCCGGCCGGAGCACTTCAGCGAGGGGACCGGGAATGACTCAACACGAGAAACCAGCAACGACCCTCAACCACGGTGCACTGCCCTACCCGCGCGGAACCCTCGTGGTGGACACGGTCTCGGAGCGAACCGGCCTGCTGGTGGGCGTGATCGAGGAGCGCTACAAATCGAACGGCAGACTGCACAAGCGCCAAGCGTTCATGGTGCCGCCCGGCGGTGGCATCGAGTGGGACGTGCCCTTGGAGCGCATCGAGCCGGTGCCCGAGGCCAACAAGGCTTAGCTGCTCCCCCCGGGCGATGGCGTCCCGTACGAGGTCCTCCCGTCCCAGGCCGGCGGCCACCCGCAACGCATCCTTGGCCACCACTGTGTCGTGTTCGATTCGACGCACCTGGTGACCGCCGGCCCCGGCTCGGACGATCAGCGATGTGAGCTCGGTGTCGTGACCCGGCGCGAACCTGCTCCGGGTCGTAGCGACGCACTCGTTGGCCTCACCGGCCGCGTAACGCCCTCGGCGAGCCGGCGCCCTGATACCCGGCGCGCGAAGCGCCCTTGGCCGCTCACCCGGTCAGGAGCGCGACGAGCGCGAGGTGCCATGAGAGCTGGGGTCGGGCGGCCCTGGCCTCCGCCGGCCTCGCCGCCCGTGAGGGGTGGCCCGAGACCCTTTTGAGCCGCGCGCGGTCAGCGGGTGACGACCGGCCGGAAGGCGTCCCGGACGTCGGACTTGGCGGTGGAGACGAGCTGGTCGCCCGGTCCGTAGTCGTACGTGCCGTAGTACTCGTAGTGCAGGACGGCCGGGCAGCTCCTGCCGCTGATCTGCACCGAGTGCGGACCGACGCGCTTGCCGGTGCGCAGCTCGTAGACCTTCAGCGGGATCTTGGCCTTGTGGAAGGTGACCTGGTGGGGGAAGTGGACGGACTTGTCGTTCTCGTAGGGGCAGGTTTCGACGGTGGCTCCGTTCTTCACCGTGTCCGCGCAGACCACGAGCGCCGCCTTGGCCGGGTCGTCGGTGCGCCAGCCGCCGGGGAGCTTGCCGGTGTACTCCGTGTCGCCGAGGAACAGCGCGCGGTTGGTGCCCTTGCGGTAGGGCGGGGCGGCGCTGTACTTGGCGGGCTTGTCGCAGTAGCCGGACGTCGCGTCGTGGGTGGCCCCGATCAGCGCCCGCACCTCGGCGAGTTCGATGGCCAGGCCGGCCTTCTTCACGCCGCTGCGCGCCTTGCCGGCGAGCGGCACGTCCGGGTAGGCGTCGAGGAGCCGCTGGTAGCGCGCCCGTGCCTGTGTCCAGTTCTCCTCGTCCATCAGGCCGTCGGCGCATCCGGCCAGCGCGGCGGGCTCCGTGCGCGTCGCGGTGTCGGCGGACCGGTCCAGGACGTCACGGGTGGGCTCGCGGTCGCGGAGCCAGCCGGTGATGTCGGCCGTCCCGCAGGCGTCCTCGGTGGGCAGGGCGTCGAGGAGGGAGTCCAGGGCTGTGCGGACGGTCTCCTCGTGGCCGGGTTCCTTCAGCACCCGGGCGAGGACGCCGAAGCCCCGCTCCAGCTCCTCGATGTCCCCGGACTGCCCGGCGTCGTACAGCGTGGACGCGGCGCGCTCCAGCCGGCGGCAGATCTCCACCACCGCGTCGCCGGGTTCGACCACCGTCGCTGCCGCCACGCGGTGGCCGGACCACACCTCGCTCTGCGCGGCGACGGCCTCGGCACAGTCACCGGCCTCGCGGGCCTCGTCCACCCTGTTCTCGATGCCGTGGGCATCGACGCGCAGCAGCACGGCGGTCAGCAGCACCGCGACCGTGACGGCGAGAGTGGCGTTGCGCTGCACCCTGCGTACGGCATGTTCGCGCCTGCGGGCCAGGAACCAGCCATGGGCGGTGCCGGCTGCCCACCACAGGAGCAGCAGGAGTTCGCACCAGGCCCCGGCGGTCGAGGCGGTGAGCTTCAGGAGTACGCCGGTGCCGAGCACGGCGAGCGCGGCCAGCCGCCGGTGGCCCAGCACCAGATAGCCGATGCCGAGCAGCGAGGCGTTGCCGACCGCGGCCGCCACCGGGTCGCACGGGGCCGTGGGGGGCTTGACCGGCCTGGGCGGCACGGGGGGCTCCGGCGCCTCGTCGGACGGCCGGTACGGGTCGTGTCCGTACGTCGCGTGGTCCATGGCTGTCATCCCCGGGGTGAAGTGGGCGCCGGGCCGCGTACGGAGAACCAGCTGTGTGCGGTCCGGCCCAGCACCACCCACAGGGCCGCCGCGTCGATGCCGAAGACCAGCAGCACCGCCGGACCGGGAGTTCCGGAGGCCAGCGAGGCGATGAAGGTGAGGAACATCGAGCACGCCATGAAGGCCAGGCACACGGCCAGCACCACACGGATCCAGGGCCGGCGCCTGCCGGCCAGGACGACGCAGGCGACCTGGAGCGCCGCCAGTCCCCAGCAGAACACCGCCACGAACCAGGCCAGGCCCATCGGCATGAGCAGGTCCTGCCCGTGCTCCTGCTTGTTGTAGTTCTCGTCGAGGGCCGCCCAGCCGCCGAGGGCGGTGCCCAGCGCGTGCGCGGCGACGACCATGAGCACGAAGACGAGGGCCCCGGAGAGGCGCGCAGCCTCGGGCTGACGGGGGCCGGCCGGGCCGGACGGGCCCCGCAGGTCGGAGGACGGGTCGGAGGACGGGTCGGAGGACGGGTCGGAGGGCGGGTCGGAGGGGTGGGAGAAGTGGGAAGGGTTCTGCATGGAAGGTCACCTCACGTTTTCGGTGTCCGGCAGGTCGTGGTCCCGGGCCCGGCCGGCTTCGCGGTCGGCGCTCCGGAGGAGGAGGTCCGAGCCCTCCCCCCTTGCTCGGGCTCGGACCTCCGCCGGAGGCCGTCCCGGTTCCGGTCGCGGCCCTCGGCCATTCGACCGCCGTACGCCGTTGTTCAGCAGGCCCTGTCCCGGCACCGAACAACCCAAGGGCGCGGGTCGGCGGGAGAACCGGCCGCGACCGGACGTGAAGACCAGGTGAACGTCCGTGTCCCGCCTGCGGTTACCCGGCAGTTCGGTTGCGGCCACCCCTCCCGGCTCCCTACCGTGGGCGCCCGGGCGGACGCACTGGGTGATGACCTGGTGGCGTCCGGGCGGAGCGAGGGTGGGGCGGGCACGTGTCGGGACAACCAGGGCCGGGACGCACCGAGGGCGAGCTGGATCCGGAGGCCGGGCCGGTGCCACGGTTCGCCGCCGGACTGCGGGCGCTGCGCGAGGCCGCGGGGAAGCCCACGTACCGGGTGATGGCTCAGCGGGCGCGTTACGGAGTGACCGCCCTGTCGCAGGCGGCGGCCGGGAAGCAGCTGCCCACCCGCGCGGTGACGCTCGCCTATGTGAAGGCGTGCGGCGGCGATGTGAACGCGTGGGACCGGCGCTGGCGCGAGACGTCGGCCGAGATCGCCGCCGAGGCGTCCGGTGACGAGACCTCCCGGCCGCCGTACCGTGGCCTGACCCGGTTCGAACCGGGTGACGCCGGACTCTTCTTCGGCCGCGACCAACTCCTGGAACGGCTGACCGGGCTGAACCGCAAGCACCGCCTCACCGCCGTCTTCGGCCCCTCCGGCAGCGGCAAGTCCTCGTTGTTACGCGCCGGCCTGATCCCCCGGCTGCGCACCCCGCCCGAGGACGCGGGCGACGGGGACGGCGAGGCCGCTCCGGCGGCCGTACGGATCTTCACACCCGGCCCCGACCCGCTGCGCACGCACGCCGACCGGCTCACGCCCGTGCCCGGCACCGACGCGGACACCTGGCTGCTCGTCGACCAGTTCGAGGAGCTGTACACCCTCGGTGCCGACCCGGCCGACCGGGACGCCTTCATCGACCGCCTCGTCGCCGCCACCGACGCCGACAGCCGGCTGCGTGTCCTCATCGCGGTGCGGGCCGATTTCCTGGGCCGCTGTGCCGAACACCCCGGCCTCACCGCAGCGTTGCAGGGTGCCACGCTGCTCGCCGGACCGATGAGCCGCACGGAGCTGCGGGAGGCCATCGTGCGCCCGGCCGCCGCGGACGGCCTGATCGTCGAGCGTTCCCTGACCGACCGCCTCCTGGACGAGGTCGAGGGCGCCCCGGGCGGGCTGCCGATGATGTCGCACGCCCTGCTGGAGACCTGGCGTCACCGCAGCGGCCGGGTCCTGACGGAGGCCGCGTACGAGGCGGCGGGCGGACTGCACGGCGCCGTCGTCCGCACGGCCGAGCAGGTGTACGGCGAACTCACCCCGTCCCAGGCCGAAGTGGCCCGCCGTGTGCTGCTGCGGCTCGTCGCCCCCGGCGACGGGGCGGCGGACACGCGCCGCCCCGCCGAGCACGCGGAGCTCGACTTCGGCAGTCCCGCCGACACCCGCGTGGTGCTGGAACGCCTGGTCCGCGCCCGCCTCATCACCTTCGACGACGGCACCGTCGACCTCGCCCACGAAGCCCTGATCACCGCCTGGCCCCGGTTCCACGCCTGGATCGACGCCGAACGCGACCGGCTGCGCGTCCACCGCGCGCTCTCCGAGGCGGCACGCACCTGGCAGGCGCTCGGCAGGGAGAGCGCCGCTCTCTACGCAGGCTCCCGGCTGGACGCCGCCCGTAACGCCTTCCCGCAGGACACCGCCCGGCCGAACGGCACCACGGCGAAGGACCGGGAGGGCGATGAGAACCGCCGTGGCGTCGAACTCACCTCCCTGGAAAAGCAGTTCCTCACCGCTTCGCTCCGCCGTCAGCACCGCCTCGCGCGACTGCGGCGTACGGTCGTGGCCGTACTCGCCGCTCTCGGGCTGCTCGCCACCGGCACCGCCGTCGTCGCCCTCCAGGCACGTGCCACCGCGCAGGCCGAACGCGACGACGCCGTCTTCGGCCGCCTCA
>NZ_DATMVN010000452.1:0-34627 GCF_035563135.1 Streptomyces sp.
CCGAGCTCGCCGCCGCCGGCGCCCGGGTCATCGTCGCCTCGCACCTCGGCCGCCCCGAGGGGGCCCCGGACCCGGCCTTCTCGCTGGCGCCCGCCGCCGCGCGCCTCGGTGAGCTGCTCGGAGCCGAGGTCGCCTTCGCGACCGACACCGTCGGCGAGTCCGCCCGCTCGACGGTCGCCGCCCTCACCGACGGCCAGGTGGCCGTCATCGAGAACCTCCGCTTCAACGCCGGCGAGACGTCGAAGGACGACGCCGAGCGCGGCGCCTTCGCCGACCAGCTCGCCGGGCTCGCCGATGTCTACGTGGGTGACGGCTTCGGCGCCGTCCACCGCAAGCACGCCTCGGTCTTCGACCTCCCGGCCAGGCTGCCGCACGCGGCCGGCGGCCTGATCGCCACCGAGGTCGGCGTCCTGAAGAAGCTCACCGAGGACGTCGCACGCCCGTACGCCGTGGTCCTCGGCGGCGCCAAGGTCTCCGACAAGCTCGGGGTCATCGACCACCTGCTGGAGAAGGCCGACCGCATCCTGATCGGCGGCGGCATGGCGTACACCTTCCTCAAGGCCAAGGGGCACGAGGTGGGCATCTCGCTGCTCCAGGAGGACCAGGTCCCGGCCGTCCAGGGCTACCTCAAGCGGGCCGAGGAGCTCGGTGTGGAGTTCGTGCTCCCCGTCGACGTCCTCGTCTCACGTGAATTCCCGGACCTGAAGACCAAGGCCCCGGCCAGCCCCACCACGGTCGCCGCCGACGCCATCCCGGCGGACCAGGAGGGCCTGGACATCGGGCCCGAGACCCGCAAGCTGTACGCAGCGAAGCTCGCCGACGCGGCCACCGTCTTCTGGAACGGCCCGATGGGCGTCTTCGAGCACCCCGACTACGCCGAGGGCACCAAGGCGGTCGCCCAGGCCCTCGCCGACTCCCAGGCCTTCAGCGTCGTCGGCGGCGGGGACTCCGCTGCCGCCGTCCGCATCCTGGGCTTCGACGAGAACGCATTCGGCCACATCTCGACCGGTGGCGGCGCCAGCCTCGAATACCTCGAGGGCAAGACGCTTCCCGGACTCGCCGCACTGGAGGACTGACCCCCGATGACCACCCGCACCCCGCTCATGGCCGGCAACTGGAAGATGAACCTCAACCACCTCGAGGCCATCGCACACGTCCAGAAGCTCGCCTTCGCCCTGGCCGACAAGGACTACGACGCGGTCGAGGTCGCCGTCCTGCCGCCCTTCACCGACCTGCGCTCCGTGCAGACGCTGGTCGACGGCGACAAACTGAAGATCAAGTACGGCGCCCAGGACATCTCGGCGCAGGACTCCGGCGCGTACACCGGTGAGATCTCCGGCCCGATGCTCGCCAAGCTGAAGTGCACCTTCGTCGCCGTCGGCCACAGCGAGCGCCGCCAGTACCACGGCGAGAACGACGAGATCTGCAACGCCAAGGTGAAGGCCGCGTTCAAGCACGGCCTGACCCCGATCCTCTGTGTCGGCGAGGGCCTGGACATCCGCAAGGCCGGTGACCAGGTGTCCTACACGCTGGCGCAGCTCGACGGCGCGCTGAAGGACATCCCGGCCGAGCAGGCCGAGTCCATCGTGATCGCCTACGAGCCGGTCTGGGCCATCGGAACCGGCGAGGTCGCCACCCCCGAGGACGCCCAGGAGGTCTGCGGCGCGATCCGCGGCCGGCTCGCCGAGCTGTACTCGCAGGAGCTGGCCGACGCCGTCCGCATCCAGTACGGCGGCTCGGTGAAGTCCGGCAATGTCGCGGCCATCATGGCGCAGCCCGACGTGGACGGCGCCCTGATCGGGGGCGCGGCGCTCGACGCCGACGAGTTCGTCAAGATCGTCCGCTTCCGCGACCAGTAGGATCGTGCGCTCCCGCGACCGGTGAGTATGCGGGGGCACGGATCCGTCGTACCCTTGCGGGGGCCGAGGGGGGTGCACCCCCCGGCCCCCGCTGTTCGTACATGCAGTCCTAGGAATTCCGGAAAGTAGGGACCAGCCGTGGTTTTGGCGTTCGAGATCGCCCTGATCGTCTTCAGCCTGCTGCTGATGCTGCTGGTGCTGATGCACAAGGGAAAGGGCGGTGGCCTTTCCGACATGTTCGGTGGCGGGATGCAGTCCTCCGTGGGCGGCTCGTCGGTCGCCGAGCGGAACCTCGACCGCATCACCGTCGTGGTGGGTCTGGCCTGGTTCGCGTGCATCGTCGTCCTCGCGCTGCTCATCAAGCTGGACAGCTGACCCGTCGTCCGCGATTCCCGGTGACGGTGTAACTCCTTTCACTGGACGCGCGTTGGGCCTTACGTAGACTGGGGCATCTTCGAGCACCATCACGCAGGGAGTTACGACCGTGGCAAGTGGCAACGCGATCCGGGGAAGCCGGGTCGGAGCGGGGCCGATGGGGGAGGCCGAGCGAGGCGAGTCCGCGCCGCGCCTGCGCATCTCCTTCTGGTGCTCGAACGGGCACGAGACGCAGCCGAGCTTCGCCCATGACGCGCAGGTACCGGAGACCTGGGACTGTCCGCGCTGCGGCTTCCCGGCCGGACAGGACCGGGACAGCCCGCCGGCTCCGCCCCGCACCGAGCCGTACAAGACGCACCTGGCATACGTGCGCGAGCGGCGCAGCGACGCGGACGGTGAGGCCATCCTCGCCGAAGCCCTCGCGAAACTCCGCGGCGAGATCTGAGAGTTGTTCACCGGCCGGTCACCCCCTGGGTGCCCGGCCGGAATCCGTATGCCGCCCCGTGGCCCGCCGCTGCCCCGCCGCACCCCTTGGATCAATTAGGTTGGAGGGGCAGCGGGGAAGGTTGCAGGTACGAGTAGAAGTGGGCGATTTCCGGGATGAACGCACAAGGCCGAACCAAGCTCAACCAGACGCCCGAGTGGGCGGCTCTCGGCAAGCACCGTGAGGAATTCGGCGGCACCGGTCTGCGCCGGCTGTTCGCGGACGCGCCGGACCGCGGGAGCGCGTACACCCTCCGGGTCGGCGACCTCCACATCGACTACTCCAAGCACCTGGTCACCGACGAGACGCTCCGCCTGCTGCGGGAGCTCGCCGAGGCCACCGGAGTGGGCGCGCTGCGGGACGCGATGTTCCGCGGCGAGAAGATCAACACCACCGAGGACCGCGCCGTCCTGCACACCGCGCTGCGCGCCCCGCGCGACGCCGTGATCGAGGTCGACGGCGAGAACGTGGTGCCGGCCGTGCACGCCGTCCTGGACAGGATGGCCGCCTTCTCCGACCGGGTCAGGGCCGGGGAGTGGACCGGTCACACCGGCAAGCCGGTCAAGAACATCGTGAACATCGGCATCGGCGGCTCCGACCTCGGACCGGCCATGGCCTACGAGGTGCTGCGCTCCTTCACGGACCGCTCGCTCACCGTGCGCTTCGTGTCGAACGTCGACGGCGCCGACCTCCACGAGGCCGTCCGTGACCTGGACCCGGCCGAGACGCTGTTCATCGTCGCGTCCAAGACCTTCACGACGATCGAGACCATCACCAACGCCACCTCTGCCCGCGACTGGCTCCTGACCGGGCTGAAAGCCGGTCAGGAAGCCGTCGCCAAGCACTTCGTGGCGCTGTCCACCAATGCGGACAAGGTCACGGACTTCGGCATCGACACCGCCAACATGTTCGAGTTCTGGGACTGGGTCGGCGGCCGTTACTCCTACGACTCGGCGATCGGCCTCTCGCTGATGATCGCCATCGGCCCGGACCGGTTCCGCGAGATGCTCGACGGCTTCCACCTCGTCGACGAGCACTTCCGCACCGCCCCCGCCCAGGAGAACGCGCCGCTGCTGCTGGGTCTCCTGGGCGTCTGGTACGGACAGTTCTTCGACGCGCAGTCCCACGCGGTCCTGCCCTACAGCCACTACCTGTCCAAGTTCACCGCCTACTTGCAGCAGCTGGACATGGAGTCCAACGGCAAGTCCGTGGACCGGGACGGCGATCCGGTCGAGTGGCAGACCGGGCCGGTCGTCTGGGGCACCCCCGGCACCAACGGGCAGCACGCCTACTACCAGCTGATCCACCAGGGCACGAAGGTCATCCCGGCCGACTTCATCGGCTTCGCCTCCCCGGTCCAGGACCTGCTGCCCGGGCTGATCGCCCAGCACGACCTGCTGATGGCCAACTTCTTCGCCCAGACCCAGGCGCTCGCCTTCGGCAAGACGCCCGACGAGGTGCGCGCGGAGGGCGTGGCCGAGGAACTCGTGCCGCACAGGACGTTCCGCGGCAACCACCCGACGACCACGATCCTCGCCGAACGGCTCACCCCCTCGGTGCTCGGCCAGCTGATCGCGCTGTACGAGCACAAGGTCTTCGTCCAGGGGGCCGTCTGGAACATCGACTCCTTCGACCAGTGGGGCGTCGAGCTGGGCAAGGTGCTCGCCAAGAAGATCGAGCCGGTCCTGACCGAGGGCGCCGGCGGCGAGCAGCTGGACAGCTCCACCGCCGCGCTCGTGTCGGCGTACCGCTCGCTGCGGGGCCGCTGAGCCATGACCACGGGGGAGGGGACGATACGGCTCCGGCCGCCGCGCAACGCACCGGACCGCCGGGCGGTCGGGTGGTGGCGGGTCCAGTGGCTGCTGCTGACGGCGGCCCCGGTGGCGGTCCTCGGCGTCCTGGGCGGGCTCATCGCCCCCGCCAGGTTCTGGCTGCTGACGCCTGCCGCGGTGATCGCCGGCATCGGCCTGCTGTGCGCCGTCCTCTTCCCCCTCTGGTGGTTCCGCACCCACCGCTGGGAGGTCACCGACGAGGCGGTCTACGTGAGTACCGGGGTCCTCCTGCGGGAGTGGCGGATCGCGCCGATGTCCCGCATCCAGACCGTGGACACCGTGCGGGGGCCGCTGGAACAGCTCTTCGGGCTGGCCACGGTCACCGTCACCACCGCCTCCGCCAAGGGCGCCGTGGAGATCGAGGGACTCACCCATGAGGCCGCCGCCGAACTCGCCGAGCGGCTGACCCGCATCACCCAGGACACCCCCGGGGACGCCACGTGAGCACGGCGGCCGGCAGCGGCCCCGGCTGGCGGCGGCTCCATCCCCGTACGGTCCTGGTCACCGCGCTGGTCACGGCGGGAGTCGCCGTGGGCGCGGCCGTGCCGGTCACGGTCGCGCTGTCGGGCCCTCTCGGGTACGCGGCAGCCGTCGGCTGGGCGCTGACAGGAGCCGCCCTGCTGATCGGCTGCGCAGCCGCGGGCGACTACGTGCGGTGGCGGCGCACCCGCTACCGGGCCGGTGCCGAGCGCGTCGACCTGCACACCGGTCTCCTCCTGGTGAAGCGCCGCTCGCTGGCCCGCGAGCGGATCCGCAGCGTCGACCTCACCGCCCGTCCTCTGCTGCGGATCCTCGGGCTGGTCACGGTCCGCATCGGCACCGGGGAGAACACGGGCGGAGACTCCACGCTCACGCTGGACCCCGTGGCCCGGGCCGAGGGCGAGCGGCTGCGCCGTGACCTCCTGGACCGCGTCGTCCCCGGGAGCGCCGCAGCGCACCGCGACGGCGAACTGGCCACGCTCGATCCCCGGTGGATCCGCTACGCACCCGTCTCCTTCGCCGCGCCCCTGCTCGGTGGCGCCGCCGCCGGCGGCGTGATGCAGATCAGCGACTGGGTGGGGGCGCAGGACGAGGTGATCCGGTGGATCGCCGACCGCTTCCAAGGCACCCCGCTGGTCTGGACGATCGCCGTCCTGGCGGCGGCGGCCCTGGCCGCCGGTGTGATCGGAGCGCTCGGGCTGTGGATCGAGATGTGGTGGAACTACCGCCTGGAACGCGAACCGGGCGGCACCCTGCGGGTGCGGCGCGGGCTGTTCACCTCCCGCTCCCTGTCCGTCGAGGAACGGCGGCTGCGCGGGGTGGACCTGGTGGAGCCGCTGGGCGTACGGCTGGCGGGCGCCGCCCGGGTCGACGCGATCACCACCGGCCTGACCAAGGACGAGGAGCGGAGCGCCGACCACAACACCCTGCTCCCGGCCGTGCCCCGCGCACTGGCCGACGCCATCGCCGCGGAGGTGCTGCGCGAGCCGGCCGCCCCGACGGGCGCCCCGCTCACGGCGCACCCACGAGCGGCCCGGGGGCGACGGCTGCGCCGTGCCCTGGCGGTGGCCCTGGCGCCCGTGCTGGTGCAGGTTCTCCTCGGCGTCCTGCTGACGCCCGTACTGCTGTGGACCGCGCTCGGCTGCGCGGTGGTCCTCCTGCCGCTCGCGGTGGCGCTGGCCCTCGACGCCTACCGGTCCCTGGGGCACACCCTCAGCGGCGGCTATCTGGTGACCCGCTCCGGCTCGGTCCGGCGCTCCACCGCGGCTCTGCAGCGGTCCGGTGTGATCGGCTGGACGGTCAAGCAGTCCCTCTTCCAGCGCCGGGCCGGACTGCTGAGCGTCACCGCCACGACGGCCGCCGGGGGCGGCGCCTACACGGCGCACGACACCGACGCCTCCGAGGGCCTCGCCTTCGCGGCCGATGCCGTCCCGGGGCTGCTGGAGCCGTTCCTGGAACGCGGCTGAGCCGCCGGGGTCACCGGTCGAGCAGTGCGGTGGAGCCGAAGGCGGGAAGGCCGGCCGACGGCGGAGCGTCCTGAGGCGCCGGAGCGGGGTGCCCGGCGGCCAGGACGTACAGCGGGGTGTGGCCGGTGTTGTCCAGGCCGCAACGGCCGGCGATCGCGGAGTCCCTGAAGGCGCCGGTCTGGGCGGGGCCGAGTCCGAGGGCCGTCGCGGTCAGGGCGAAGGTCTGCCCCAGATGCCCGGCGTCGAGCAGACAGACCCGATAGGCGCGGGGCGTGGGGTACTTCACGCTCATCCGCTCCAGCCGTGCGGCGAGAACGACGAGGAAGGCGGGCCGCGCGGCCCACGGCTGGTCGGCGCAGAGATGAGCGGCCTCCGCGGGTGTCAGTCCCTCGGAAAGAAGTTCGAGCGCGTGCTGCAAGCCGTCGTAGTGGTACCAGCCGGCGGACAGCCCGCTGACCTCCAGGACACCGACATAGGCGTCGATCTCCTGCCGGGAGCCGCCCTGCGGACTGGTGCGCCGGTACAGCGCGCCCCGCCCGCAGTCGATGAAGTCGACCGGCCCGAAGACTGTGGCCAGCAAGGCGGACAGCGTCTCCACCGGCACAGGCGCACCGGTGAAGTCGCGGTGGGTGCGGCGGTCGTACAGGACCTGTTCGAACGGTGCCCCGAGCCGGGCCGGCCGACGGGGCAGCAGGAGCCGGGGAGCCTCCGGATACCCCGTGAACAGGGGAGGCGGCGGTGCCTCCGCGAGTGCTGCGGCCCCCGTACCCTGCGCGCCGCCGTCGGGCCGGCCCTCGGCCCGCGGGGGGTCGTACACGTCCTGAGTGGCGTAGTGGAAGAACGATGCCTCGGGCATCCACGCCCCCCACTGTCCGGCGATCTCTTCGTCGCGCTGCGCGGCCGCGCTGCCGCGGGCCAGCAGGGCGCCACTGCGGACCAGCGTCCTGACGGCTTCCTCGACGGTGTCGGGGGTGAGGTGGCCGAGGTGTTCAGCGGCTTCGTCGGGAGTGCTCCACTCCTCGAAGGCCGCCAGGATCTCGGCCGCGGCGGGGTGCAGCGCTGTGGGCGTGCCGTGCGGATGGGGGTGGACGACGAAGGTGCTGTCGTGCCAGTAGCAGGTCAGGCAACGGGAACGGCGTAGACGCAAGGCGATTCCTCGGCGTACGGGAAGGCGGGGGCGGGGAGGGGGTGCGGACGGGGCCGCAGGGGAACGCGGAGTGCCGGGTGCAGGCGTGGGGCCGGGCAGGGGAGTGCCCGGCCCCACGCACGCGGTCACGCCTGGCGGTAGGCCCACGTCCAGTTCCAGGTGGAACCCTCGCCCGCCTCGGGGCGGTCGGCCCGGACGGCGATCCGGTGCTTCATCTCGATCCTGCGCATTATGTGTCACCCCCTTTCCGAGTAACTCGTCCTGTGTGTCGGTGCGGCGACCCCTCCATGACGCGGCACGGAATCGAGATATGCAAGAGGTGTTTTCTCTTGTCACTCTTTCGTGGCGCCACCCATGGCCTTCGGTTTTTCTCCGAGTCGTATTCATGGGGGACGTTGTCACGCGCTGTCAGCTCGTTCCGCATATGGCTGGAGAGGGTCGTCCGCATGCGGTCGCTCACACATGCGACTGGTGTCGATCCCGAGGGGGGCCGGAGCGGGTACGGAAGGGGTGAATGGTTAATAACCACTGGTCAGAGCGCTGCGTGGCGATTGCTTACCAATTTCTTTCAGTCTTTTTTTCGGCTACCTGTCGATGCGGGTGAAGCTCTCCGGACGGTGTCATAACGTGCGGACATCGACGCCCGCCGGGCAGGGCACTCCTCGCCTGCCGGCCGAGAACACCCGCGCCGCTCCATGAGGGTCTCCATTGCCCGAAGGGTGCGAAAGCAATGCGCCTGTTCATTGCGGGTGGGCGTCGGACCGCCGAAATCGTGAAGGGGAAGCATGACCGTATTTTCGTCCAGCGAAATGGCCTCCGAAGTATTCGGCAGGCTTTTCGGGGTGCTGCTGGAGGACGAGCAGTTCGTGGAGAAGGCGCGCAGGGAATCCCTGTCGGTGCAACTGGTGCACAGCAAGCCCGACTGCCGGATCTTCGTCTCGTCCGAGGGCGTCGTCCTCGGGGACGAGGTGCCGTTCAAGGCCGCGATCACTCTCAAGATGACCTGCGACACCGCACACGCACTGTGGATGGGCCGGCTGCTCGTACCCGCCGCCATCGCCACCGGCAAGGTCCGGATCCGCGGGCGGATCGCCAAGGTGCTGGAGCTGGTGCCGCTGCTCCAGCCCGCATTCGACAGCTACCCGGCGATCGCCGCGGAGTCGGGCGTCGGCGCCTGAATCCCGCTCCACCCCCGACCACATCTGTGCCCAAGGAGCCATGACAGCCATGACCATTGACGTACCAGCGGATCTCTCCCCAGAGCTGAACTTCGACACGCTGCCCCCGGAGGTGCAGCAACTGAAGGAGGAGGCCCGGACGTTCGCGCAGGAGATCGTGCAGCCCCAGGTCCGGCAGCTCGACCAGGCGCCGGCGGAGGACTTCGACTGGGACGTGGTACGCCGCGGCCACGAGATCGGTCTGACCCGGGCCGCCGTCCCCACCGACTACGGCGGCCTCGGCCTCGGCATGCTGGGAGTGGCCACCGCCCTGGAGGAAGTGGCCGCCGTGTGCCCCGGCACCGCACTCGTCTTCGGCGCCACCATGCTCGGCCAGGCCCCCCTCCTGCTCTCCGGCGACCCGCGCCTCCAGGCGCGTTACCTCCCGCTCTTCTCCGGTGACGAGCCGGTACTCGCCTGCAACGCGGTGACGGAGGAGGACGCCGGGTGCGATCTGATCATTCCGGCCAACGCGCCGCACGCACGCAACGTCATGACCGCGCGCCGGGACGGCGACCAGTACGTACTCACCGGAAGGAAGCGGTTCATCACCAACGCCCGCTTCGCCGCCTTCGCCTCCGTGTTCGCGAACATGGAGGGCAGCCCCGGCGCCACCGGGCTCACCTCCTTCATCGTGCCCCTGAACCTCCCCGGCGTGGTGCGCGGCCCGGTCGCCGACAAGATGGGCTACCGGGCATGCCTGGGCAGCGAGCTGGAGTTCAACGAGGTCCGGGTGCCCGCCGAGAACATGATCGGTGGCGAGGGCGAGGGCATGCCCATCAACATGGCGCAGAGCAACATGGCCCGGGCCGCGGTCGCCGGCATCTCCACCGGTGTGGCCCGAGGCGCCCTGGAACAAGCCGTCACCTGGGCCGGTGAACGCGTGCAGGGGGGTGAACTGCTGCACCGGCACCAGTTCACCGCGGCGAAGCTCGCGGAGATGAGCGCCAAGGTGGACGCGGCCCGCCTGCTGTACCTGCACGCGGCGAACACCGTGGACACCCAGCTGCCACCGCCCGCCTACGAGCCGGCCGTCGCCAAGCTGTTCGCCGACCGGGCCGCCATCGACGTGGCCGACACCGCGCTCTCCCTCGTCGGCGCACGAGGCTACCTGCGCTCGTACGGAGTGGAGAAGATGCTCCGCGACGCCTACGGAACCCGCATCTACGAGGGGACCCCCGAGGTGCTGGCGCTCACGATCACCGAGAGCCTCTACTCCGGGGACGACGCCGAATGAACGCCGGCCCCCCGCCCCCGGGCGGCGACGGGAACACCCGCACCACCATCCCGACCTCGGCGGACCCCGCGAGCTCCCGCGCCCTGCGCTACGTCGCCGACATCATCGAACTGCACGAGCGGCTCAGCTACCGGCAGCTCCCGGCGGAGATCGCCGGTACACCGCTGTACCACGCCGAGGACGTACACAGCGGGCTGATCACCCTCACCGCGCGGGACAGCCAGATCCCTGCCCGGTACCTCAGGGGCATCCTCGGCTTCCGGCTGGCCCAGTACCTGCGGCTGAGCTGGATCTCCGCCGACCTCGTCTACCGGACGGCGGCGTACCACGAGCCACTGCCCCGCCCCGGCCAGATGGAGAGCATCCACACGGTGACCCTCTGCTCGCGCACCGGAAGGATCCGCGGCTACGTCGGGCTGAGCTGCTCGGCGGACCCCGTGAGCCTGCCTCTCGACTCGCCACGGCGTTCCCTGTTCCCGACCGAGGCCGCCCACGGCATCGACCTGCTGGGACAGTACGCGCGCCTGGCCCTGGGAACCCATCAGGTCTTCGAGCTCAAACGCTTCCTGCGCGACCAGTCGATGCCGCTCGGCATCCAGCACGACCGTGTGCCGTGGCACCTCATGCTCGGCATCGGGGAAGCGATGATCCAGCTCGACGACGCGATCCGTCTCGTGCTCGGCGACGCCAAGGAGCACGTGGCCCTGCGCCACCTGCGCCTGGCCGGCTTCGACCTCCACATCGTCGAAGGCACCTCGCCGAGCCTGCCCCCGTCGGACCCGCTGGCGCCCATCTACCACCAAGGCGTCCTGGCCAAGCCCTTCGTGGCCCCCGTGCCCGAGGATCTGCCCTGGTACCGCGACGTCGTCCGTTCCTACATGGACGGCAGCAGCGACCTGACCTCCTACCACGAGATGGTCGCCCGGCTCGCCGGACGCAGGCAGGCGGCGGACGGCTCCATGATCCCCCGCCAGCGCGGAGGTGCCGCATGACCCCGGAGAACATGGGCCTCCCGCCGGCCGGGAGCGGGGAGTCCGGGCCGCACAGCGTCTTCTACGAGGAACTGATCACCCGTAACGCGGGTGTCATCTCGGCCGAGGAACAACTGGCGCTGCGCAACGCCACGATCCTGGTGGCGGGCTGCGGGTCGATCGGCGGCGCCGCCGTGGAACCGCTGACCCGGCTGGGCGCGCAGCGCTTCCTGGTGGCGGATCCCGGAACCTACGAACTGAACAACCTCAACCGCCAGAGCGCTGTCGCCGCCGACATCGAGCAGAACAAGGCCGCCGCCGCGGCGGAGCGCATCATGTCGATCAACCCGCACGCCCGGGTGACGGTGTTCACCGAGGGGGTGACCGGGGCGACGGTGCAGCGGCTCACCGCGCCCAGCCAGATCATCATCGACGGCGTGGACGTCACCACGGCCGACGGATGGCATGCGAAGCACCTGCTGCACCGCGTGGCGGTCCAGCGGAAGCTGCCCCTGATCACCGGCTGGGACATGGCCGGGACCCAGTACGTGCGCTGCTACGACTACCGGCGTATCCGTGAGCCCTTCGCCGGCGCCATCAGCCTGGCCCACATCGAGCGTATGGACACCTGGGACCTCCTGCGCCGTGCGGTGCCGCTCCGCCGGGTGCCGGCCGAGATGCTGGCGGAGATCCGGGCGAACCACCTGCGGGCGGACTACAGCTTCCCGCAGGTCGCCTACACCGCGACCGCGTTCGGGGTGCTGAGCTCCCACATGGCGGTACGCATCCTCGCGGGGAAGCGGGTGCGCCAGGAAATCAGCGTGGACGTGCACCAGATGGCCCGTCCGCTCGGTGAGCGCTGGCTGAACCGCCTGCGCCGGCCGTTCGAACTGGCCGCCCTGGTGCCGCCGATGCTCCGTCTCATGCGCAGTCCGGGCGCGCGCTGAACGCGACCGTGTACGCCTTCCCGGCGGCGGTCCCGCGGCTTCTGCGGGGCCGCCACCGGGGCCCGGCCCGCTCCCCACCCTCCAGGAAAAAGGCAATCATGCATGTCTCCAAGCGGAACCTCCTGTGGACGTTCCTGTGCTGTGGCCTCGGCGTGGCCATGGTGTCCCTCGACAATCTGGTCGTCATCACCGCCCTGCCCTCGATCCGTGAGAGCCTCGGTGGTGACATCCAGCAGCTCGAATGGACCGTCAACGCCTACACGCTCACCTACGCCGTCCTGATGCTCCCCGGCGCAGCCCTGGGCGACAGGTTCGGGCGGCGGCGGATGTTCGTGGTCGGCCTGGGCATCTTCACCCTCGCCTCGGCGGCTGCGGCGCTCGCGCCCGGCATCGGCGCGCTCATCGCGGCCCGTGCCGTGCAGGGGCTCGGGGCCGCCGCGCTGATGCCCCTCAATCTGACCCTGCTCACCGCGGTCGCCCCGGCGGCCCGCCGTGGCGCGGTCCTCGGCGCACTGAGCGCCGTCGAGGGTCTGGCGATCGCGATGGGGCCCCTCGTCGGCGGAGTGATGGTGGAGCACCTGACCTGGCAGTGGATCTTCTGGATCAACGTGCCGATCGGACTCCTCCTCCTGCCGCTCGGCCGGTGGAAACTCGCCGAGAGCCGCGGTCCCAACTCCCGGCTGGACCTGATCGGCACCGTACTGGCCGGCACCGGTCTGTTCGGCATCGTGTTCGGACTCATCCAGGGCCCCACGGACGGCTGGAGCAGCCCCCATGTCCTGACCGCGCTGGCCGGGGGTTCCCTCGTCCTGGTGGCGTTCGTCGTCTGGGAACTGCGTACCGAGATGCCCATGTTCCCGATGCGGCTGTTCCGCCACCGGACCTTCAGCGGGATGAACGCCGCAGGGCTGCTGATGTTCGCGGGCATGTTCGGTTCGGTCTTCCTCCTCACCCAGTTCTTCCAGGGCCCGCGCGGCTACTCCCCGATGGAGGCCGGCCTGCGCATCCTGCCCTGGACCGCGGTGCCGATCTTCGTCGCACCGCTGGTCGGGTTCCTGTCCGACCGGATCGGCAGCCGCTCCATCGTGGCGCTCGGCCTGACCTTCCAGGCCTGCGGGCTGGGCTGGATCGCCGCGCGGGTCTCGCCGGACGTGGACTACATGTCCCTGATCCCGGCTCTGGTCCTGTGCGGACTCGGCATGACCTTCTACTTCTCCCCGACCGCGAACCTGGTGATGAGCTCGGTCGATGTCCAGGACCGGGGGATGGCCTCGGGCGCGGTCAACTCGCTGCGCGAGCTGGGCGGTGTCCTCGGAGTCGCCGTGCTGGCCTCCGTGTTCACCGCGCACGGAGACCTCGCCACGGCGGACAGGTTCACCGACGGCATGATTCCCGCCCTGTGGACCGGTGCCTGTCTCATCGCCGTCGGCGCGCTCGCGGTCCTCACGACGCCGAGGCGCCCGAACGCGGACCGGGCCGGGGAGAAGGACATGAGCATGAAGGTCCCCGGTGCCGAGAGCGCACAGGCCTGACCCCCGCCCGCGCCCTCCGGGCGACGATCTTGACCACCCCGGCGTGTTCCCACGCTCCGCAGAAGAGGAGAGACCGATCACTGCACGCGTCCGCGTCCTGCTCGTCGACGACCGCGCCATCACCAGGACCGGCATCAGGGCCATTCTCGATCAGGACGGGGCCATCGAGGTGGTCGGGGAGGCCTCCGACGCGGCGGAGGCCGAGCGCGAGGTGCTCCGTCTCAGCCCCGGAGTGGTGCTCGCCGACGCCCAGTCACCCGGCCTCGACGTCGTCGGCATGGTCACCGCGCTGGCCGCACGGTGCGAGGACACCATGCCGGCGGTCCTGTTGACGGCCCAGCACACCGGCGGTACCGCGCGGGAAGCACTGTGGGCCGGTGCCAGGGGAGTGGTACTGAGCAGTGCCACTCCGGAACAGCTGGTGTCCGCCGTCCACATGGTCTCGGCGGGGTACGCCGTCTACGCGTCCACCGGCCCCCGGAACGGCGCGGGGGGCGAGAACCCGTGGCCCGCGACCGCTCCCCGCCCGGGGCGGGAGACGGACCGGGCGCGCGCCGGCCTGCTGACGCGGAGGGAGCACGAGGTGCTGCAGCTCCTCTCCCGGGGCCTCAGCAACACCGAGATGGCCGCCGAGCTCGTGGTGAGCGAGAGCACCGTCAAGTCACACGTCCAGAACCTGCTCGACAAGCTGCGCCTGCGCAACCGGGTCCACGCGGTGATCTACGCGCACCGCACAGGACTGGCATCCTCGGGGTCCGTACCTTACGAGGTGCTCGGGTCCGGGGCCCGGTGAGCACGGCTGAAGCAGCCCTCACACAGAGGAGCCCCTGCCGGACCCGTCCGGCAGGGGCTCCTCTGTGCGGTCAGCCCGACCCTTCCAGCAGGTAACCACGCCGGCTGGCGGTGCGGACCCGCAGATTCAGCGGCAGGACGCGGCGCCGGATCCTCATCACGTGCAGGTCCAGGGCGTTGCGGCTCGCCGTGCTGCCCCGTGCGCTCAGCAGCGTGAGCAGTTCGTCACGGGCCACCAGGCTTCCGAAGCGCTGAACCAGGGGCCGCAGCAAGTACATCTCGGTCGGCGAGACCGGCACGACCCGGCTGCCGTACCTGAGCAGCCCGTCGTGGTCGAGCGCCGGCACCTCGTGCGACGAGGCCCTGGCGCGCAGGGCCGAGACGCGGGCGGCGAAGTCCTGCCGGGTGATCGGAGACCGGACCCAGTCCTCCCGCACGTCCGTCGACACAGGCGGTGTCGCCCCGTTCTCGATCACCAGGAGCCGGAGCACGCCCCTGTGCCGAAATTGCTCCAGCTTCGAGGCTTCGAGAGGCCAGCGGACCACGTGAACCTGTTCCTCGGCCAAAGGCGATTGAGGCCTTTTGGTATGCAACACGAATCTCCCTTTCTGGATTTTGCAGGAGAACGGGAAAGTTGTCTGCAAGCCCCATGGTCCCTGCTGTGCATTAATTTATTTTCGAACACGCCGAGGTCCGAGATGGGTGCCGTAAATCGCTCTCTGCAGCCTCTTTCCTCACTATGCAGTATTCCTGAGTGTTGTGGCAATAAGCAAAAATCGAAGGAATTGTACGACAAGTGAAAGAGAATTTGATCATGGCGCTGAACTGGGCATCCTGTGCGCCGGAGCAGTGGAAACGCTTCTGTGGGCGCAGATTCTGCGTCCCCTGCGCACCCTGGGGGACGGGCATCCTCCGAAAGGGGGAGTCGATAATTCGACAGAATAGCCGAGGTGTGCAGGAGGTGGTGGCGCATAGATTGAGTTGTGGTTGCGGTGAGAGGAATCCGTGAACGATGACCCGTCCATGCCTCTGCGGCATTCCGTGTGCCCATGCGGGGCCGACGACAATTTCAAGCCACATTCGATGCGGAGAAATTCAGGAGCTGGTATGTGTGTGACTGCGGACATGAATGCATTTGACAGCGGGGAGGAGTCCGGGCGCAGAAGCCGGAAGGGCGCCGACGACAACCCCGCTCAGGTGGCCGGCACCCGTGACCTGATGCTCGCCGTGGCGCGGCTCACCGTAGCGGGACTGAGCACGTGCGCCTGGTCCCCGGACGGTTCCGGCAGGGGGGTCGGCCGTGCGGCGTACGACCGGTGAGACGGCGCGTTCCCGCAGCCGGCCGGGCAACGACGTACTGGTGACGGGCATGGGGGCCACCACTCCCCTCGGCGCCGGCGTCCCGGGCACCTGGGACGGACTCCTGGCGGGCCGGTCCGGCATCTCGCCGATCACCGCCCCGTGGGCCACGCGGCTTCCGGTCCGCATCGCCGGCGGCATGGCGCAGGACCCGTACGACGAAGTGGACCGGGTGCAGAGGCGTCGGCTGGACCGGAGCCAGGCGGCGGCGCTGGCCGCGGCCGGGGAGGCATGGTCGGACGCGGGGCCGCCGGAGGTCGAACCCGAACGGCTGGCCGTCGTGGTGGGCACCGGCATCGGCGGCGCGCTGACGATACTGGACCAGCACGACCGCATGGGGGAGCACGGCCGGCGCTCCGTATCCCCCTACACGATCCCGAGGCTGATGCCGAACGGCGCTTCGGCTGTGGTCAGCCTGCTGCTCGGAGCGCGCGCCGGGACCCACGCCCCGACCAGTGCCTGCGCCTCGGGCGCCGAGGCGATCGCGGTGGGCGCTCTGCTGATCCGTGCTGGCCGGGCCGATGTGGTGGTGGCCGGAGGCACGGACGCCTGCATCCATCCGCTCTCACTCGGCGCTTTCGCGCAGATGCGTGCCTTGTCGCTGCGCAACGACGCACCGGACCGGGCGTCCAGGCCGTTCGACCGGCAGCGCGACGGCTTCGTGATGTCCGAGGGCGCGGGCATGGTCGTGCTGGAACGAGGTGGCTTCGCGCGTGCGCGCGGCGCCCGCGTGCACGCCGCGCTGGCGGGAGCGGGTGTCACCTCCGACGCCCATGACATCACGCTGCCCGATGTCGCGGGCCAGGTGCGCGCCATCGAAGAGGCGTTGCGCGACGCGGAGTTGTCCGGCAGCGACATCGGTCATGTCAACGCGCACGCGACCGGCACGCTTCAGGGCGACGTCGCCGAGTCCCGGGCCCTGACGGCCGCGGTGGGACACCATCCGGTGGTCACGGCCCCGAAGTCCGCCACGGGTCACCTCCTGGGGGCCTCGGGCGCCGTCGAGGCGATCCTCACGGTGCGCGCCCTCCAGGAATCGCTGGTGCCACCGGTGCGCAACCTGGAGAAGGCCGGGGACGGCATCGAACTCGACCTGGTGACCGGCCTGCCACGCAAGATCGACACCGCCGCGGCGCTGTCGACGTCCTTCGGCTTCGGCGGTCACAACGTGGTGCTGGCCTTCACCCGTGGCTGAGCGCCGGCCGCGGACGGAGGCCGCGGTCACACGCGCGGGCCCGGTGGGCCCGGTAGCGACGGGACCGCGGGCGGCCCGCCGCTACCGGGCCGCTGCCCGCTTCCGCACCGGGACGAGGTGAGCGGCGACGTCATCAGGATGCGTGAGCTGAGGGTAGTGGCCGGCCGCCGCGACCTCGGTGACCGGAAGCCTGCTCGGCTCCTCCAGGGGGTCCAGCTCTCCGACGACGAGCTCCACCGGCACCGGGACACGGTGCAGGGCGCTCCGGAGGGCGCCGCGCTGTCCGTACGCCGAGCGCAGGGCGGCGACCACCCGGACCGCTGCCCCCGCTCGCCGCAGGTCTGCCGCCGGCCCCTCCAGGCAGCCGTCGTCCGGCAGTCCGAGGGAGCCGGCCAGCCGCTCGGCGGACATCCGGCGCAGGACCGGCACGGCCAGGGGGGAGCGCATCAGCCACGAGGACGCCGGCTGGAGGAAGGCCGGAGAGACGAGGACCAGCGCGGCCACGCGCTCCGGATGCCTGAGCGCGTAGCGCAGGGCAGGGCCGCAGGAGTAGGAGTGCGCGACCAGGACCGGCCGCCCCCGGACCGGGGCGAGGAGGGCCGCCAGCCATTCGTCGTGCGACTGCCGGGCAGGTCCCGACCGCCCGAACCCCGGCAGATCGGCGGCGAGGGTGGGCGCGTCCACCCGGTCGGCCACGCGCGACCAGGAGTCGGCATCGACGGGGAGACCGTGCAGGAATACGTAGCCCGGCCGTTCCCGGTCGCCGATCACCCAGGTCCTGTCCTTGCCGACCTGCTGGAATCCGTAGGGTGCGCGAGGTGCCCGGGTCCGGCCGAAGCGGGTGGCGACCATGTCGTCGGCCCATCCGCACAGAGCATCGCGCACCGGAGGCATCTCGAGTCCGAAGGACGTGGCGAGCTTCCGGGCGGACGACGTGTCGTAGCGGTCGGTGGACAGGAAGGACAAGGTCTCCGGGTCCGCCCTGGTGAGCGCGCGGGGCAGCCGCTTCAGGAGGCCCACGGGAACGAAGCGCTGCGGAGCCCGTACACCCATGTGCCCGGCGAGCAGTGCGACGAGCTGCGGCAGGCGGGGCGTGGTGTCGTCCAGCACCCAGTAGGTGTTGTCCGCGCTCTCCTGACTTTCGGGAACGGAGGCCAGGAACTGGACGAAGTAGTCGAGCCCGACGACGGGCAGGAAGATGTCCGGGTTGCCGGGCAGCGCGGCGAGGCGGCCCCGCCACAGCTCACCGACCAGGTCCGCCAGACCGACGTACTGCCCCTGGCCGATCACCGTACTGGGATTGACGACGGTCAGCGGGACCCCCAGTTCCCGTGCCCGGGTCCGCGCCGTCGCGTCACCCTCCCGCTTGGACGCCTCGTAGGCACCGTCGCGCCGGTAGTCGGGCGAGCCCGCGTCGGCAGCGGCCATGCGGTATCCGCTGATGTGCACCACCCGGCGCAGGTGCGGCCGCGTCGCGGCCCACTCGATCACCTGTGCGGCGCCGTCCACGTTGACCGCTCTGGCCTCGGCCGGATCCATACCGAAGGCGAACCGCGCCGCTGTGTTGTACATGTCACGCACATCGTCCAGGTCCTGCTCCGGCAGGCCGAGTCCGGGCCGGGTGATGTCGGCGTGGACGACAGTGAGCCGGCCGGTGTCCACCTGCTGTTCCGCGAGCCACCGCGTCAGCCGGTCGCCGTGGCTGTGCACGGCGGCGGCGACCTCCTGGCCGCGGCGCAGGAGTTCCACCACCAGGGAGCGGCCGATGAAACCACCAGCACCGAGGACAACCGATTTCGAGGGCATGCCATCTCCTTGCGGCCGGACACGAGGTGACGTGCTGCGTCAGGTGACGGAGCGGGCGGACGGGCCCGCACACGACGCCTGCCACCGTACCGGCTGTCTCACTCTCCGTGAACGGCTGATGATGCGGCGTCACCCGGAAGCGCCCAGGCCCGTACGGCAGCCGGCGTACGGCTCACCGGGCAGGCGGCGTGAGGCGTGCGGGCGGACGGCGGCCCGCCCGGCCACCGCCCACCACGCGAGGGCCCCTCCGGAACGCCGTCCTCGCACCACCCCAACGGATGACACCGCCTCAGCCCGCGTCCTCGTCCCACCGTGAGAAACCGTCCGGGAGGTACTCCATGCAGGTCCCGACTCCCCGCCCCACCGATCCCGCCGCCCCCGCCGGGCCGGCCGGCCCCACAGGCCGAAGGCCCCGGATCCGGCGCGTGTTCCAGCGACTGGCCGTACTCACCGCCCTCGGCCTCCTGCTCCCTCTCGCCGCCACGTCCGCGCCGGACGGCGGCCACCCCCTGAGCGCGACTTCTTCCGCGGGGGACCCGGACGCCGGGAACCCGCGCTGGAAGCGTGCCTTCCTCGCCTCCATCGACCATCCCGACGCCCCGCCCCCCGGGGCCGACGACTGGGACTGCGAACCGGGCGCCCGCCATCCCCGGCCGGTCGTCCTCGTGCACGGCACGTACGAGAACGCCTCCAGCAACTGGAGCGACCTCTCACCCCGCCTCGCGGCCGAGGGCTACTGCGTCTTCGCCGGCAATTTCGGTGCGCCGCGGGGCGACGTCCTCAAGGGCAGGGCGGCGATCCCCGTCTCCGCCGAGGAGGTGGCCCGCTTCGTCGACCGGGTCCTGGACCGGACGGGAGCCCGCCAGGTCGACGTGGTGGGCCACTCCCAGGGCGGCGGGATCCTGCCGCGCTACTACCTGAAGTTCGCGGGCGGCGCCGACCCGGGCGATCCCGGCCGCAACAAGGTGCACCACCTGATCGGCATCGCCCCGGCGAACCACGGCAGCACCGTCTCCGGGCTGGCCACTCTCGCCCAGCGGCTGCACATCCTCGCCCCGGCCGCCGAGATCGGCGGGCAGGCACTGGCCGACCAGACGATCGGTTCGGCCGTGAACCGGCGGCTCGACGCAGGCGGTGACACCCTGCCGGGCGTGCGGTACACCACGCTGGTCACCCGGTGGGACAAGATGGTCACCCCCTACGAGCGCCAGTACCTCCGCCCCACCCGCCCCGCCGACCGGGTCACCAACATCACCGTCCAGGACGTGTGCCCGCAGAACAGGACGGGGCACATGGGCAGTGCCTACGACCCCGTCGTCCTGCGCCTGGTGAGCAACGCGCTCGACCCCGCGACAGCGCGGCAGCCCGACTGCGGCCAGGCGTAGGCCGGCCGGCCACCAGCCGGGCCGCGGCCTCCACGACGTCACGGCGAGAGGCCCCGGCCCACTCCTCGCGGGAGTGGGCCGGGGCCTCTGCGGCGCTTCTGCTACGCGGACGCGTGCGGATACAGCGCGGGCGGCAGCTTCGAGGCCGCCGCGGCGTCCAGCAGCCACAAGGTGCGGCTGCGGCCGTAGGCGCCCGCCGCCGGTGCCTGGATCTCCCCGGCCCCGGACAGCGCGATCCGAGCGGCCTCCGCCTTGTCCTCCCCGGCGGCCAGGAGCCACACCTCACGCGCCGCCCGGATGGCCGGGAGCGTGAGCGAGATCCGGGTGGGCGGCGGCTTGGGGGCCCCGTGCACACCGACGACGGTGCGCTCGGTCTCCCGCACGGCCGGCAGCTCCGGGAAGAGCGACGCGACGTGCGTGTCCGGGCCGACGCCCAGCATCAGAACGTCGAACGCCGGCACGGACCCGTGGTCCTCCGGGCCCGCCGCGGCGGCGAGTTCCGCCGCGTAGCCGGCCGCGGCGGAATCGGCGTCGCCGCCGTACCGCCCGTCGGACGCGGGCATCGCGTGGACCCTGGAGGGGTCCGGCCCCACCGTGTCCAGCAGGGCCTCGCGGGCCTGCGTGACATTGCGCTCCGGATCCCCCTCCGGGAGGAACCGCTCGTCGCCCCACCACAGGTCGAGCCGCGACCAGTCGACCGCGTCCCGGGCGGGCGAGCCGGCGAGCGCCGCCAGCAGGCCGTTGCCGTTGCGCCCGCCGGTGAGGACCACCGAGGCAGAACCGCGGGCGGCCTGGGCGTCCACGATCCTCGTGATCAGCCTGGCCGCCGCGGCCTGGGCCATCAGCTCCTTGTCGCGGTGCACGACGAGCTGCGGAACACTCACTTCGACGCCGCCTTCTTGGCCGCCGCCTTCTTCGCGGCAGGGGCGGCGGAACCCGCCGGTTCCTGCCGCTGCTGCCCCGAACCGACGGAGGACGCCTCCGTGGGTCCGCCGAGGCGCTCCACGCCGAACTTCACCGTGGACTCGTAGATGTTGTCCGGGTCCAGACGGCGCAGCTCCTCCGCGAGGAGCTCGGCGGTCTCCCGCCGCTTCAGCGCGACCGCGCGGTCCGGCTGGCCGGCCATGCAGAGCGTCGCCAGCGAGCCGTCCGGCCGGTCCAGGACGATCACACCGTTCTTCGTCTCCAGCCGCACGGCCGTCAGACCGGGACCACCGGAGAGGGTGCGCTCCACCGGTACCCCGAGCCGGTCCGCGAGCCACATGGCCAGCAGTTCGCAGCTCGGGTTGTCGGACTCGCCCTCGACCGTCGCCGACACGACCTGCGCGGGCTGCTGGTCGAGCGCCGCCGCCAGCATCGAGCGCCACGGCGTGATGCGCGTCCAGGCCAGGTCCGTGTCCCCGGGCCGGTACGTCGCCGCGCGCACCGACAGCTCGTCGAGCGGGTGCTCGGCGGAGTAGGTGTCGGTGATACGACGCTGGGCGAGCGCGCCCAGCGGGTCCTTGGCCGGGTCCGCCGGAGCGTCCTCGGGCCACCACACCACGACCGGGGCGTCCGGCAGCAGCAGCGGCAGGACGACGGACTGGGCGTGGTTGGCCAGCTCGCCGTGCAGACGCAGGACGACGGTCTCGCCCGAACCCGCGTCGGAACCGACCCGGATCTCCGCGTCGAGACGGGCGTCGCGGCGCGCACGCGGCGAACGGCTGACCCTCTTGATCACGACGATGATCCGCGAGGGGTGCTCGCGCGAGGAGTCGTTCGCCGCCTTGAGCGCGTCGTAGGCGTTCTCCTCGTCCGTGACGATGACGAGCGTGAGCACCATGCCCACGGCCGGGGAGCCGATGGACCGGCGGGCCGAGATGAGGGCCTGGTTGATCTTGCTGGACGTGGTTTCCGTGAGATCGATCTTCATGGCCGGCGCCAGCTCCGTCCGTCGCGTGCGAGCATGTCGTCGGCCTCGGCCGGGCCCCAGGTGCCGGCCGCGTACCGGGCGGGCTTGCCGTGCTTGTCCCAGTACGCCTCGATCGGGTCGAGGATGTTCCAGGAGAGCTCGACCTCCTGGTGGCGCGGGAAGAGGTTGGCGTCGCCGAGCAGGACATCGAGGATGAGCCGCTCGTACGCCTCCGGGCTGGACTCCGTGAAGGACTCGCCGTAGGCGAAGTCCATCGTGACGTCCCGGACCTCCATGGACGTACCGGGCACCTTGGAGCCGAACCGGACCGTGACGCCCTCGTCCGGCTGCACCCGGATGACCAGGGCGTTGCCGCCGAGCTCCTCCGTCGCACCGGACTCGAAGGGCAGATACGGGGCGCGCTTGAAGACGACCGCGATCTCGGTGACCCGGCGGCCGAGGCGCTTGCCGGTACGGAGGTAGAACGGCACCCCGGCCCAGCGGCGGTTGTTGATCGTCAGCTTGATCGCGGCGTAGGTGTCGGTCTTCGACTTGGGGTCGATGCCGTCTTCCTCGAGGTAGCCGGGCACCTCCTGACCGCCCTGCCACGCGTGCGTGTACTGCCCGCGCACCGTGTGCTTGCCCAGGTCCTCGGGCAGTTCCACCGCCGTGAGCACCTTCAGCTTCTCCGCGACCAGGGCCTTCGGGTGGAAGGAGCCGGGCTCCTCCATCGCCGTCAGAGCCAGCAGCTGGAGCAGGTGGTTCTGGATGACGTCACGGGCGGCGCCGATGCCGTCGTAGTAACCGGCCCGGCCGCCGATGCCGATGTCCTCGGCCATCGTGATCTGGACGTGGTCGACGTACGACCTGTTCCAGATCGGCTCCCACATCGTGTTGGCGAAGCGCAGCGCCAGGATGTTCTGGACCGTCTCCTTGCCGAGGTAGTGGTCGATCCGGAAGACCTCGTTCGGCGGGAAGACGTCGTGCACGAGCTGGTTCAGCTCCTGCGCGCTCTCCAGGTCGTGACCGAACGGCTTCTCGATGACGGCCCGCCGCCAGCTGCCTTCCTTCTGGTCGGCCAGTCCGTGCTTCTTGAGCTGCTGGACGACCTTGGGGAAGAACTTCGGCGGCACGGAGAGGTAGAAGGCGAAGTTGCCGCCCGTGCCCTGTGCCTTGTCGAGCTCCTCGATCGTGGCCCTCAGGGTCTCGAACGCCACGTCGTCGTCGAAGTTGCCCTGGACGAAGCGCATGCCCTGGCTGAGCTGCTGCCAGACCTCTTCGCGGAACGGGGTGCGGGAATGCTCCTTGACGGCGTCGTGGACGACCTGGGCGAAGTCCTCGTCCTCCCAGTCGCGGCGCGCGAAGCCGATGAGCGAGAAGCCCGGTGGCAGCAGGCCGCGGTTGGCCAGGTCGTAGACGGCGGGCATCAGCTTTTTACGGGACAAATCGCCCGTGACGCCAAAGATCACCAGGCCCGACGGCCCCGCGATGCGCGGGAGCCGCCGGTCCTGTGCGTCACGGAGCGGGTTGGCTCCGGGAACACCAGACAAGGTGGTCAGCCCTCCGAAGGAGAGAGGCGCTCGAGCTCGGCCTCGGTCGACTTGAGCAGGTCGTTCCAGGCGGCCTCGAACTTCTCGACGCCCTCGTCCTCGAGCAGCTGCACGACCTCGTCGTAGCTGACTCCGAGCCGCTTGATCGTGTCGAGGTCCGCGCGGGCCTGGTCGTAGCCGCCGGCGACGGTGTTGCCGGTGATGTCGCCGTGGTCGGCCACGGCCTCCAGCGTCGCCTCCGGCATGGTGTTGACCGTGTTCGGGGCGACGAGGTCGTCGACGTACAGGGTGTCCTTGAGGGACGGGTCCTTCACGCCGGTGGAGGCCCACAGCGGACGCTGCTTGTTCGCGTGCGCCCTGTCGAGGGCGGCCCAGCGCTCGCCCGCGAAGACCTCCTCGTACGCCTCGTACGCCAGACGCGCGTTGGCCAGGGCGGACTTGCCCTTCGCGGCCTTCGCCTCGTCGCTGCCGACCGCGTCCAGGCGCTTGTCGATCTCGGTGTCCACGCGGGACACGAAGAAGGACGCCACGGAGTGGATCTCGGAGAGGTCGAGGCCCGCGGCCTTGGCCTTCTCCAGGCCCGCCAGGTAGGCGTCCATGACCTCGCGGTAGCGCTCCAGCGAGAAGATCAGGGTCACGTTGACGCTGATGCCCCGCCCGATGGTCTCGGTGATGGCCGGCAGACCGGCCTTCGTCGCCGGGATCTTGATGAGCGTGTTCGGGCGGTCCACCAGCCAGGCCAGCTGCTTGGCCTCGGCGACCGTGGCCAGGGTGTTGTGGGCCAGCCGCGGGTCGACCTCGATGGAGACCCGGCCGTCCTGGCCCTCCGTCGCGTCGAAGACCGGACGGAGGATGTCGGCGGCGTCGCGGACGTCCGCCGTCGTGATCATGCGGATGGCTTCCTCGACGGTGACCTTGCGGGCGGCGAGGTCGGTGAGCTGCTGCTCGTAACCGTCACCCGAGGAGATCGCCTTCTGGAAGATCGACGGGTTGGTCGTGACACCCACGACGTGGCTCTGGTCGATCAGCTCGGCCAGGTTGCCGGACGTGATCCGCTTGCGCGACAGGTCGTCCAGCCAGATCGCCACGCCCTCGTCGGAGAGGCGCTTGAGTGCGTCTGTCATGAGAAATGCATCTCCTACTTGTCTGTTGACCGCGTCAGCGCGCAGCGGCGGCGATAGATTCCCGGGCGGCTTCCGCGACGTGCGCGGCGGTGAAGCCGAACTCGCGGAAGAGGACCTTGGCGTCCGCGGACGCACCGAAGTGCTCCAGCGAGACGATCCGGCCCGCGTCGCCCACATAGCGGTGCCAGGTGAGGCCGATGCCGGCTTCGACGGCGACCCGGGCCTTCACGGACGGCGGAAGCACGCTGTCCTTGTACGCCTGGTCCTGCTCCTCGAACCACTCGACACACGGCATCGAGACCACCCGGGTCGGCACGCCGGCCGCCTGGAGCTCGTCGCGGGCCTCGACGGCCAGCTGGACCTCGGAGCCGGTGGCGATCAGGACGGCCTGGGGCTCGCCGCCCTCGGCGTCGAAGAGCACGTAGCCGCCCTTGGCCGCGTTCTCGTCGGCCGGGTAGGTGGGCAGACCCTGGCGCGACAGCGCCAGGCCGTGCGGGGCGCTCGTGCCGTAGTCCTTCTTGCCGCGCTTGAGGATCTCGCGCCAGGCGATGGCCGTCTCGTTGGCGTCGGCCGGGCGGACGACGTTCAGGCCCGGGATGGCGCGCAGCGAGGCGAGGTGCTCGACCGGCTGGTGCGTCGGGCCGTCCTCGCCGAGGCCGACCGAGTCGTGCGTCCAGACGTACGTCACCGGCAGGTGCATCAGCGCGGAGAGGCGGACGGCGTTGCGCATGTAGTCGGAGAACACCAGGAAGGTGCCGCCGTAGACGCGGGTGTTGCCGTGCAGCGCGATGCCGTTCATGGCCGCGGCCATGGCGTGCTCGCGGATGCCGAAGTGGATCGTCCGGCCGTACGGGTCGGCCTCGGGCAGCGGGTTGCCTGCCGGGAGGAACGACGACGTCTTGTCGATCGTGGTGTTGTTCGAGCCCGCCAGGTCGGCCGATCCGCCCCACAGCTCGGGGATGACCCCGCCGAGCGCCTGCAGGACCTTGCCGGAGGCGGCGCGCGTGGCGACCCCCTGGCCGGCCTCGAAGACCGGGAGCTTCTCCTCCCAGCCCTCGGGCAGCTCGCCCGCGGCGATGCGGTCGAAGACGGCGGCGCGCTCCGGGTCGGCGGTGCGCCACGCGGCGAAGGACTTCTCCCACTCGGCCTTGGCCTCGCGGCCGCGGTCCAGCGCCTCACGCGTGTGCGCGATGACCTCGTCGGAGACCTCGAAGGTCTTCTCCGGGTCGAAGCCGAGCACCCGCTTGGTGGCCGCGATCTCGTCGTCGCCGAGCGCCGAGCCGTGCGCGGCCTCGGTGTTCTGGGCGTTCGGGGCGGGCCAGGCGATGATCGAGCGGGCCGCGATGAACGACGGGCGCTCCGTCTCGGCCTTGGCGGCCTGCAGCGCGCGGTAGAGGCCCTCGGGGTCCAGGTCGCCGCTGGGCAGCTGGTCCACGCGCTGGACGTGCCAGCCGTAGGACTCGTAGCGCTTCAGGGTGTCCTCGGAGACCGCGGTCTCCGTGTCGCCCTCGATCGAGATGTGGTTGTCGTCCCACAGCAGCACCAGGTTGCCGAGCTTCTGGTGGCCGGCCAGCGAGGACGCCTCGGCCGAGATGCCCTCCTGGAGGCAGCCGTCACCGGCGACGACCCAGATGGTGTGGTCGAACGGGGAGGTGCCGGGGGCCGCCTGCGGATCGAAGAGGCCGCGCTCGTAGCGGGCGGCCATCGCCATGCCCACGGCGTTGGCGACACCCTGGCCCAGCGGGCCGGTCGTCGTCTCGACACCGGTGGTGTGGCCGTACTCCGGGTGGCCCGGCGTCCTGGAGCCCCAGGTGCGGAAGGCCTTGAGGTCGTCCAGCTCCAGGCCGTAGCCGGCCAGGTAGAGCTGGATGTACAGCGTCAGGCTGGAGTGGCCCGCGGACAGCACGAACCGGTCGCGTCCGGTCCACTCCGCGTCCGCCGGGTCGTGGCGCATCACCTTCTGGAAGAGGGTGTACGCGGCAGGAGCGAGGCTCATCGCCGTACCCGGGTGGCCGTTTCCGACCTTCTGTACGGCGTCCGCAGCGAGGACGCGGACGGTGTCCACGGCCCGCTGGTCCAATTCGGTCCACTGGAGGTCTGTGGTGGTCGGCTTGGTGCTCACCCTGAGTCAGGGCTCCTCTCCACTGTTCGTAAACCGGTGACTGGTCACGCACCGGGCATTGTCGAGCCTACCCCCGTCACAAGGCCCTACTTCGGCCCTTTCCACAGTGCGGGCGACCTGCGGAGTTCGCCTCCCGTATGAGCGCCGCCGTTCACTTCTGCGCCACCCCAACACGACCCACCCCCGCGAAGAGCGGTGTATGTCCAACGTCTACAGTGGTCTGGTTCGCGCAAGTCTTTACTGGGTCCTCATGCCCGGAGCTTGCTGGGATTTCTCTGTCAGGGGTGTGCGTGACGGCCGTCGAGTCCCGACCCGCAGGGGTCGCCTTGACTCCGAGCCCAGGGGGCCATCGCCCGTCCGGGGCCCGTATCAAGGCATTCGTGGCTCTTACCAAGCCGCGCATCATCGAGCTGCTGCTGATCACCACCGTTCCGGTGATGTTCCTCGCCGCTCAGGGCGTGCCCGATCTTTGGCTCGTAGTGACCACCACCATCGGCGGATATCTCTCCGCGGGCGGTGCCAATGCGCTCAACATGTATATCGACCGTGACATCGACGCGCTGATGGACCGCACGTCCCAGCGTCCGCTGGTCACCGGCATGGTGAGCCCTCGGGAGTGCCTTGTCTTCGGAATCGCCCTCGGGGTGATTTCCACGGTCTGGTTCGGACTGCTCGTCAACTGGCTCTCCGCCGCTCTCGCGCTCGGCGCACTTCTGTTCTACGTCGTGGTCTACACGATGCTGCTGAAGCGCCGCACCTCGCAGAACATCGTCTGGGGCGGAATCGCCGGCTGCATGCCGGTGCTCATCGGCTGGTCCGCCGTGACCAATTCGATGTCCTGGGCCGCGGTCATTCTTTTCGCCGTCATCTTCTTCTGGACGCCGCCGCACTACTGGCCGCTTTCGATGAAGGTCAAGGACGACTACGCCCGGGTCGGTGTGCCGATGCTCCCGGTCGTCGCCTCCAACCGGGTGGTGGCCCGCCAGATCGTCGTCTACAGCTGGGTGATGGTGGGCGTGTCGCTGCTGCTGACCCCGCTGGGCTACACCGGCTGGTTCTACACGGCCGTCGCCCTCCTGGCCGGAGGCTTCTGGCTCTGGGAGGCGCACGGTCTGCAGAACCGGGCGAAGGCCGGTGTCACCGGCGCCAAGCTCAAGGAGATGCGGCTGTTCCACTGGTCCATCACCTATGTCTCGCTCCTGTTCGTCGCCGTCGCGGTGGACCCCTTCCTGAGGTAGTCCCGCACGCACCGGAGCTCCGCCGACGGGCGGGGGACGTGGCCCATGCCACGTCCCCCGCCCGTCGCCAGTCGATCTGACCCGTCGGTAGCATCCTGTCCATGGTAGAGACGGCAGAGCCTCAGAACCGGCAGACGGACGACAGCAAGCACACGGCCCGCGCGGAGCGCAGGGCCACGAAGCTCGCCAAGCAGATCGGCGCCTTCGCCAAGGCGCACGGCGGTGCCGAGGGGCAGCTCGCCCACCTCGGCCAGATGGGTGTCCGCATCGTGCTGGTGGGTGAGGACGGCGGCTGGGGCGACCTGGTCGCGCCCTCCTACGCCGTCGCCGAGAGCGCCGTGCAGAAGGCGGGCATCACGGTCCACGAGGACTTCGACGGCGCATTCGCGGCCAAGGTCCGCACCGGCCCCTACGAGTGGTCCCGCATGGCCGGCATCCAGGTCGGCGGCCCGTCCAACGACAACACCTGAGGCGCTCGGGACGAGCGCCTGCGGCTACGGCGATGCCCCGTCCGGAAGCGGACGGGGCATCGCCGTACGGGGGGCGTTCTCGCGCTCAGCGGGCGGCGGCGGGCTCCGGCAGGTCCCCGGCGGCCGGCGCGGGAACAGCGGCGTCGGCCACCGGGCGCTCGCGCAGCGACAGCAGCAGGCGCAGCACCGCGATCCACAGCAGGGCCGAGCCGAACATGTGGAGCCCGACCAGGATCTCCGGTACGTCGCTGAAGTACTGCACGTATCCGATGGTGCCCTGCGCCGCCAGCACGATCAGCAGGTCACGGGCGCGGGCCCGGGTGTCGAGGGGGGCGTCGACGACGCGCAGGGCGAACCACATCGCGACGGCCAGGGCGCAGACGACCCAGGCGGCGATGGCGTGGACGTGGGCGGCGGCGCTCCAGTCCCAGGGCATGCGCGGTACGTCGCTGCTGTCGCCGGCGTGCTTGCCGGACCCGGTCACGGTGGTGCCGAGCACGAGCAGGACGACCGTGGTGGCGACGACGGCCCAGGACAGCTGCCGCACCGGGCGCGGGGCGCGCGGGCGCCGCGCGCCGTCACCCTCGCCGATCCGCACCCAGGTGATCACGGCCACCGTGAGCAGGCAGTTGGCGAGCAGGAAGTGCCCGGCCACCGACCACGGGTTGAGGCCGGCCCAGACCGTGATCCCGCCGATCACGGCGTTCCCCATCACCAGCCAGAACTGCGACCACGCCAGGCGGGTGAGACCGCGCCGGCGGGGTTTCAGGGAGCGCGCCGCGATGATCGCCCAGCCGACCGCGGCCGACAGGACGTAGGTGAGCATCCGGTTGCCGAACTCGATGGCGCCGTGCAGACCCTGCTCAGGCGTGGCGAAGAGGCTGTCGTCGGTGCACTTGGGCCAGGTGTCGCAGCCCAGACCGGAACCGGTCAGCCGTACCGCGCCACCGGTGACGATGATGAAGACGGTCATCAGCACCGCGGAGAGCGCGGCGCGCCTGGCCGTCTTCACCGACGGTGTCCAGCGCTTGGCGATGTAGGAGAGGGGGGTTTCCACGCGCACCATCGTAGGCAACGGCTTGTGCATGTTTTCACGAGGGGTGGCCCCTCACCGGATCACCTGGGGCAGCAGTGGTATGCCGCTGCTCTGCGGTCACGCGCGGCGGAGCCGTCGCCCCGCGTCGCTCCCGGCGGTCACTCCCAGCGGAAGAACCGTGCCGCCGCGCCCAGCCCCAGCACCGCCCAGACCGCCAGGACCGCGGCGTCGCCCCAGGGCATCGCCGCGCCGTGCTGGAGGACGTCCCTGAGCCCGCCGGACAGGGCCGAGATCGGCAGCAGCCCCAGGACCGACTGCGCGGCGTCCGGGAACTTCTCCAGCGGCACGACGACCCCGCCGCCGACCAGCAGCAGCAGGAAGACCAGGTTGGCCGCCGCCAGGGTGGCCTCGGCCTTCAGCGTCCCCGCCATCAGCAGCCCGAGCCCCGCGAAGGCCATGGTGCCCAGCACCAGGAGCAGCAGCACGGCGAACGGGTTGCCCTCGGGCGACCAGCCCAGGGCGAAGGCGATCACCGTCAGCAGCACGATCTGCAGCACCTCGGTGACCAGCACGGAGAGCGTCTTCGCCGTCATCAGGCCCCAGCGGGGCAGGGGAGAGGCACCCAGCCGTTTGAGCACCCCGTAGCGCCGTTCGAAACCGGTCGCGATGGCCTGGCCCGTGAAGGCCGTGGACATCACCGCGAGCGCGAGGATGCCGGGCGCCAGGAAGTCGACCGGTTCACCCGTGCCCGTGTCGACGATGTCGACCGCGCTGAACAGCACGAGCAGCAGCGTCGGGATGACCACCGTCAGCAGCAGCTGCTCGCCGTTGCGCAGGAGCATCCGGGTCTCCAGCGCGGCCTGTGCGGCGATCATGCGGGGGAGCGGGGCGGCGCCGGGGCGCGGGGTGTACGTACCGGCGCTCATGCGCGCAGCTCCTTGCCGGTCAGTTCCAGGAAGACGTCCTCAAGGGTGTGCCGCTCCACCGCGATGCCGTCCGGCATCACGCCGTGCTGGGCGCACCAGGAGGTGACGGTGGCCAGCAGCTCCGGGTCGATCCGTCCGGTGATGCGGTACGTGCCGGTGGTCAGCTCGGCCGCCTCGCTGCCGTCGGGCAGCGCCTTCAGCAGCGAGCCGAGGTCCAGACCGGGACGGCCGGTGAAGCGCAGGGTGTTCTCCGCACCGCCCCGGCACAGCCGCTCCGGGCTGCCCTGCGCGATGACCCGCCCCGCGTCGATGACGGCGACGTCGTCGGCGAGCTCCTCCGCCTCGTCCATGAAGTGCGTGGTGAGGACGACGGACACCCCGTCGGCGCGCAGCTCCCGGATCAGGTCCCACGTCGAGCGCCGGGCCTGCGGGTCGAGCCCCGCGGTCGGCTCGTCCAGGAAGACCAGCTCGGGGCGGCCCACGACGGCCATGGCCAGCGCGAGGCGCTGCTGCTGGCCGCCGGAGAGCCGGCGGTAGGACGTCCGGCCGCAGCCGCCGAGTCCGAGGCGTTCGACGAGCGCGTCGACGTCCAGCGGATGGGCGTGGAGCTTCGCCATGTGGCGCAGCATCTCGTCGGCGCGGGCGCCGGAGTAGACGCCGCCGGACTGCAGCATCACACCGATGCGGGGGCGGAGCGCGGCGGCGTCCGCGACCGGGTCGAGGCCGAGGACCCGTACGGTCCCCCCGTCCGGCCGGCGGTAGCCCTCGCAGGTTTCGACCGTGGTGGTCTTGCCGGCGCCGTTGGGGCCGAGGACCGCGGTCACGGCGCCTGCCGCGACCGCCAGATCGAGGCCGTCGACCGCGGTTCTGTTGCCGTACCGCTTGACAAGGCCTCTGGCCTGTACGACGGGCTCACTGCTCATGGCGGGCAAGTCTAGGCTGGCGGCAGAGGCGCCCGGCGCGCCGGGTTCCTCCTGCTCTCCGGAGCGCCCGGACCGGTCCGGCGGCCGGCCCGCCCGGAGGGCGGACACCTGCGACGGCCTGCTGTGATCGTCTGTTTCCGCAGGTCAACTTAGGTCTGCCTAAGTGATGAAGGGCACCGTGTCCGGCTCCGGGGCGGGTTGTCAGCCCCGAAGGAATTACGCAACAATGGCGTTGTGAAATACGTGGGCGAGGCTCCTCAGGAGGAACTCGCGACCGGTGAGCGCTCGACGCGCAACCGGGTCGCGCGCTCCATCCTGGACCACGGCCCCTCCACCGTCGCCGACCTGGCGAAGCGCGTCGGGCTGACCCAGGCAGCGGTGCGCCGCCACCTGGACGCCCTCGTCTCCGACGCCGTGGTCGAGGCCCGCGAACAGCGGGTCTACGGAGCGCGGACCCGTGGCCGCCCGGCCAAGGTCTTCGCCCTCACCGACTGCGGCCGGGACGCGTTCGACCAGTCCTACGACAAGCTCGCCGCCGACGCACTGCGCTGGATCGCCGACACGGCGGGGGACGAGGCGCTCGTCGCCTTCGCCCGCGCCAGGATGGCCGCCCAGTCCGAGAAGTACCGCGCGGTGGTCGAGGCCGCGGCCCCCGAGGCACGCACCGAGGCCTTGGCCAAGGCCCTGTCCGCCGACGGGTACGCTGCTACGGCTCGTAGCGCGCCGGCCCCTCAGCAGGGAGAGCAGCTCTGCCAGCACCACTGCCCGGTCGCGCACGTGGCCGAGCAGTTCCCGCAGCTGTGCGAGGCGGAGACGGAATTCTTCTCCAGCCTGCTCGGGACCCATGTGCAGCGTCTCGCCACCCTCGCCCATGGCGACGGGGTGTGCACGACGTTCGTTCCGCGCAGCAGCCCCACGGCACCACAGGCTTCACAGACCACCCATTCAGTATCTGCAAGCACGGCCGGGAGGAACCCCGCATGACGCTCCCCACGGAGACTGCCCACCCTGAGCTCGAGGGTCTGGGTACGTACGAATTCGGCTGGGCCGACTCCGACGCGGCAGGCGCGGCGGCGAAGCGCGGCCTGTCCGAAGCTGTCGTCCGCGACATCTCGGAGAAGAAGAACGAGCCGGAGTGGATGCTGAAGCTCCGGCTCAAGGGCCTCAAGCTGTTCGGCAAGAAGCCCATGCCGAACTGGGGCTCCGACCTGTCGGGCATCGACTTCGACAACATCAAGTACTTCGTGCGGTCCACGGAGAAGCAGGCGGAGTCCTGGGAGGACCTGCCCGAGGACATCAAGAACACGTACGACAAGCTCGGCATCCCGGAGGCGGAGAAGCAGCGCCTGGTCGCCGGTGTCGCCGCGCAGTACGAGTCCGAGGTGGTCTACCACCAGATCAACGAGGAACTCGAGGCGCAGGGTGTCATCTTCATGGACACCGACACCGCGCTCAAGGAGCACCCGGAGCTCTTCAAGGAGTACTTCGGCACCGTCATCCCCGTCGGTGACAACAAGTTCGCCTCGCTGAACTCCGCCGTGTGGTCCGGCGGCTCCTTCATCTACGTGCCGAAGGGCGTGCACGTGGAGATCCCGCTCCAGGCCTACTTCCGCATCAACACGGAGAACATGGGCCAGTTCGAGCGGACGCTGATCATCGTCGACGAGGACGCCTACGTCCACTACGTCGAGGGCTGCACCGCGCCGATCTACTCCTCGGACTCGCTGCATTCCGCGGTCGTCGAGATCATCGTGAAGAAGGGCGGCCGCTGCCGCTACACGACCATCCAGAACTGGTCGAACAACGTCTACAACCTGGTCACCAAGCGTGCCGTGGCGTACGAGGGCGCGACCATGGAGTGGGTCGACGGCAACATCGGCTCCAAGGTCACCATGAAGTACCCGGCCGTCTACCTGATGGGCGAGCACGCCAAGGGCGAGACCCTGTCCATCGCCTTCGCGGGCGAGGGCCAGCACCAGGACGCCGGCGCCAAGATGGTCCACATGGCGCCCAACACCTCCTCCAACATCGTCTCCAAGTCGGTGGCGCGAGGCGGGGGCCGCACCTCCTACCGCGGTCTCATCGAGATCGGTGAGGGCGCGCCGGGCGCCAAGTCCAACGTGCTGTGCGACGCGCTGCTCGTGGACACCATCTCCCGCTCCGACACCTACCCCTACGTCGACGTCCGCGAGGACGACGTGTCGATGGGGCACGAGGCGACCGTCTCCAAGGTCTCCGAGGACCAGCTCTTCTACCTCATGAGCCGCGGCATGACCGAGTTCGAGGCCATGGCGATGATCGTGCGCGGCTTCGTCGAGCCGATCGCCAAGGAGCTGCCCATGGAGTACGCCCTGGAGCTCAACCGGCTGATCGAGCTGCAGATGGAGGGCTCGGTCGGCTAGCACACCCGCCGACCGCGTCCCGAAGAGTTCTTGACTGAGAAAGCGAGCACTACGACAGCCATGGCTGAGGCTCAGAATTCCCCGGTGGGTTCCACCACCGCCGGTTCCATCGCGGTGGCGGCCGAGTCCACCGTCGCCACGCGCATGAGCGCGCCCCCGTCCTTCGACGTCGCGGACTTCCCGGTCCCGCACGGCCGCGAGGAGGAGTGGCGGTTCACGCCGCTGGAGCGGCTGCGAGGCCTGCACGACGGCACCGCCGTCGCCACCGGTGACGGGGTCAAGGTCGTCGTCGAGGCGCCCTCCGGCGTCACGGTCGAGACCGTCGGCCGCGACGACGCGCGGCTCGGCAGGGCGGGCACCCCGGTGGACCGGGTCGCCGCCCAGGCGTACTCGTCCTTCCAGCACGCCTCGGTCGTCACGGTCGCCAAGGACGCCGTGCTCAGCGAGCCGGTCCGGATCACCGTGCACGGCGAGGGCGGGGTGGCCTACGGCCACCAGGTCATCGAGCTGGGTGCCTTCGCCGAGGCCGTCGTCGTCATCGACCACACCGGTGACGCCGTGCTCGCGGCCAACGTCGACTACGTCCTGGGCGACGGCGCGAAGCTGACCGTCGTGTCCGTCCAGGACTGGGACGACACGGCCGTCCACGTCGGCCAGCACAACGCGCTGGTCGGCCGCGACGCCTCCTTCAAGTCGATCATCGTGACGTTCGGCGGGGACCTCGTCCGTCTCCACCCGCGGGTCTCCTACGCCGCCCCGGGCGGCGAGGCCGAGCTCTTCGGTCTGTACTTCACTGACAAGGGACAGCACCAGGAGCACCGCCTCCTGGTCGACCACAACGTCCCGCACTGCAAGTCGAAC
>NZ_DATMVN010000453.1:0-12268 GCF_035563135.1 Streptomyces sp.
GCCGCCGTGGACGAAGACGATGACGGGCACGGGTCCGGTGGCGTCCTCGGGCAGCCACAGGTCCACGGACAGCGGGCGGCTGCCGTCGGGGACGGCGTGGACGGCGCCGCGCAGGAGCGCCACGCCGTCGGCGGGGCGGGCCGGGTGCGGCAGGGGCAGCGTGGCCGGGTCGGGCGGGGCCAGGAGAGGGAAGGGGAAGGTCACGGCGAGGGCTTCTTACGTCAGCGGGCGGTGCGGGGCAGGAGGCGGTGGGCGTTGGCGGTGGTGAGTGCCCGCCAGTTCGCGGAGCCCTCCGGGGCGGGAGCGGCGTCCAGGCCCGCGACGTGCGCCTCGACGCCCGCGGCGGGCGTCCAGCAGTGGTCGCTGCCGTAGAGGAGGCGGTCGGTGCCGACCAGGTTCAGCAGGGCGGGGAGCTGGCGGGGCAGGGCGGGGCCGGCGAGGTCGTAGTAGAGGCGGCCGAGCTGTTCGACGGCGTCGGGCGCCTCGGTGCCGGCGGGCATGAACATCTTCATGAAGCCGTCGATGCGGTCGGCGAGGACGGGCAGGGCGCCGCCGCAGTGCGGCACGATCACCCTCAGGTTCCGGTGGCGGTCCAGGGTGCCCGACATCAGCAGATCGGTGACGGTGCGGGCGGTGTCGAAGATGAACTCGACCATCGGGCGGGGGCGCCCGAGGGCGGACTGCTCCCAGCACACGGGCGAGGTGGGGTGCAGGAAGACGACGGCGCCGCGCCGGTCCAGCTCGGCCCAGACGGGCTCCAGACCGGGATTGCCGAGGTAGGTGCCGTGGGTGTTGGTCTCCAGCACCACGCCGTCGGCGTCCAGGGTGTCGTAGGCGTGGGCGATCTCCGCGAGGGCGCCGTCGACGTCCGGGAGGGGCAGCGAGGCGAAGAGACCGAAACGGCCCGGGTGTGCGCGCACGGTCTCCGCGCCGTCCTCGTTGACCTCGCGGGCCAGGCGGCGGGCGGCGGTGCCGTCGCCGAAGTGGATGCCCGGGGAGGAGATCGACAGCATCGACGTCTCGATGCCGCAGCGGTCCATCAGTTCCAGATGGGCCTCGGCCGACCAGGAGGGCCAGGCGGGGACTCCGTCGGGCAGTTCGTGCCCGGCGGCGCGCGCCTGGCGGACGTAGGAGTCGGTGACGAAGTGGGCGTGGACGTCGAGGTAACCGGGGGCTTCAGGGGACACGGGGGAATCCTTCTTCCGGGGATGTTTCCGGGGGCGGTTCCGGGAGTGCTTCCAGGGGGGTTTCCGGGGCTGTTTCCGGGGGTGGCTGATCGGTGGGGCGTCGGACCAGGCGGTCGCGTACGGCGGTGGCGGCGCGTTCGCCGATCACGATGCCGGCCAGCCCGGTCAGGCCGAGGAGCGGCGGGGCGGGCGAGGCCAGGTCGAGCGCCCAGTACACCGCCCCCATGAACAGACCGGCGGCGAGGGAGAACACGGCCGGGCGGAGGAAGGCGCGGCCGGCGCCGACGGCGCTCACAGCGCGCCCAGCGCGGCCTGGCCCAGCAGCATGCCCAGCAGCCCGACCAGGGCGACCGGGGGCGGTGCGGGCGACCTCACCCGCATCACCGCGTACAGCACGCCCACCAGCACCCCCGCGAGCAATACCTTGAGGTACGGCACGGGCGGTGCTCAGCTTCCTGTGCGCCACGTGTGGTCGGGCAGGAAGTTCACGTCGTACTTCTGCGGCACGGTCGCGAACTTCTCCCGTGCGGGGATGTACGGCTGCTGCGGCATGGCGAGTTCGTCGGTGGGGGTGCCGAGGTTCTCGAAGAACCGCTCGAAGGTGCCGCCCGGGCCGGCCGCCACGCCGACGATCCGGCTGTGGTGGCGCTCGATGCGGTAGGCGTGCGGGCAGTTCTTCGGGACGAAACCGAAGTCGCCCACCGTCAGCAGCTTCTCGTACTGCTCGCCCTCCAGGTCCTCCACGAACAGGCGCACGGCACCGTCGACGATGTAGAAGACCTCGTAGGTGTCCGGGTGGGAGTGGGCGGGGATGATGTCGCCCTTGGGCCCGTCGCAGGTGAAGAAGTTGAACGTGTTCTCCGTCTGCTCGCCGCCGGCGTAGATGGTGAACATGTCCGTGAAGAGGTGGGCACGGTCCCCCATCCCCTTCTCGATGAAGTACGGCTTTCCCGGCTCCGGGGGGATGTGCGAGCGCTCGCGGTAGCGGGTGGCGAATTCGATGGTCATGGTGGTCCTTCCTGGCGGCGGGCAGCACAGCGCCCGAACGGGCTTCAGCTACTGGCTGTGGTCGTTCATGGCGGCGGACCGCGGCGCGGCGCGATCGGCCTCGTGGGGGTGCACCGGGAGCCGGCGTGCGTCCCGGCGACTCGCGGCTTCCTTCTCCACGTTAGGTGCGGTGCCGAGGGGGTCACGGCGTACACTCGGGCACCCGATGAAGGAAAACGGACAGATTGCGGCCGGGTCCGGGGCCGCCGGCATCGCGGCCGAGCGGTCGGCGGCCTCCATCCCCACCGTGGCCTACCGCCCGGCACCCGGGAGGCCGCCCGGTCTCGAGGTGCTCGGCCTGCCCGAATTCACCGCCCGTGCCGCCGAGCGGGGACGGCCCCTCGACGCTCCCGGGCGTCCGGCCTTTCACGTGGTCCTCGCGATGCGGGGCGGCCGGCTGGCCTGTTCGGTGGACTTCACCTCATACCTTCTGCACCCGGGCGACTGGCTGTGGGTGTGGCCGGGACAGGTGCTGCAGTTGCCTGACGGAGCCGGGGAGTGCGACGCCACGGTGCTGGTCTTCCCGACGGGCTTTCCCAATGCCACGACGGACGCACTGATCCGGGACGCCGAGCACGTCCCCTACCGTCTCGTCACTCCGGACGCGCCGCGGCAGACGGCCCTGCTGCGGTTGCTGGACGCGCTGGTGGAGGAGCACGCCTGTCTCACCGATCTGTCGCTCGAGGCGTACATCGAGACGCTGCGCGGCCTGCTCTCGGTGATCCTCATCCGGCTCGTCCACCTCGCCGACCCGCGGCGGCAGACGCGCTCCGGCCGCAGTGAGCCGTTCCACCTGTTCCGCCGGGCCGTCGAGGAGGGCTTCGGGCGGACCCACCGGGTCGAGGACTACGCCGCCGAACTCGGCTACAGCCCCCGCACCCTGACCCGCGCGACCCGGGCGGCCCTCGGCGTCGGTGCCAAGCGCTACATCGACGACAGGGTGCTGCTGGAGGCCAAACGCCTGCTCATCCACACCCTGTTGCCGCCGGCCGCCATCAGCGAACGCGTCGGCTTCACCTACCCGACCGTGTTCAGTGCCTTCTTCCGGCAGCACACGGGGATGACACCGACCGAGTTCCGACGCGCGACGCGGACCTGAAGAAGCCGTGAGGGAGCACAGGGAGCGCAGGGAGCACAGGGGGGCCACAGCGACAAGCACCGTCCGCCGGGATGCCCGCGTCCGTGAGGCCGCCCGGGTGTCCTGCGACGAGGCGGCCGGACCCTGACGTCAGCATCCATCCCAGCGCTCTCTCCACTGCCTTGTCCGAGCCGTGGAACACGGTCCCCGGGACACCCGGGGCCGGCCGTTGCTGTCGTCGGCGGCAGCCCGGTGATGCCCGCCGGAGCGTGAGGAGTCGAAACGGCTGCGGAAGCAGGTACGGGAGCTGAAGCCGAAGAGCCCGGTGAACACGGGAAGCCAGGACCGATGCCTGTGCTCCCTTCTGGATCCGATCCTTGGCTCCGCGCCGGTGAAGGAGAACTCCTCGGCCAGGTCCTCCCAGGAGACGGCCTGCGGGGCCTTGGGGTCCGGCAGCACCGAGCCTTCGACCGTGTCCGCCGCGGACCGGCCCGGCGCGGAACCCTCCCCTGAAGGGCGGTGACGGCCTGGCTGATCTGGATCAGGCTGTCGTGGCCGGTCCGGCACAGATCATGAAGCCACGCAAGCGCCGTCAGGGACGCTCCGGACAGCGCTCTCACGGAGCCCCGGATCGGCTTCCGCAGAACCGGACCGGCCAGGCCGCGCAGGTCCTGCACGGCCTGGCCGACACCGGTTTCGTCACTGCGGGAGGAACCGGCCGGTTCGACATCGGCCCCTCCCGGCGGCCGGATCCGGCGCGTAGAGTCTCCACCGATCCCGGAGCGGTTCACCATGCCGGGGAAGCATGCCGTGGAGGCGGGCTTGCTCTCGATACTTGCGGCGATCCGATCAGGGCCGAAAGCCCGTGCAGAAGGAGCTTTGATGCGTAAGGCCGGTATCGCCACCGCCGCAGGAATGGCAGCTCTCGCCGCCACCCTGTTCAGCAGCACGTCGGCCGTCGCAGCGGCCGCGAGCCCCACCTGCGCCGACATCTGCGTCCTCGGCGTGCGAACAGCCACGCACGCCACCTACGACCGTCTCGTCATCGACCTCGGGGAAGGGACCGTCCCCGGGTGGGACGTCAGTGAGCAGACCGCACCGCTCTACTGGGGCGAGGAGGGCTCGCAGACCCAGGTGCCGATCAAGGGCGACTCCTACCTGAAGGTCACCCTGATGCCTGCCGAGACGTTCGACGGGAACTACCAGCCCACTTACACGAGTCCGAGATCCGAGTCCTTCAGCTACCCGAGCCTCAAGGGGCAGGCACTCGTGTACAGCTTCGAGGACAGCAACACCTTCGGCCTCGCGCTGGGACCGCATTCCTCCTACAAGGTCTTCAAACTGACCGCCCCCAACCGGATCGTCGTGGACATCAACCACTGATCCGTGCAGTTCGGCACCCGGCCCTCGGCTGATGTCCGACGGCCGGGCGTTCACGTGTCCGCCCTCGGGCCGACCGCATGACCAGCCCTCGGAGGGCTTCCGGAGCCGGCCGATCAATCGCCGTACGGCCCTGGTGACGTGGTGATCGAACGGCCGTCCCGCCGGGGCGGTCGTCGAGTGCTCGGCGCATGCGAGGCGGGCCTCCTTCGGGGCCGGCTCTGCCGCGCGCCGGACATGAGGAGCGCGGTCGTCCCCTCCTGGGCCACATGACGAAGCAGGATCCCGGCTTGCCGGCGTGTTCCACGGTGACGGCAGAACGGCTCCCCCTCCAGCAGAGGGGGAGCCGTTTCGGCGAGTGCGGTCCGGGTGTCAGGCGCGACGGGAGTGCCGACTGCCGGTGATGACCCGGTACAGGACCAGGAGGATGAGGGAGCCGACGACGGCGGCGATCCAGGTGGACAGGTCGAAGAAGCCGTCTATGGAGTCGACTTCGAAGATGACCTTGCCGAGCCAGCCGCCGAGAAGGCCTCCCGCGATGCCGATGAGCATCGTGATGATGATGCCGCCGGGGTCCTTGCCCGGGAGGAGTGCCTTGGCGATGACGCCGGCGAGCAACCCGATGATGATCCAGGCGATGATGCCCATGATGCGTCTCCTACCTCGTCGTATAAAGCCTGTGTCAAAGCACCGTCTTTACCGTCCGGGCCTTTTCAAACACCACACGTCCGCCACATCACCGACAGGGCGCATCCGTACGTCCCCTCGGCCCTGCCACTGACATGACGCTCCGGCTCTCGCTCGGCACATGGACCACCGGACAGGACTCAGGCGCAGGTGCAGGAACGCGCGGGTGCATCCGCGGACGGTCTCCGAGGCGCGGGCAGCCGGCGATTCGCCGCCGATGCCGATGCCGATGCCCAGCTGCTCGGCCGGCAGTCCGACATCGGTGAAGGAGGTGTGTCCGGCTCCTTCCCCCACAAGCCACCGCTTTCACCCGGTCAGGCGTTACCGGTCTCGTTCCCGGGTGGCGACGGCCCCGTCACCGCTCCCCGGGCTGTACCGGGCCTCCCTGCCGAGGAAGAGGAACGGCAGTTCGTCCGGTACGAAGGAGACGCCGGCGGCGCGGCCCGTGACCAGCCGGTTCCAGGACGCTTCGTCATGCGGGACCTCGCAGGCGGCGCAGGTGGCAGTCCGCCCGTCCGTGAAGGTGGTGGCAACGCTCTCGTAGGTCCGGTCGAACTGACCGTGACCGGCCCGCCCTGTCCCCGTCCCCTCCCGCCCGGCGTCGAACTCGCCGCCTGCCGCGTGGTGCAGGGGGCGGGCGCGGTGGTCCTGCTCGCCGGAGCGGCCCTCGCCGCCACCCAGGGCAGGCTTCTGACGCGGAAGACCGCCCCTCCCGGACAGCCGCCCGCCGATGCCGATACGCCCCGCGACCGGATCACGCCGTGAAGCCGCCGCTCTGACAGACAGGTGTCCGGCCACGCGCGTTCAGCCCGTCATCACCTCCCGCAGCGGGATGCGCCGGACGTACCGGAGGGGGCGGATGCCGCCTGCGTCCGGGAGCCCGGCGGGACAGCGAGGGGTGAACGTTCCCGGTACACCCCCCCTGGCGGATGCCCTTCTCGCTGCGGCGAGCTCTCCGGCGGGGTGTTCACCCGCCCTCGACGCCTGGACGCAGCAAAGCACGTCCAGGCGGCACCGGGTGACGACGTGTTCATGGCTGACGTCCATGCCCCGGCGACAGAGGTAACGATTGCGAGTCGGAAGGGTTGTACGGTCCGCACGTGGGAATTAATCGTGCCTTTCATCCATAGGATGCTCCAGTACTCATGAGCACTTGAGTTTTGGGCGGGAAGATCCCGATACGCGCATCCTGCGCGAGGGCCCCGCCTCGGAGGGGAATTCTGTGACTTCTGTGTTTTCTGAGCTTTCCGCTCTCCAAGATTCCGGCATACCGTCCGGTCCTGCTCCCGGTGCGGGCCCGGTGTCGCGTATGCCGTTCCGCGGACGTGCCGACGGCCTGGTCCGCGTGGCCTCCACCGCGCTGGTCACCGGACTCGTCGCGGCGGGAGCCCTCGCCGGTGTGGGTACGGCCGCCGCCGACGAGGCGCCCGCACACCAGGGCAGCGGCACGTCCGCAGTCCTGGACGGGCTGAAGACGTACGACACGGCCGTGATCACGACGCCCGGGGAGAACGGCGGGGAGGCCCGTACGAAGCGGGTGTCCGCAGGTCTCTTCGAGATGACCGTCGACGGCGGTGGCACGCTCGAGACCTACTGCATCGACATCCACAACCCCACCCAGGACAAGGCGAAGTACCTGGAGACCCCCTGGGCACAGTCGTCGCTCGGCAAGAACGACGACGCGGGCAAGATCCGTTGGATCCTCGAGCACTCCTATCCGCAGATCGACGACCTCACGTCGCTCGCGAAGAAGGCCGGCACCGGCCCGCTCACCGAGCGCACCGCCGCAGCCGGGACCCAGGTCGCCATCTGGCGTTACTCGGACGGCGCCGATGTCACCGCCGCGAACGAAGACGCCGAGAAGCTCGCCGACTACCTGCAGGGTGCGGCCCGGAGCAGCAGTGAGCCCCCGGCGTCGCTGACGCTGACCCCGGCGACGGTCTCCGGTCAGGCCGGTGGACTGCTCGGCCCCGTCACCGTGCACACCGACGCCACCGAGGCCTCCGTGACTCCGCCCGCAGGGGCTGCCGCCGACGGGGTCAGGATCACCGACAAGGACGGCAACGCCGTCACCCGGGCGGCCAACGGCACCGAGCTGTACTTCGACGTGCCGAAGGACTCCGCGGACGGTTCCGCCTCGTTCTCCGTGCAGGCCACCACCACGGTGCCGGTCGGCCGGGTCTTCGCCGGCGTGACCAAGAGCCAGACGCAGATCCTCGCCGGCTCCACCGAGTCCGCCTTCTCCGCACAGGCCACCGCCTCCTGGGCGGCCAAGGGCCCGGCCCCCGCGGTGACCGCGCAGAAGAACTGCGCCAAGGGCAGCGTGGACTTCACCGTGACCAACAACGGCGACCAGCCGTTCCGGTTCACGTTCGCGGCCGGCACCGACCACACCGTCGAGGCGGGCGGCACGAAGACCGTGTCGCTCCCCGTCGCCGAGGACGCGGCGTACGACATCACGCTCTCCGGTGTCGACACGGAGTTCACGCAGAACTTCAAGGGCGTGCTCGACTGCGTCACCACCCCGGCCCCGGCCCCGGGTGACGACGAGGGCGTCGAGACGCAGGACGGCGCCTCGCCCAGCCCCGCAGCGACTGCGGCCGCCGACGTGACCGGTGGCGGTGAGGGCGACCTCGCCGCGACCGGTGGCTCCAGCGCCACCCCGGTCATCGCCGGAGTCGCCGCCGTGCTCGTCGTCCTCGGCGGCGCAGCGGTCTTCTTCCTCCGTCGTAAGAAGACGGCCGCCGGCACCCGTTAGCGGACGGGCGCGGTGAACCGCGCCGTTCCAGGACCGTCGTGACGCGCGGACCGGCCGATCGGGCCGCATGCAGGGACGCAAGACGCTTGGCCGGGATTTCCCGGCCAAGCGTCTTGCGTTGGGCCGCACGCGACGCGGCGTCAGGACCGGAGGAGCCGCTACGGACGACGGCCAGGCACGCTCGGGAGTGAGCCGTGGCCATGCCCAGGTTCGGCAGGACGCATCGGAGTCGAGGGGGCGGGCCTTCCTCCTGTCCCTGTGCACCGAGGTGAACGTACCGGAGTCGTCGGCGTCCAGCATGCCGAGGCCGAAGAACCCCGGTCGCACGCCAACGCCGCAGGCGAGGCGGGAATGGTCGTCGACGGCGGAGTGGGCGCGGTTGCAGCCGATCACCGGTCGGCAGCTCTTGCGCAGGTCGGCGGGGGCCTGCCGGTTCTGGTTGCCGGCTGTTCCGCCGGCCGCCCGCCGGCCCTCGCCGTCAGGGACGTTGCCGGACTTCCTGAGGTCGCCGTGCACCAGCTCGCCGGGACGGCCGCATGCGTACCGCCTCACCGGTCGTCCGGCCCGGCCAGACCGGACGGTTCAGGCCGTGCCGGGTCAGGATCCGGTGCACCGTGGAGGCGGACGGCCCCAGGGCCGGTCCGTACCGGACCGAGCCTGCGGGCCCGCAGTTCGTCGAGGAGCGGGATGAACTGCGGGCTGTCGGCGGCCTGTTCTGCGGTCGGGGTCAGCACGAGCGGGGCCCCGGGACAGGGCCGGTGCGTCGGCACGCCCTGCGGTCGCTCGGAACCACCCCTGGCCGGAGGGTTTCGGTCCAGCCGGACGGCAGAGCGCCGGTCCGGCCGGTGGCCGGACGAAGGTGAAGGCAGGGCTTCCTGGTGACGCTCGGCCGGGGTGGTGGCCCCGGCCTGTCAGGAGGCCCTGCCGCAAGGAAGTGGAAACTCGGTTGCCGTCGGTCGGCTTCTTCGTCCCGGAGGGAACCCCCCGTGCCGGAGTATGCGGCGACAGGCCTTCTGCCGCCGGAACCGGCTCCGGCCGCGACAGCGATCTCGGGAGAGACACCGCTGACCGCGTGGACCCTCACGGCTTCCCGTTCCGCCTCGTCACTACCGCCGCTCCCGTCGCAAGGGCGGCTGCCACGGAGCCGGGCTTCCGCCCGGCCCCGTCCGTCTTCGAGACGTCCCGGTACACCCGCGCCCCGCGCAAGCGGCGCGGCAGGCGCATGACGCCGAGCCTCCGTCGCTGCTGCCGCCCGAGGAACACGCGGTCACCGGCATCACCATGTCCGCCGTGGGCGCGGCTCCCGGGGTACAGCGAGCGGAGTTCGTTCCGTCCTCATCGACGGACGGGTCCCGCTCAGTAGATGCTGCGGAGGCCGAGGATGTCTCCCTTGCCCAGAGTCCTCGCTATCGTCGAGCAGCGGATGGAGTTGGTGGTCATCGTGAGGTTCGAGTGTGCCGAGGAGACGTGGCCCATCCCGAAGACGTGCCCGGCCTCGTGCGTTCCGACGGAGCGGATGTCGTACAGGTTCGAGCAGCTGCTGGTCGGCGAGTTCGTGAAGTTGTAGTCGTTGGTGTTGAACCGGACGTCGGCTTCACGAAGGTCGTTCTTGACTCCCGGGGTGGGCCAGGACCACCAGCAGGTCGTGGCGACGACGCCGTTCTTGAGGTTGCCGGCGTCCCAGGTGCTCTTTCCGTCCCGAGAAGTGCACGAGGAACTGCTGTTGATGTCAGCCTCGTAGGTGGTGGTGCCCGAGTAGTGCGAACTCGCGGAAACCGAGTCACCGTAGCCGCAGTTGTTGTAGCTGCCGGTGATGTTGTTGATGGCGTCGGCGAAGGCGGCCTGGGCGCTGCTGCGGGAGAGTCCGCCCGGCATGCCTCCGTCACCGATGTACCAGTTGTAGGTGCCGTACTCCTTGAGGTCGTTCGTGGAGTAGGAGCCGTCGCTGCACGCGCCCGTGGCGCTGGTGGAGTCCAGGTCCGGGAGCTCGGGCTCGACCCCGGAGGAGGAGTCGAGCGCGTCCGGGTCGACGGTGTCCGGCTCGTCGGTCACGTCGTCCGTGGTCGTGCTGGGGTTTCCGAGGCTGTCGGTGGCGTCGATGCCGCCGGTGGGCACGTCCGGACTCGAGTCGCTCAGGTTGTAGGAGATGACGCCGTCGGCCGACACCTCCAGGCTGAAGCCCATCTCCTCGCCGTCGGCGGTCAACGTGTCCACGCCTACCGCGGTGTTGGGTTCGGGCACCGTCACGCCGGTGCCGCCGAAGGTGACCACACGGCCGACCACGGGGCAGCTGATCACCGATGTGCCCGCCGGCAGGGTGTTGACGGTCAGATCTCCGGTGGCGGGCGGACAGACCTGCGGTCCGTCCAGGCCTCCCCCATCGGCGTACGCTCCGCCGCCGACGAACGAGATCGAAGCCGCCAGGGCGAATGCCGCAATTCCTCTGCCCGCGAGTCTCCGGTTGTTCCTAGCCACTCTCTGCCCCCAGTTGTCCGTATTGTGTGAAGATCCTTTTGGATTCCCTGAGAAGCTAGCGGCCGAACGATCACTTGCGGTACTGCATTTCAAGCCGACCACATTTCGGCCAACTTTCACAGGTGGTGACATGGCGCGATCCGACGGGACGGGATCGCACCCCTCTTTTTGCGCCCCTTGAGGGAGGGTTCATGACGGTTTCGGACCGCGCGGAACGCGTCGGCAACGCGGGCGGTCGATCGCTCAAATGGAATGAACTGGTTGAAGTCGGCGAAGTGAGTGGCGATTTCTGGATATTCCGGATCATAGGATCACGGCTCATTGACGGCGTGCACTCAAGGCTGCTTTCCTCTGTGTGCGTCCGGTGAAGATCCAAGCCTTGGGGGAGGGCGAGACGGGCTTCTTACGCGGCCCTGTGTTCCGTACCGTCCGCGCACCTCTACGGCTCTCACGCCTGGCGCTTCCTGTTCATGCCGCGACGCGTGCGCCTCTACCCGCTTCCGGCGTGGCGGGGATTTCGCCATTGCTGTGTTTTCCCGCGGCCCCTGACGGGCCGCGCTGTAGATGGAGCGAGATGAGAAGAACCATATGGTCCACGGTTGCCATGGCCGTGACGGTCGTGGCGATCGGCATGGCACCGGCTCATGCCGAGCCGTTGGACTCCAGCGGCCCGGCCCCGTCGCCGACCGCGAAGGTGGACAAAGCGCTGCGCGAGCGGGTCGCCGATGGCCACAAGGTCCGGGTGAACGTCACCACCCGGACCAGGGCCGATCTTCCGGACGCGGCCCAGGCCGGCGAAGTGGTGCACGAGCTGCACAGGCTGCCGGTGGTCACCCTGCGGGTCGACGAGGCGGACCTTGAGCAGTTGGCCGCCCAGCCAGGTGTGGTGAGCGTGGCCGAGGACCGGCCGGAGCGCGCGACGCTGGCCGAGAGCGTTCCGCTCATCGGCGGTGACAAGACCCGGGCGGCCGGCCTGACCGGCGCGGGCAGCGTGGTGGCCGTCCTGGACACCGGAGTCGCCACCCACCACCCCTTCCTCACGGGCCGGGTGACCTCCGAAGCCTGCTTCTCCCCCATCGACGCCGGCTACGGCGCCACCAGTCTGTGCCCCGACGGCACCGACCAGCAGGAAGGCACCGGCTCGGCCGACTCGGAGGCCGGCCCCTGTGCCTCCCTCGACTGTGATCACGGCACCCACGTCGCCGGTATCGCGGCCGGCAACGGACAGAGCGTCACCGACGCCCCGGCGGCCGGTGTCGCTCCTGGTGCGAGCATCTTCGCCCTCCAGGTGTTCAGCCGGATCGACTCGGAGGCCTACTGCGGTCTCGATGCCGCGCCCTGCGTCCTGAGCTTCCCCAGCGCCCAGCTCTCCGCCCTGGAGATGGTTCTGGACATGAAACAGTCCGGGATGCCGGTGGTGGCAGCCAACATGAGCCTCGGGGGAAGCACCCAGTACACGGCCGCATGCCAGACCGACATCCGCAAGCCGGCCATCGACGCGCTCTATGCCGCCGGCGTCGCCACGGTCGTCTCGGCCGGTAACGGCGGCTCCGCCACGGGGGTCACCGCGCCCGCCTGCGTCTCGTCGGCGATCGCGGTGAGCAGCACCACCAAGCAGGACGAAATCTCCTACTTCAGCAACCGTGGCCCTCTGGT
>NZ_DATMVN010000454.1:0-11409 GCF_035563135.1 Streptomyces sp.
CCGCCTCCGACCGTGCCCGGGATGCCTCGCGCCGGGTGTCCTCGGCCGCCTTCCGCAGCGCCGGCGAAGGCGGGAGGGCCGACAGCCCCTCGCACTCCGTCTCCGCCTTGATCCACCACATCGCGTCATGGGGTCTGTCGGGACCGGGAACCGGCTTGCCGGCACCCGGCAGGCCGACACCCGGCAGGCCGACACCCGGCAGGCCGGCGAAGGCGCCTCACTCCTCCGCCTCAGGAATCTGCCGGTCCGGCCGTGTCCCGAAGCCGGCTCCCGCGGGTCCGCGCCCGGTCACCGCGTGCCGCTCCCGCCACTCGTGCCGGACGGCACCGTGTCCGGCCGGGCACGTCCGGGCCGCCGCCTCACACGATGCCGAGGAACATTCCCGGGCTTGAACGGAGCGCAGCGGGTACACGGCTGGTGCGCACCGCCCGGCCCGTACACCCGGACCGGGCTCGAAACGGAAGGGGATGACGAGAGTGGAACAGCACGACGCACCGACCGCAAGCCGACGGGAGCGTCGGCCATGACGACTGTGGTGATCATCGTTGCCGTCGTCCTCGTGGCGGCGCTCGCCTTCTTCCTCGTCCGCGGCCGTGGAACCGGGGCGCGTGGGCTGCAGCGCCGCTTCGGGCCCGAGTACGATCGGACGGTCGCCCGTCATGACGGCGACACCAAAGCAGCCGAGCAAGAGCTCTCCGAACGTGTGAAGCTGCACGGCTCCCTGTCGGAGCGGCCCCTGCGGCCGGAGGCCCGCGAGGCGTACGCACGCCGCTGGGCCGAGGTGCAGGAACAGTTCATCGACTCCCCCAGGGAAGCGGTCGTCGCGGCCGACGCGCTGCTGGCACAGCTGGCGCGCGACCGGGGCTTCCCGGACGGCAGCAGCTTCCAGGAGCAGACCGACGCTCTCTCCGTCCATCACGCCGAGCAGGTCGACGGCTACCGCAGGGTGCACACAGCCGTGAGGGGCCAGGGCGGCACCGAAGAGATGCGGAAGGCCCTGGTCGAGTCCCGGGCGCTCTTCGACGTGCTCCTCTCGGACGCACCGGACGAGCCGGCCCGGACGGACCACCGCCACGAGACGAAGGGCAGTGCAGCAGCATGACCAACCACACCGAGCGCATGACAGAGCCCGCCTTCGGGACGGAGCACCGCCACACCGCGACCCCGGGCAGCGCAGCTGAAGCGGCGCCCGGAGCAGCGCCGGGCAGGACCCCGGGAGCCGCAGCCGGACCGGCCTCCGCAGACAGCAAGGGCCTCGGGCCGAAGAGCACAGGCCCCGGTGATCTCAGCGTTCCGCCCGCCCCGCGGACGGCTCCTGCCGCGCCGCCGGCCGAACGGACCGGCCGCCACGAGGCCCCGGGCACCGACCGCTCCCTGATCTCCCGGACGGACCAGGAGAAGTTGTCGCTCCGCATGCAGCAGGCGGTCACCGACTTCGTCGAGAGCCCTCGCCGGGCGGTCGAGGAGGCGGACAGCACGTTCGGACAGATCGTCTCGGTCCTGACCGAGGCCCTGGCGGAACGCGGGCGCCTCCTGCGCGCGAGCTGGCAGGAACAGGACACCGAAGCCCAGACCGAGGAACTGCGCATAGCGCTTCAGCGCTACCGCGACATCAGCGAACAGCTCCTGAAGACCTGAGCGGCTCAGCCGCCGTACGCCGGCCCGGTGCCACGTCCCCCGACGCGGCACCGGGCCGGCGTACCTCTGCCGTAGGTCAGGCCGGGACGGCCAGATCCTCGCGCAGCCGCTCGGCCACTGCCGGGGGCAGGCGCAGCGCCTTGTTCAGATAGCCGTCGAGTCCGCCCCAGCGCTCGTCCATCGCGTCCAGAGCCGCCTCCAGATAACGGGGCCGGACCTCGATGACCGCTGACGCGATGTCCGGGTCCCCGCCCTCGTCGAGAAAGCGCCGCACCGCGGGCCCGAAGGCGGCGCGCACCGCTCGGTTCACCGCGAGGAACTCCGCGCGTACGACATCGCGGGACGCTCCCGCCATCATCAGCAGAAGAGCGGTGGCCCAGCCCGTCCGGCCCTTGCCGGTCGCACAGTGGAAGAGCAGCGGTCTCGCCCGCGGGTCCGCGACGGTGTCCAGGAAGGCGCGGTAGGCGGCCCCCGCCCCCGGCGAGAGGACCATCTTCCGGTAGGTCTGCGCGAAGAGCGCCTCGGCCCTCCCCCCGCCGAGCAGAACGGCTGCTCCGTCCGGGTCGCCGAGCAACGCCCTGAGCCGGGCCGGCGCCAGGCCCGGGCTGTCGCCGAGGACATCGGCGACGAAGAGCCGCGCACCCGCCGGAAGCCGGTCGGGCGCCCAGCGGCGCTCGTCGGCGGTACGCAGATCGACGACGGTACGGATGCCGAGCGCGGCCACCGCCACGTCATGCTCCTGGAATGCGCTCAGCTGGCCCGAGCGCAGGAGGATCCCCTGCCGCAGGCGGCGGTGGCGTCCCAGGGCGATACCTCCCAGATCACGCAGGTTGACGACGGTGGAGGCGGGGACGGCCCGGGCGGTCTGCACGATGAACTGCCTCTTTCCCGACAGACTGCAGGTCACAATCAACGTCGCACGGCGTGCGCATATCGACAAAGGGAACGCGAGGTGCGCGAGCGCCGGGCGGCGGGAGATCAGCCGGCGAGGATCCTCGTCTTCTGCTCCACGAATTCCGCGTCGGTGAGAACGCCCCGCTGCCGCAGGTCGGCGAGTCTCTCGAGCAGCGTGATGACGTCGTCCCCGCCGTCCGCCGGAACCCGCTCGTGCGCCAGGAGCCGGCCCCCCGCCTCCTGGGCCGCCCGGGTGAGAGGTACCGACCAGAGGTCTTCCCACACGATCAGCGCGGCAGAGCTCTCCTCCGGCAGATGTTCGAGCGCCTCGAGATCCGTGAGCTGCGGCAGTCCGGCCGACGGGGCGTCCGGTGGCTCGAACGGCACCAGCCCCCGGGGGTCCATCTCCCGCAGCCCGACACGCTCCAGGACGCCGCCCGAAGCTCTGCGGGCAAAGGCCAGATCGAGGATGCGTACCGCCTCGGACGCGACGGCCTCGGCCAGTACCGGAGCGATCGCGCCGGAGAACCGGCCACCGGGAAAGGTGACGACGAGGTACTCCACGGGTCCCACGGCCACGGTGCGTCCTTCCCCTGCGCTTCTGGATCGACAGCAGCGTAACTCCGGGCAAACCGCTACGCTCTTCAAAAATATATGACAGAAGAGAAATATCGCGTATACAGCGATCGCCGGGTGGACCGGGACTGCGCACAGCCACTCGACGTGCCGGTGCCGGTGCCGACGCGTGCCTCCGGCATGACCGCACATCGCTGAGGTCGTTCGGCTCACGCTCCACCGAGCCGGCCGACGAGGGTCCGCGCTCGTTCCGGGGCCGCTTCCCCAAGACGGGTGCCACCGTCTCCGCCTGCGTCGCCACGGCCCGCACGCGACCGGTCAGGAATGAAGAAGCGCGGGATTCCCGCCGCCCGTAGCGTGATCCGCATGGACATCGGGCTTTCCCAGCGCTTCCTCGCCGGCTGCGCCTTCCGCCCCTCCTCCGGCAGCATGCTCCGTTTCCGCCGGCCCTGAAGATGATTCCGCCTCTGACGGCTCCCCCGGCCTGATAGACAACGACCGTTGCCGCGAAGCGGTGGCGACGCCGACCGCGGGCCGCGCAGGCGGCCCGCGCAACAGATGGAGAAAAGACGAGCATGGCCACGAGGACGGACACGCAGTCACCCGCGCCGCATGTTTCCGACAGCCACGACGTGATCCGTGTGCACGGGGCGCGTGTGAACAACCTCAAGGACGTCAGCGTCGAGATTCCGAAGCGCCGGCTGACGGTCTTCACCGGCGTCTCCGGCTCGGGCAAGAGCTCGCTGGTGTTCAGCACGATCGCCGCCGAGTCGCAGCGGATGATCAACGAGACCTACAGCGCCTTCCTCCAGGGCTTCATGCCGACGCTCGCACGTCCCGAGGTCGACGTGCTCGAAGGGCTCACGACGGCGATCACCGTCGATCAGCAGCGGATGGGTGCCGACCCCCGCTCCACGGTCGGCACCGTCACCGACGCCAACGCGATGCTGCGCATCCTCTTCAGCCGGCTCGGCGAGCCGCACATCGGCCCGCCCAGCGCGTACTCCTTCAACACCGCCTCGGTCCGGGCCAGCGGCGGGATCACCGTCGACCGCGGCGCCGCCAGGTCCCGGACCGTGAAGGCGACCTTCAACCGTACCGGCGGAATGTGTACACGCTGCGAGGGCCGGGGCTCGGTCTCCGACATCGACCTCACCCAGCTCTACGACGACTCCAAGTCGCTCGCCGAGGGCGCGTTCACCATTCCCGGCTGGAAGTCGGACAGCCAATGGACCGTGCAGGTCTACGCCCAGTCGGGTTTCGTCGACCCGGACAAGCCGATCCGCAAGTACACCAGGAAGGAGCTGCAGGCCTTCCTCTACGGGGAGCCGGTCAAGGTCAAGGTCAACGGCGTCAACCTCACCTATGAAGGGTTGATCCCCAAGATCCAGAAGTCGTTCCTCGCCAAGGACAAGGAGGCGATGCAGCCGCACATCAGGGCGTTCGTTGAGCGTGCGGTCACCTTCACCACCTGCCCCGAGTGCGACGGCTCCCGGCTCAGTGAGGGCGCCCGGTCCTCGAGGATCGGGCGGATCAGCATCGCCGACGCCTGCGCGATGGAGATACGCGGCCTGGCCGGATGGGTGCGCGGCCTGGAGGAGCCGACGGTGGCTCCACTGCTCGCCGCGCTGCAGCGGACCCTCGATTCGTTCACCGAGATCGGTCTCGGCTATCTCTCGCTCGACCGGCCGGCGGGCACGCTGTCGGGTGGTGAGGCACAGCGCGTGAAGATGATCCGCCACCTCGGTTCCTCGCTCACCGACGTCACCTACGTCTTCGACGAGCCCACCATCGGCCTGCACCCCCATGACATCCAGCGGATGAACAGCCTGCTGCTGCGGCTCCGGGACAAGGGCAACACGGTGCTCGTCGTGGAGCACAAGCCGGAGACGATCGCGATCGCCGACCACGTCGTCGACCTCGGGCCCGGCGCGGGCACCGCGGGCGGCGCCGTCTGTTTCGAAGGCACCGTCGAGGGACTGCGGGCGAGCGACACCGTGACCGGCCGCCACTTCGACGACCGGGCCACCGTCAAGGACCCGGTCCGCCGGCCCACCGGCACACTGGAGATCCGCGGGGCCTCGACGCACAACCTGCGGGATGTCGACGTGGACATCCCGCTCGGGGTGCTGACCGTCGTCACCGGCGTCGCCGGTTCCGGCAAGAGTTCGCTCGTGCACGGATCGATTCCCGCCGGCGAGAACGTGGTCTCGGTCGACCAGAGTCCGATCAAGGGATCGCGGCGCAGCAATCCGGCCACGTACACCGGACTGCTCGACCCGATCCGCAAGGCGTTCGCCAAGGCCAACGGAGTGAAGCCCGCGTTGTTCAGCGCGAATTCCGAGGGCGCCTGCCCCACGTGCAACGGTGCGGGCGTCATCTACACCGACCTGGGGATGATGGCCGGCGTCGCGACGACCTGCGAGGACTGTGAGGGGAAGCGGTTCGACGCGTCGGTCCTCGAATACCACCTGGGCGGCCGTGACATCAGCGAGGTGCTCGGCATGTCGGTGGCCCGGGCCGAGGAGTTCTTCGGCCCGGGTGAGGCAGACACACCGGCGGCGCACCGCATCCTGGGCCGGCTGGCCGACGTGGGACTCGGATACCTCAGCCTGGGGCAGCCGCTCACCACGCTGTCCGGCGGCGAGCGGCAGCGGCTCAAGCTGGCCACCCACATGGCCGAGAAGGGCGGCGTCTACGTTCTGGACGAGCCGACCGCCGGCCTCCACCTCGCCGATGTCCAGCAATTGCTCGGCCTGCTCGACCGGCTCGTCGACTCCGGCAAGTCGGTCATCGTCGTCGAGCACCATCAGGCGGTCATGGCGCACGCCGACTGGATCATCGACCTCGGCCCCGGCGCCGGCCACGACGGGGGCCGGATCGTCTTCGAGGGCACACCGGCCGACCTCGTCGCCGGCCGCTCCACCCTCACGGGGGAGCACCTCGCGTCCTACATCGGCGCCTGACCGGTGCGGCCCGGCGCCAACCTCCGTACACGGCGTCGGGCTTCGCCTCCGGTCCTGTTCCCGGAACAAGGCCGCTCCACCCGGCACATCCGGCACATTTCGGAGAGTGCAAGGTCACAGCCTGCGGCCCTGCTGCTCGCCTGAGTGCTGACCTAGCATCTGAGCATGACGGTCCTGCCTGCTGACGGGCTCCCTCTGGCCGCCGAGTTCCCCGACCCTTCCCACGACCAGTGGCAGAGCCTCGTCGAAGGTGTACTGCGCAGGTCAGGCAAGGAAGTCACGGGCACGGCCGCCGAGGAAGCGCTGTCCACCGCACTCGGGGACGGGCTCACAGTCCGCCCTCTGTACACCTCCCTCGACACGTCGGCGGACCCCGGCCGGCCCGGCTTCGCCCCCTTCACCCGGGGCAGCAGGGCCACGGGGAACACCACGGACGGCTGGGACGTGCGTCAGCGCCACGAGCTGACCGATCCCGTACGTCTGAACGAGGCCGTGCTCGGCGATCTGGAGAACGGCGTCACATCGCTCTGGCTGGCCGTGGGCGGGCCCGGCGGGGTTCCGGTCCCCGGCCTCGCCCGTGCGCTGGAGGGCGTCCACCTCGACCTGGCGCCCGTCGCGCTCGACGCGGGCGCCGATCCCGGGCCCGCCGTCCGGGAGTTGCTCGGGCTCTACGAGACCCGGGGGGTCGCGAAGGGGGCCGCACGCGGGAGCCTCGGGGTGGATCCCCTCGGGCAGGCGGCGCGTACGGGCGCCGAGCCGGAGCTGAGCGCAGCCGCCCACTGGGCCCGGTTGTGCTCCCGCGAACACCCCGGACTGCGCGCCCTGACCGTGGACGCCTTGCCGTACCACGAGGCGGGCGGTTCCACCGTCGAGGAGCTGGGGCTCTCACTGGCCACCGGCGTCGCCTACCTCCGGACGCTGACGGCCTCGGGCCTCTCCGTCGAAGAGGCGTGCGCGCAGCTGGAGTTCCGTTACGCGGCGACGGCCGACCAGTTCCTGACGATCGCGAAGCTGCGCGCGGCCCGGCGGCTGTGGGCCCGTGTCGCCGAGGTCTGCGGGGCCCCGGAGGCCGGGGGGCAGCGGCAGCACGCCGTGACCTCGTCGGTGATGATGACACGCCGTGATCCATGGGTGAACATGCTGCGCACGACGCTGGCCTGTCTGGGCGCGGGCGTCGGCGGAGCCGAGTCCGTCACCGTACTGCCGTTCGATCACGCGCTGGGGCTGCCGGACGCGTTCGCCCGGCGGATCGCCCGCAACACCTCGACGATCCTGATGGAGGAGTCGCATCTGGCCCGGGTGACGGACCCGGCGGGCGGCTCCTGGTACGTCGAGCGGCTCACCGACGAACTCGCCACTGCCTCCTGGGCGTTCTTCCAGGAGGTCGAACGGGCCGGCGGTCAGGCCGCCGCCCTTCGCTCCGGCATGGTCCAGGAGCGGCTCGCCGCCACCTGGGCGGCCCGGAGCAAGGACCTGGCGCGGCGCAAGGAACCGGTGACCGGAGTGAGTGAGTTCCCGGTCCTCGACGAAAGGCCGGTGGAACGCGCCCCCGTGCCCACCGCGCCCACGGGCGGTGGGCTGCCGAAGGTCCGGCGCGATGAGGCCTTCGAAGCGCTGCGTGCCAGGTCGGACGCGCACCTCGCGGCCACCGGCAGCCGCCCGAAGGTGTTCGTCGCCGCCCTGGGGCCCGCTTCGGTGCACACGGCACGGGCCTCCTTCGCGGCGAATCTCTTCCTGTCGGGCGGCATCGAGCCCGTCCACGAGCCCGTCTCCGTGGACGCGTCGAACGCTGCCGCGGCCTTCACGGCCAGCGAGGCGGCGATCGCCTGCCTGTGCTCGACGGACACGCTCTACGCCGAGCAGGCCGAAGCCGTCACCGCGGCCCTCAGGGCCGCGGGCGCCGAGCAGGTCTTCCTCGCCGGCCGGCCGGACGGGTACGCCGGGGCCGATGTCCATGTGTTCGCCGGCTGCGACGTGGTCGCCGTCCTCTCCTCCGCACTCGACCGTATGGGAGTGGCGTGATGCAGACCCCCGAGACCCCCGGAACCTCCGGGGCCCCTGTGCCCCCCGCGTCCCCCGTGCCGGACTTCTCCGGCGTCGCACTGAGCGGCGGACCCTCGGCCGAGGTCCCTGAGGACCGGTGGCAGGCCGCTGTGAAGGAGTCGGCCGGCCGCTCCGAGGAGGAGCTGCTCTGGGAGACCCCGGAGGGCATCGAGGTCAAGCCGCTGTACACCGGGCGGGATCTGGAAGGGCTCGATTTCCTCGGGACGTATCCCGGCATCGCTCCGTATCTGCGCGGTCCGTACCCGACGATGTACGTCAACCAGCCCTGGACGATCCGTCAGTACGCCGGATTCTCCACGGCCGAGGAGTCCAACGCCTTCTACCGGCGCAACCTGGCGGCCGGCCAGAAGGGTCTCTCGGTCGCGTTCGACCTGCCGACCCACCGCGGCTACGACAGCGATCACCCCCGGGTGACGGGCGACGTGGGCATGGCGGGCGTGGCGATCGACTCGATCCACGACATGCGCCAGCTCTTCGCAGGCATCCCGCTGGACAGGATGTCGGTGTCGATGACGATGAACGGAGCGGTGCTTCCCGTACTGGCCCTGTACATCGTCGCCGCGGAGGAACAGGGGGTGCCGCCCGAGAAGCTGGCCGGGACCATCCAGAACGACATCCTCAAGGAGTTCATGGTCCGCAACACCTACATCTACCCGCCCGGCCCCTCGATGCGCATCATCTCCGACATCTTCGCGTTCACCTCGCAGAGGATGCCGCGCTACAACTCCATCTCCATCTCCGGCTATCACATCCAGGAGGCGGGTGCGACGGCCGATCTGGAGCTCGCGTACACGCTGGCCGACGGGGTGGAGTACCTGCGGGCCGGGCAGGCGGCGGGCCTGGACGTGGACGCGTTCGCCCCGCGTCTTTCGTTCTTCTGGGCGATCGGCATGAACTTCTTCATGGAGATCGCGAAGCTGCGGGCGGCGCGGCTCCTGTGGGCGAAGCTGGTCAAGGAGTTCGACCCGAAGAACTCCAAGTCGCTCTCCCTGCGCACCCATTCGCAGACGTCCGGCTGGTCCCTGACCGCACAGGACGTGTTCAACAACGTCACGCGCACCTGCGTCGAGGCGATGGCCGCGACCCAGGGGCACACCCAGTCGCTGCACACCAACGCGCTCGACGAGGCACTGGCGCTCCCGACGGACTTCTCGGCGCGGATCGCGCGCAACACCCAGCTGCTGCTCCAGCAGGAGTCCGGCACCTGCCGGGTCATCGACCCGTGGGGCGGCAGCGCGTACGTGGAGAAGCTGACGCACGACCTGGCGCGGCGCGCATGGCAGCACATCGAGGAGGTCGAGGCGGCCGGCGGCATGGCCAAGGCCATCGACGCGGGCATCCCCAAACTCCGGATCGAGGAGGCGGCGGCCCGTACGCAGGCGCGGATCGATGCCGGACGCCAGCCGGTCATCGGCGTGAACAAGTACCGCGTGGAGACCGACGAGAAGATCGACGTGCTCAAGGTCGACAACTCCTCGGTGCGCGCCCAGCAGATCGAGAAACTGCGCCGGCTGCGCGAGGAGCGCGACGAGGCGGCCTGTCAGGACGCGCTGCGCGCCCTGACGGCCGCGGCGGAGCGGGATCCCGGGCCGGGGCTGGAGGGCAACCTGCTGGCGCTGGCCGTCGACGCCGCGCGGGCGATGGCCACGGTCGGGGAGATCTCGGACGCGCTGGAGAAGGTGTACGGCAGGCACGCGGGCCAGATCCGTACGATCTCCGGGGTGTACCGCAAAGAGGCAGGAGAGTCCCCGTCCGTGGACCGCACCCGCACACTGGTCGATGACTTCGAGGAGGCGGAGGGCCGGCGTCCGCGTATCCTCGTCGCCAAGATGGGCCAGGACGGCCACGACCGCGGCCAGAAGGTGATCGCGACGGCCTTCGCCGACCTGGGTTTCGACGTCGACGTCGGCCCGCTGTTCCAGACGCCGGGCGAGGTCGCCCGGCAGGCGGTCGAGGCGGACGTGCACATCGTCGGCGTCTCGTCGCTCGCCGCCGGTCATCTCACGCTCGTACCCGCACTGCGTGAGGAACTCGCCGCCGAGGGCCGGGAGGACATCATGATCGTGGTCGGCGGGGTGATCCCACCGCAGGACATCGAGGCCCTGCACGAGGCGGGCGCCACAGCGGTGTTCCCGCCCGGCACGGTGATCCCCGACGCCGCCCACGACCTGGTCACGCGGCTCGCCTCCGCGCTCGGCCACGAGCTGTGAGCCGCCGGTGGTGAACACGGACATCGACATCGACGCCTACGTCAAGGGTGTGCTCGACGGGAAACGGGCGTTCGTCGCCCGCGCGATCACCCTCGTGGAGTCGGCCCGGCCCGACCACCGGGCACTCGCCCAGCGGTTGCTGGGCGAGCTCCTGCCCCATGCCGGGCAGGCCAGGCGAATCGGTGTCAGCGGGGTGCCCGGTGTGGGGAAGTCCACGTTCATCGACGCACTCGGCACCCTGCTGACGGGCCTCGGGCACCGGGTCGCCGTGCTGGCCGTGGACCCCTCCTCCAGCCGCACCGGCGGTTCGATCCTGGGTGACAAGACCCGGATGGAGCGGCTGGCCGTGGACGCGAACGCCTTCGTACGCCCCTCCCCCACCGCGGGGACCCTCGGCGGGGTGGCCAAGGCGACCCGCGAGTCCATCGTGGTGATGGAGGCGGCGGGCTACGACGTGGTGCTGGTGGAGACGGTCGGGGTCGGGCAGTCGGAGACAGCGGTCGCCGAGATGGTCGACACCTTCCTGCTGCTCACCCTGGCCCGTACCGGCGACCAGTTGCAGGGCATCAAGAAGGGTGTCCTGGAGCTGGCCGACGCCATCGCGGTCAACAAGGCCGACGGCCCGCACGAGCGTGACGCCCGCTCCGCGGCACGTGAACTGGCGGGTGCCCTGCGGCTGATGCACCCGGTGGACGCGGTGTGGACTCCCCCGGTGCTGACGTGCAGCGCCAGGGAGTCGACCGGTCTGGACACGCTGTGGGAGCGGCTGGAGCAGCACCGCACGCTCCTGGAGTCCACCGGGCGGCTGTCGGCCAAGCGCCGCGAGCAGCAGGTGGACTGGACCTGGACGATGGTCCGGGACGAACTGCTGGACAGCCTGCGCGGCCATCCGGCGGTGCGTGCGCTCACCCCGGAACTCGAGCAGCGCGTCCGCGCAGGCGAGTTGACGGCAGCCCTGGCCGCCGAACGGATCCTGCGGGCCTTCCGCGGGGAGGACTGAGGGCCCTCGCGCCCCTGCGGGGGCCGTGTCCCCGGTCCGAGGCGCCTGGAAGGCCGAGGGC
>NZ_DATMVN010000455.1:0-2365 GCF_035563135.1 Streptomyces sp.
TCGGACGTGGACCGGGAGACGGTACGGATCCTGCTCTCCGGCCGCCGCGAGGCGGTGGCCCCGCAGCCCGGCTGGACACTCGGCGTCTCCGCGCCCGCCCCGGTCACCGCCCTGCCCGAAGCCGACACCCAGGCCTCCCGCGCCCTGGGCCGCGCGGAGGCGACCCGTACGCCCCTGGTCACGCACCGACCCGGCATCGGAGGTCTGGCCGGCCTGATCCCGGCCGAGCGCGCCGAAGCCCATGCCCGAGCCCTTCTGGCCCCCCTCACGGGGCCCTTGGCGGAGACCCTGCGCTGCTGGCTGAGTCTGCACGGCGGCTGGGACCGCACGGCGGTGGCCCTGCGGATCCACCGCAACACGGTCCGCCAGCGCATCGCCCGGTGCGCGGCGCTGCTGGACATGGACCTGGACGACATGGACGTACGGACGGAGCTGTGGTTCGCGCTGCGGGAGCACAGGCCCTGAACCCGGCCCTGTCCGACCCGTGCCTTATGTTTCAGGGCGACGACTGACGCAACGAGCGACCGAGGCGACGGACGACCATGGCACGGGATTACGACAGCCAGCTACTGGAGTCGGTGGGAGTACGCCGGCGCAGAATGCGCGACGCGCTGCTGTTCGGCGCACAAAGGGCGCGACGCACGGCCGACGAGCGGCTCGGGAAGGTATTCGCGGGAATCGCCCTGGCAGCGGTGATGTGCGCGGGGTGCATCGGGTGGTCCTTCCTCCAGCACACGCTGGACAAGCAGAAGGCGGAGCAGGAGGAGCAGCAGCGCCAGGCACAGCAGTACGACCGCACCGGTTGAGAGGAAGCGGCGGAAGCGCTCATGGAATTCCGGGGAAATACCGGATGATTCCCTCGGATTGAGCGAAAAGACCACGGATACCGTTGCGCACCTTTGACCCCGAAAGCACTCGAAGCCGTGATGATAGGTTCCCGTAAGTGGTGACCACAGCGATAACTTCCCGGACCGAACTGAGCCGGGTGACCCTGGTCGGCGAGCGGCGCCGGGCCGACATCGTCCTCCCGTCGGACACCCCGATCGGCCAACTGCTCCCGGACATCCTCCAGGTGCTCGACGACCGGGTCGCCTCGCGCCCGCTGACACGGCAGTTGATGACGGCGGACGGATCGGCGCTGCCGCACGACAGCACACTGGCATCGGCAGGGGTCGCCGACGGGGCCGTGCTCCGGCTCGTCAGGACGCACTCCGCGCCGCCCGCTCCTGTGGTGCACGACGTCACCGACCAGGTGGCCGACGACCTCGATCTGCGGGCATGGCGCTGGCGGCCCGCCGCGCGCCGGGTCGCAGGGGGTGTGGCCACCGTCGTCCTCGCCGTGACCGCCGCATTGCTCGCCCGCCGCGAATTCCCGCTCGCAACCCTGGCCGGCTCCCTCGCCGCGGTCACGTGCGTACTGATGGCGGCCGGTGCCCTCGTCGCGAAGGCCGGGCAGGGGAACCGCGGCCTGGCGACGGCGCTCCTGTTCCTCTCCGGCACGCTCGGCGTCCTCGCCGCGTGGACCGCGGCCGACGCCTACACGTGGCCGGGCACCCTGCGTCTCGCCGCCGTCGCGGCAGCGGTGGTCCTGACCCTGGTACTGCTCGGTTACTTCTCACCGCTCGGCCGCGGCGGGCTCATCGGCGCCGCGACGACCGCCTCGCTCACCGTGGTGTGGGAGGGCGTCGCCGCCGTCCAGGGTGACCCGGCCCGGCTCGGAGCGGTCATGGCGGTCGTCTCGGTGGTCCTGCTGGGCCTGTTGCCCCGCCTGGCGCTGATGGCGTCGGGGCTGACCGCACTCGACGACCGCCGTTCGGGCGGCGTCTCCGTCAGCCGTCACGAGGTGGGCAACGCCCTCGCGGCCACGCACCGCGGCCTCGCGCTCGCGACCCTGGCCGCCTCGGTCTCGGCTGCGGGCGCCGGCTGGCTGATCACCCGGGCGGGGACGCAGACGGTGTGGACCGTGGTGCTGACCTCGGTTGTCGCCGTGGTCCTGCTGTCCCGGGCGCGCGCGTTCCCCCTGGTCGCCGAAGTGGTGGCGCTCTTCGCCGCCGCGGCGGTCCTCTTCGTACGCCTGGTGGTGCTGTGGACGCAGCACGACGGGGGCGCCGGGCCGGTCGCCGTGCTGGGTGCGGCAGCGGTTCTGCCGCTGCTCGTCCTGGCGGTACAGCCGCCGGAGCACGTGCGGGTCCGGCTCCGGCGCATGGCCGACCTGGTCGAATCCATCGGCATGGTGGGGCTCTTCCCGCTCGCCGTCGGTGTGTTCGGTGTGTTCGGACAGCTGCTCAACAAGTTCTGAGTCAACGCGCGGGCGCTCCGGCAGGGGCAGCACGGCGGAGAAGAAGGGCAGAGATGCCGAACGCGG
>NZ_DATMVN010000456.1:0-3147 GCF_035563135.1 Streptomyces sp.
CCCCTTCACCCTGGAGGGCACGCCGCTCCTCATGACAGCTCAGGCCCGCCGCATCCCCGAGTGGAGCGCCGACGACGAGCACGTGGTGGCGCCCCTCCAGCCGAGCCCCGCGCGCAGCGCCGAGCCGGTCGAGGAGGTCACGCTCGTCCCGATGGGCGCGGCACGGCTGCGGATCACGTCCTTCCCGACGGCGAGCCCGGACGCGGCGCCCTGGCTCGCCGACCGGTGGTACCGGATCGGCAACCGCAACTCCGGCAAGGTGCTCGGTGTGGACCTCATGTCCACCGCGAACAGCGCCCACGTCGTCCAGTACGACGACAACGGCACCGCCGACCACCTCTGGCAGCTCGTGCCCGACGGCGACGGCTGGTACCGCATCCGCAACCGCAACTCGGCCAAGGTCCTCGGTGTGGACCTCATGTCCACCGCCGACTCCGCCCACGTCGTCCAGTACGACGACAACGGCACCGCGGACCACCTCTGGAAGCTGCTCTGAGCAGCGGCCCGTCCCCCTGCGCCGGCCGGCGCAGGGGCTCCTCCTGAAGGAGTTGTCGATATGCGATCCTCCCCCGCACCACGCCCCCGCACCTGGTGGAGACGGCTGACCGCCGGCACCGGACTGCTGGCGCTGCTCGCCACCGCAGTCGTCGGAGCCGGCACCGCGCCGGCCGCCGCCGCGCCGGCGGCCTGGACCCCGCAACCGGCGCCCATGACGACGCCGTGGACGAACCAGGTCCCCGTCGACAACCCGCTCCCCGAATACCCGCGCCCCCAGCTGACCCGCCCCGACTGGGCGAACCTGAACGGCATCTGGGACTTCGCGGTGACCGGCCGTGACGCCGGTCAGCCCGCGGCGTTCCCCGAACAGATCCGGGTGCCGTTCGTCGCGGAGTCCTCTCTCTCCGGTGTCAAGCGCAGGATCACGGAGAACGACAAGCTCTGGTACAAACGCACCTTCACCGTGCCGTCGAACTGGAACGGCCGCCGTGTCGTGCTCAACTTCGGCGCCTCCGACTGGCAGAGCACCGTCTGGGTCAACGGCGCACAGGTCGGCGCCCACAAGGGCGGTTTCGACTCCTTCTCGTACGACATCACACCCCGGCTCAACGGCGGTACGAACACCGTCGTGGTGTCCGTGTACGACCCGACGCAGACCGGCGGCCAGGCCGTCGGCAAGCAGCGGATCAACGACGTGAACCCGCATCCGGGCGGCGGCATCTTCTACACGGCGGCCTCGGGGATCTGGCAGACGGTCTGGCTGGAGCCCGTCGCGGCGTCGCACGTCACGCGCCTGGACATGACGCCCAGCCTCGGCGACAGCACCCTGCGGGTGAAGGTGCAGGCAGCCGCCGGCGGCGGGCGGAGCGCGCGAGTCACCGTCTCCAGCGGCGGCGTCGTCGTGGGAACGGCGACCGGGGCGCCCGGCACCGACATCTCCGTACCGGTGCCCAGCCCCCGGCTGTGGAGCCCGGACGACCCGTATCTGTACGACGTGCGCGCCGAACTGCTCGACGGGACGACCGTGGTGGACACCGTGGGCAGTTACGCGGGTATGCGGTCCATCGGCGTCGCCAAGGTCGACAACATCCTGCGGCCCGTCCTCAACGGGAAGTTCGTCTTCCAGACCGGCACCCTCGACCAGGGCTACTGGCCCGACGGCATCTACACCGCGCCCACCGACGCCGCTCTCAGGTCCGATCTCCAGGCGCACAAGGACCTCGGGTTCAACATGGTCCGCAAGCACATCAAGGTCGAGCCGCAACGCTGGTTCTACTGGGCGGACAGGCTGGGCCTCCTCGTCTGGCAGGACATGCCCTCGATGGACACCGGGAAGACCCCGGACAGTGCCGCCCGGGCCCAGTGGGAGGCCGAGTACCACGCGGTCATCGACCAGCACCGCAGCTCGCCCTCGGTCGTCATGTGGGTCAACCAGAACGAGGGCTGGGGGCAGTACGACCAGGCGAGGATCGCCGACGAGGTGAAGACCTACGACCCGTCCCGGCTGGTCAACAACATGAGCGGGGTCAACTGCTGCGGGTCCGTGGACGGCGGCAACGGTGACGTGATCGACAACCACATCTACGTCGGCCCCGGCAACACCGCGCCCACCGCGACCCGTGCCGCCGTACTCGGCGAGTTCGGCGGGCTGGGGTACAGGGTCCCGGGCCACGAGTGGTATCCGGGCGGCGGCTTCAGCTACGAGGACCAGGCGAGCATCGCCGCTCTGAACAACCGTTTCGTGGGTCTCCTGGACAGCATCCGCGTCGGGCAGTTGCCGGCCGGGCTCTCGGCGTCCGTCTACACGGAGATCACGGACGTCGAGAACGAGGCGAACGGGCTGCTCACCTACGACCGCCAGGTGGTCAAGGTGGACACCGCCCGGGTGAAGGCCGCCAACCAGGCCCTCATCCAGGCCTCCAGGACGCCCGCGCCACCGGTCACCCTGCCCACCGGGCAGTACAAGTCGCTCCGGGTCACCACGCCCGGCCACACGACGAAGTATCTGCGCCACGCGCAGGAGCTCGCCCTTACGGCGGTCGTCGACAGCGGCAGCAGCGCGCTGCTGAAGAACGACGCCACCTGGAAGATCGTCACCGGACTGGCGAACAGCAACTGCTACTCGTTCGAGTCCCGCAACTACCCCGGTGAGTACCTGCGCCACCGTGACTTCCGGGTCCGCCGGGACGCGAGCGACGGCACGGCCCTCTTCAAGGCCGACGCCACCTGGTGCGCGGTCGCGGGCCAGGGCGGGGTACGGCTGTCGAGCGCCAATCTTCCCGGGAGCTACCTGCGCCACATCGACTCGGAGGTGTGGCTGGCCACACCCGGTGGCGGCCACGCGTGGGACAACGCCGCCACCTTCACCGAGGACACCACCTGGGCGGTGGAGGCGCCCTGGGCACCCTGACCTGACACCTTCGTCCGCAGGGACGCAGCATGCTTCCCGGCGGGCCCGGCGGCGGCGCACACCGCGTCGCCGCCGGGCCCGCCCGCCCACGGCTGTGGACATCCCTCACCCGTCGTCCCTGGCGGCCGGTTTCCCGCCGCCTCCGACCGACCGCGGACATGGGAGGGCAGGCACATGGAAGGCGCGGGCACGGCGGCCGGCGGCACACGAGGGGCGGTGGGTGGCGAGCCTCGGGCTGC
>NZ_DATMVN010000457.1:0-7104 GCF_035563135.1 Streptomyces sp.
CCGCGACCGTGGCGTCGGCCAGCGGGCGCAGCGCGCACCAGCCGGCCGCGGGGACGGTGCGGGCGAGCCGCAGCATGACGGGGACCTCGATCAGGGCGCGTACCTCGGCGAGCTCCGCCAGTTCACGGGGGCCCCGCTCGCTGACCCGGAAGCCCCGGTTCGGCACGACTTCCACGGCGCCTTCGGCGGCCAGCTGCTGCATCGCCTCGCGCACCGGCGTCGCGGAGACGCCGAAGCGGGCGCCGAGCGCCGGGGCGCTGTAGACCTCCCCGGGGACCAGTTCGCCGTCCACGAGCGCGGCGCGCAGGGCGTCCAGGATCTGGCCGCGCACGGAGTGCCGCTGGACCACGCGGGGGGCGGGCGGTTCGCTGTGGGTGTGTTCGCCGCGCGCCTGTTCGGGCACGCGGACGCCCGGCGGGGTGCCCGCGGACGCGTACGGCCGTACGTCCTCACGCCCTCTGCCCTGCTCCACCGGAACCTCCGACCTCCTCCGACTGGCGGGCCGGCTCGCGCGCGCCGGACCCCTTGTGCACGATAGGCGGAGCGGACCTCAGTTCAAACACCGATCCCTTCGGGTAAGGTAAGGCTTACCTGCAAAAGATCGTGAATCGGTGGTCCCCGCATGACCGTGCCCGCTCTGCTCGCCGCCACCGCCCCGTCCCCGCTGACGGCGGCGTACACACGTCTGGCCGAGGTCTTTCCCGGGCTGCGCGCCGAGGTGCTCGCCGATGACGTCGCGACGCCTTCGGGCGGCGGATGGGTCGGCGCCGCCGAGCTGGCGGCGGGCGGCGCCGCGCTGGACGAGTTCCTGGCGTGGGACGAGGCGCAGGTGCTGCGGGACTACGGCACCCGGGCCCGGCCCGACGTGGTGGCGAGCTTCGGACTGCACCGCTACGCCTGGCCGGCCTGCCTCCTGGTGACCCTGCCGTGGTTCACGCACCGCCGGGTGCCGAGGATTCCCGTCGAGGACGTCGCCTTCCACCGGGGCCTGGGCCGTCTGACCCTCCGCGTGAGCGAGTTCGCCTGCCTGCCCGACGATCCGGCGGCCGGGCTGCCCGGCGCCCGGGTCGTCCCCGACGAGCCGGCGCTGCGGGCCGAGGTCCTCGATTCCGTCGCACAGCACATCGGCCCGGTGCTGGACGGCTTCCGGCCGCGCATGCGGCGCGGGAAGCGGGCCCTGTGGGGCATGGCGACCGACGAGGTCGTCGAGGGCCTCTGGTACGTCGCCCATCTGCTCGGTGAGGAGGACCGCGCGATGAGGGAGCTGGAACTGCTGCTGCCGGGCACCACCGAGCCGTACGTCGGCACGGCCGGCTTCCGTGAACTGACCGGGCCCGACGGTGAATCGCTGCCGACACGCGACCGCGCGAGCTGCTGCCTGTTCTACACCCTTCGCCCGGAGGACACGTGCGTCACCTGCCCGCGCACCTGTGACGCCGAACGCGTGCGGAAGCTGACACCTGCCCCCTGAGCCCCGCGGTCGCTCACACCACCCGGACGGGCGACTCATATCCGAACGCAATTCAGCTTTCACGCGCGGATATTCGAAGATATTCCGTCCAACGATGCGTCCAGTCACCCCTATGGCGTTCACTTGCCCCGAAACCCCCTGAACGCAGCGGTATTTCCGTCACGATGGCGCCCGAAACGCCCTACGTGACGCAAGGGACCGCGCATGAGACTGACCGATATATCGCTTGACTGGCTGCTTCCGGGCGCCGTGCTGCTCGTGGGGGTCATGGCGGCGGTGACGGTGGTCGCGCGCGGCAGGCGCGCCGCCGAGAAGACCGCGGCCGACGACAGCTGGGAACGCGGCGAGGAGCGCCGCAGGCGCAAGGAGACGCTCTACGCCACCGCCTCGTACGTCCTGCTGTTCTGCTGTGCCGCGGTCGCCGCCGCCCTCTCCTTCCACGGACTCGTCGGCTTCGGCCGGCAAAACCTCAGCCTCTCCGGGGGCTGGGAGTACCTCGTGCCGTTCGGCCTCGACGGGGCCGCGATGTTCTGCTCGGTGCTCGCCGTGCGCGAGGCCAGCCACGGGGACGCCGCGCTGGGCTCCCGGCTGCTGGTGTGGACGTTCGCCGGGGCGGCGGCCTGGTTCAACTGGGTGCACGCGCCGCGCGGCATCGACCACGCGGGTGCCCCGCACTTCTTCGCGGGGATGTCGCTGTCGGCGGCCGTCCTGTTCGACCGCGCGCTGAAGCAGACCCGTCGCGCGGCGCTGCGCGAGCAGGGCCTGGTGCCCCGCCCGCTGCCGCAGATCCGGATCGTGCGGTGGCTGCGCGCCCCCAGGGAGACCTTCGGCGCTTGGTCGCTGATGCTCCTCGAAGGCGTACGCACCCTGGACGAGGCCGTGGACGAGGTGCGCGAGGACCGCCGGGAGAGGGCGCAGGACCGGCACCGCAGGAGGGACCAGGTGAAGCTGGACCGGGCCCGCATCAAGGCCCTGAACCGGCAGAACCGGGCCTGGGGGCGCGGCGGCCGGGCCGGCGGGCAGGTGGACGTGCAGGCCATCGCCCCGGCACCGGGCGGCGGCCCGCCGGCTGTCGCGGAGCCTGCCATAACGGAGCCGGGACAACTGCCGCTGCGCCCCCGGCCGTCCCTGCAAGCCGTGAACGGCTCCCGTTCCAGGAGCACGTCGGCACAGGAACCGAATGGTGACCCCGCGCCCGTCGACCTCACTGCCGAGGACGACACCCAGGCCCTGCCCCGGCTCGATTCGCTGGAACAGAAACTCAAGGACCTGGAGCAGCAGTTCGGCTGAACAGCAGTTCGGCTGAACAGCGGTTCCGCCGAGCGTCAGGACGTCCCGGCGTTCAGCTCGAACCAGACCACCTTGCCCAGCGCCTGCATCGTGACTCCCCAGGAGTCCGCCAGGCTCTGGACGAGGAGCAGTCCCCTGCCGTGCGTACCGTCGTCGGCGTTCGGTACGTACGGCGCGGGCTCCTGTCCGGTCACGAAGTCACGCACCTCCACCCGCACCCGTGCGGGTGCGGAGGTCACGGTGACCACGGCGCCGTTCCTCGTGTGGATGAGGGCGTTCGTCACCAGCTCGCTGAGCAGGAGCTCCGCCACCTCGGTCTCCTCGGGACGCCGGCGATGACGCAGGAAATCCCGCAGCGCCGCTCGTATCTCCCCCACGCCCGACAGATCGGCGTGACCGAGTCTGCGGTGCAGCCGCGTCGGCGCACCTTTCTGTCGCTTCGTCATGTCCCCCGCACGCACGCTGAATCGGCCTCCCTGGATTCCGTTTCGTCATGTCATGTCTCGAACGCCTTCACGGGATGCATGCCCCACAGCGGGGCCGCCACGCGTCTCCAGGCGTCAACATATGAACGAGCGGTCGCACGACCCGGCGCGGACGGCCGGCGCGTCACGTTTTCGTACTCACGGTCAACTCCCGGAAAATTCACTTGTGCTGGCGTTGACGAAGAGGGATCTACGCGCGTCATCATGGTGGGCATGCGAATCCCCCCACGGATCACCACGCTCGGCGGCATCGCCGCCCTCCTGTCCGTCCTCTTCGTCGGCGGGCCGGTCACCGCATCGGCCGCGACGGCTCCCACCACCGCCGCGGTCGGCAGCGTCTGCCACTCGGCGCTGCCCTCCCAGGCCCACGACACGCTCGGCCTCATCGAGGCCGGCGGCCCGTTCCCGTACGAGCAGGACGGCACCGTCTTCCAGAACCGGGAAGCCCTGCTGCCGAGCCGGACCACCGGTTACTACCATGAGTACACGGTCATCACGCCCGGGTCCTCGGACCGCGGCGCCCGCCGGATCGTGACGGGTGAGGAGGCCGAGGAGGACTACTACACCGCGGACCACTACGAGTCCTTCGACCTGGTCGACCACGACTGCTGACCCGCGTTCCCACGGTCCGGTCCGCGCCGCAGTCCCCCACCTGCGGCGCGGGCCCTCGGACCGGGACCGGGAAAGACCCCGCTTGTACCCTCCACGCATGACCGTGACCTATGTGATCGACGGCTCCCGTATCACCGGCCTGGACAGCTTCTTCGACGCGATCGGTGAGGCGGTGAACGGCCCCGGCGGCTATTTCGGCCGCAGCCTCGACGCCTTGGCGGACTGTCTCGGCGGTGGTTTCGGCACCCCGGAGGACGGCTCCTTCGTCATCGAGTGGCGCGACCACGCCTCCTCGGCCCGCGCACTGGGTCATGAGGAGACCGCCCGTCGGCTGGAGCGTCTGCTCCCCCGGGTGCACCCCACCAACCGTGCGCGTGTCGAACGGGAACTGGCCGAGGCCCGGGCAGGCCGTGGGCCGACGCTCTTCGGCCGACTGGTCGAGATCATCACGGACCGGACCGGCCCCGGGACGCTACGGCTGATGTGAACCCGTGGCCCCGTTCAGGGCCGCGGCACGTTGCGGAGGTTGGAGCGGGCCATCTGGAGCATCCTGCCGACCCCGCCGTCCAGGACGATCTTGCTGGCGGAGAGCGCGAAGCCGGTGACCATGTCGGCGCTGATCTTCGGCGGGATGGAGAGGGCGTTCGGGTCGGTGACCACATCGACGAGCGCGGGCCCCTTGTGCTTGAAGGCGTCCTTGAGCGCGCCCTCCAGCTGCTTGGGCTTCTCCACCCGCACCCCGTGGGCCCCCGCCGCCCGTGCGATCGCCGCGAAGTCCGGGTTCTTGTTGGCCGTACCGAACGAGGGCAGTCCAGCCACCAGCATCTCCAGCTCGACCATGCCGAGCGAGGAGTTGTTGAACAGGACGACCTTCACCGGCAGGTCGTACTGGACGAGCGTGAGGAAGTCACCCATCAGCATGGTGAATCCGCCGTCGCCGGACATCGACACGACCTGCCGGTTCCGGTCGGTGAACTGGGCTCCGATCGCCTGCGGCAGAGCGTTCGCCATCGAGCCGTGGCTGAACGAACCGATCACCCTGCGCCTGCCGTTGGGCGTGAGGTAGCGGGCCGCCCATACGTTGCACATACCGGTGTCGACCGTGAACACGGCGTCGTCGTCGGCGAGTTCGTCGAGCACCGAGGCGACGTACTCGGGGTGGATCGGGACGTGCTTCTCCACCTTGCGGGTGTACGCCCTGACGACACCCTCCAGCGCGTCGGCGTGCTTCTTCAGCATCCGGTCGAGGAACTTGCGGTCGGTCTTGGCCTTCACGCGAGGAGTCAGGGCACGCAGCGTCTCGCGCACATCGCCCCAGACCGCCAGATCGAGCTTGGACCGTCTGCCCAGGTGCTCGGGGCGCACATCGACCTGGACGATCTTCACGTCGGTGGGGAGGAACGCGTTGTACGGGAAGTCGGTGCCCAGCAGGATCAGCAGGTCGCATTCGTGGGTGGCCTCGTAGGCGGCGCCGTAACCGAGCAGCCCGCTCATGCCCACGTCGTACGGGTTGTCGTACTGGATCCATTCCTTGCCGCGCAGCGCGTGGCCGACCGGGGCCTTCACCCGCTCGGCGAGCTCCATGACCTCGGCGTGCGCGCCCGCCGTTCCACTACCGCAGAACAACGTCACCCGTTCGGCCTTGTCGATCATCCGGCAGAGCTTGTCGATCTCCTCGTCACCGGGCTTCACCGAGGGCCGCGAGGTGACCAGGGCGTGCTCGACCGTCTTCTCGGGGGCCGGCTGTCCGGCGATGTCACCGGGCATCGAGACGACGCTGACGCCGCCGCGGCCGATCGCGTGCTGGATGGCCGTCTGGAGCAGCCGCGGCATCTGCTGCGGGTTGGAGATCATCTCGTTGTAGTGGCTGCACTCCTGGAAGAGCAGCTCCGGGTGGGTCTCCTGGAAGTAGCCGAGACCGATCTCGCTCGACGGGATGTGCGAGGCGAGGGCGAGCACCGGGGCCATGGAGCGGTGGGCGTCGTAGAGCCCGTTGATGAGGTGGAGGTTGCCCGGCCCGCACGACCCGGCGCAGGCGGCGAGGGAGCCGGTGACCTGGGCCTCGGCACCGGCCGCGAAGGCGGCGGTCTCCTCGTGCCTGACCTGGACCCACTCGATGGCGGCGTTACGCCGGATGGCGTCGACCACGGGATTGAGGCTGTCGCCGACGACGCCGTACAGCCGCTTGACCCCCGCCCGCACGAGGATGTCGACGAACTGTTCCGACACGTTCTGCTTGGCCATGGGTGCGCACCCTCTCTGCCTCCGGCTGTCCGTGACTCCATCAACCCATGGTGGGCCCGGTTACGCCTCCCAGACCGCGGCCCCCGTACGGTCGTCGGTGTACCCCTCGATCCTGAGCTGGATGTCGGCCAGGTAGGCGGGCAGGCCGGGCGGGCCGCCGGCGGACCAGCGCCGCGCGAGCTCCCCGGCCAGCGCCGGCTCCCCGCGCATCGCTTCGGCCAGGCCGTTCCCGCAGAGCATCAGGGTGTCCCCGGGCCGGGCGACGGAGGCCCGGAAGCGGAAGGGCTCCGCGGGCGGCGGCGGATGCCCGGCGTACGGGGGCGGAGGCGTGGTGATCTGCAGATCCATCGTCAGCCGGTCCCCGCCGGGGCCCTGCTCGCTCATCGCGCCGCCGGTCGCGGGCCGCTCGGGGTCGAGGTCCTGCCAGGCTCCGTCCCGCAGGCGGAAGAGACCGCCCGGCCCGATGCCGAAGAAGACCCGGGTGCGGCATCCGGGGTCGGCGGACAGCAGCAGACAGCGCAGGCCGGTGCTGTACGCGGACGGTTCGAGGCCGAGCTCGGCGGCACGGGCGCGCAGCTTGCCGTAGGTGCGGTCGGTGAGGCGGTGCAGACCCGACCTGAGGTCTCGCCTGCGTCCTGCCCTTATGTCGTCGCAGAGCCGTTCATGACTGCGGGCGACGGCTCCGCCGATCCAGCGACAGGCCTCGGCGGCGGGCCGGGCCGGGCCCGCACCGGGCAGCCCGCCGGCCACCGCGACCAGGACCAGGGCGCCGTCCCCGTCACCGAAGCGTGCGGTGAGCAGGGCGTCGCGGCGGGGCTCGCCGCAGGCACGCGCCGAGTCCCCGCGCACGGAGGCGGCCCGCAGGGTGTACGCCCCGTAGCGGGCGCCGTCCAGGACGGTGTCGGGCACCGGGTCCCCGAGGTCGCCGGGGCCGGACGCGGGCAGTGCGGCGGGCTCGGCTTCGCGGGCAGGGGGGCGGTCCCCGAGGTGGCCGACGACAGG
>NZ_DATMVN010000458.1:0-6568 GCF_035563135.1 Streptomyces sp.
GGACCCGCGATGGGGCCGCCCGCCGCCCCGTAACAGAGGTGCTGGCCGGTGGTGAACACCGTGTCGGCGGCCAGCTCCAGCGGAATCAGCAGCCCGGCGATCGCCCCGAAGCCGCGCTCCCGGCCCGCCAGCGCGAAGGCCACGGCGAAGACGGCCCCGGCCAGCAGGGCGACGGCGGTCAACGGCAGCGGGACCCGGGAGAGCAGCACATGGGACGCGGACGAGAGCGTGACGACGAGCGCGGTGAACAGCGCCGCGCGTACCGCTCTCATCTGCGTCCCTGATACGTCCATCGCCGGAGAGTGTGCCATGCGTTCCTGTAAGCGGGCCCCGAGGATCTGTGAGAGGCCCTACAGGCCCGGGATGCGGCCGTTGCGGAAGAGGTCGACGAAGATCTGGTGGTCGGCCCGGGCACGGGCGCCGTAGCTGTGGGCGAAGTCGACCAGCAGCTCCGCGAAGCCCTCCTCGTCGGCCGCGATGGCCGCGTCGATCGCGCGCTCCGTGGAGAACGGCACCAGGGTGTGCCCGCTCTCGTCGTCCGCCGCCGAGTGCATCGTCGCCGTGGCCCGGCCGAGATCGGCGACCACCGCGGCGATCTCCTCCGGCTCGTCGATGTCGGACCAGTCCAGGTCGACCGCGTACGGAGAGACCTCGGCCACCAGCTGACCGGACCCGTCCAGCTCGGTCCAGCCCAGCCACGGGTCGGCGTGCGCCTGGAGCGCGCGCTGCGAGATCACCGTGCGGTGCCCCTCGTGCTGGAAGTAGTCCCGCACGGCCGCGTCGGTGATGTGCCGGGACACCGCCGGGGTCTGCGCCTGCTTGAGGTAGATCACCACATCGTTCTCCAGGGCGTCGCTGTTGCCCTCCAGGAGGATGTTGTACGAGGGCAGGCCGGCCGACCCGATGCCGATGCCCCGGCGGCCCACGACGTCCTTCACCCGGTACGAGTCGGGCCGGGTCAGGCTCGATTCCGGGAGCGTCTCCAGATAGCCGTCGAACGCCGCGAGCACCTTGTAGCGCGTCGCCGCGTCCAGGTCGATCGCGCCGCCGTCGGCGGTGAACCGGCGCTCGAAGTCCCGGATCTCCGTCATCGAGTCCAGCAGCCCGAACCGGGTGAGCGCGCGGGCCTCACGCAGCACGCCCAGCAGCGGGCCCTCGGCCGTGTCCAGGGTGAAGGGCGGCACCTCGTCGTTCTTGGCACCCGTCGCCAGGGCGTGGATGCGCTCCCGGTAGGCGGTGGCGTAGACCCGGACGAGCTCGGTGATCTGGTCGTCACCCAGGGCCTTCGCGTAACCGATCAGGGCGACGGAGGCGGCGAAGCGCTTGAGGTCCCAGGTGAAGGGGCCCACATAGGCCTCGTCGAAGTCGTTGACGTTGAACACGAGCCGGCCGTTGGCGTCCATGTACGTGCCGAAATTCTCGGCGTGCAGATCGCCGTGGATCCAGACCCTGCTGGTGCGCTCGTCCAGGTAAGCGCCGGTGTGCTGCTCGCGGTCCAGATCGGCGTAGAACAGACCGGCCGAGCCCCGGTAGAACGCGAAGGCCGAGCCCGCCATCTTGCGGAACTTCACCCGGAAGGCTGCGGGGTCGGCGGCCAGGAGCTGCCCGAACGCGGTGTCGAAGACGGCGAGGATCTGCTCTCCGCGCTGCTCTGCGCCGGTCTGGGTGTCCGACATCGCTGGGTGCCTCCTGGTACATGGCGTTCATGACAAAAGGGACGGGTGTCCCCGGTCTTCCAACGCGCGACCGTACTCCGGAGTGCCCGCCGTCCGTCACCTCGGAGACGTAGACTTCCACGCTGTCCCCCCAAGCCGTCATCCCCAGTTCCTCCGGAGGCACAGCGCCGTGAGCAAGCCGCCATTCACGCACCTGCACGTCCACACCCAGTACTCGCTGCTGGACGGTGCCGCGCGGCTCAAGGACATGTTCGAGGCGGCGAACACGATGGGCATGACGCACATCGCGATGACCGACCACGGCAACCTCCACGGGGCGTACGACTTCTTCCACTCGGCCCAGAAGGCCGGGGTGACGCCGATCATCGGGATCGAGGCCTACGTCGCCCCCGAGTCGCGCAAGCACAAGCGCAAGATCCAGTGGGGCCAGCCGCACCAGAAGCGGGACGACGTCTCGGGTTCCGGCGGTTACACCCACAAGACGATCTGGGCCGCGAACAGCACGGGGCTGCACAACCTCTTCAGGCTCTCCTCGGACGCGTACGCCGAGGGCTGGCTGCAGAAGTGGCCGCGCATGGACAAGGAGACCATCTCCCAGTGGTCCGAGGGCCTGATCGCCTCCACCGGCTGCCCCTCCGGTGAGGTGCAGACCCGGCTGCGGCTCGGGCAGTTCGACGAGGCGGTCCAGGCGGCCTCCGACTACAAGGACATCTTCGGTGAGGGCAGGTACTTCCTGGAGCTGATGGACCACGGCATCGAGATCGAGCGCCGGGTCCGCGACGGGCTGCTGGAGATCGGCAAGAAGCTGAACATCCCGCCCCTCGTGACGAACGACTCGCACTACACCTACGCCCACGAGGCGACCGCGCACGACGCGCTGCTCTGCATCCAGACCGGGAAGAACCTCTCCGACCCCGACCGCTTCCGCTTCGACGGCACCGGCTACTACCTCAAGACGACGGAGGAGATGTACGGCGTCGACTCCTCCGACGCCTGGCAGGAGGGCTGCGCCAACACCCTCCTGGTGGCGCAGCAGATCGACACCTCCGGCATGTTCGAGAAGCGCGACCTGATGCCGAAGTTCGACATCCCGGAGGGCTTCACCGAGGTCACCTGGTTCCAGGAGGAGGTCCGGGCGGGCATGGGCCGCCGCTACCCGGACGGGGTCCCGGAGGACCGGCAGAAGCAGGCCGAGTACGAGATGGACATCATCATCCAGATGGGGTTCCCGGGGTACTTCCTCGTCGTCGCCGACTTCATCATGTGGGCCAAGAACAACGGCATCGCGGTGGGCCCCGGCCGTGGCTCCGCCGCCGGCTCGATCGTCGCGTACGCCATGGGCATCACCGACCTCGACCCGATCACCCACGGGCTGATCTTCGAGCGCTTCCTCAACCCCGAGCGCGTGTCCATGCCCGACGTCGACATCGACTTCGACGAGCGCCGGCGCGTCGAGGTGATCCGGTACGTGACCGAGAAGTACGGCGCCGACAAGGTCGCCATGATCGGCACCTACGGCAAGATCAAGGCCAAGAACGCGATCAAGGACTCCGCGCGCGTCCTGGGCTACCCGTACGCGATGGGTGACCGCCTCACCAAGGCGATGCCCGCCGACGTCCTCGGCAAGGGCATCGACCTCAGCGGCATCACCGATCCCAAGCACCCCCGCTACAGCGAGGCGGGCGAGATCCGGGGGATGTACGAGAACGAGCCGGACGTCCGGAAGGTCATCGACACCGCGAAGGGCGTCGAGGGCCTGGTCCGGCAGATGGGTGTGCACGCCGCCGGCGTGATCATGTCCAGCGAGCCCATCGTCGACCACGCCCCGGTCTGGGTGCGGCACACCGACGGCGTCACCATCACGCAGTGGGACTACCCCCAGTGCGAGTCGCTCGGCCTGCTGAAGATGGACTTCCTCGGCCTGCGCAACCTGACGATCATGGACGACGCCATCAAGATGGTGAAGGCCAACAAGGGCGTCGACCTGGAGATGCTCTCCCTGCCGCTGGACGACCCCAAGACGTACGAGCTGCTCTGCCGCGGTGACACGCTCGGGGTGTTCCAGTTCGACGGCGGTCCCATGCGCTCGCTGCTGCGCCAGATGCAGCCCGACAACTTCGAGGACATCTCCGCCGTCTCGGCCCTCTACCGGCCCGGCCCGATGGGAATGAACTCGCACACGAACTACGCCGAGCGCAAGAACGGCCGCCAGGAGATCACCCCGATCCACCCGGAGCTGGAGGAGCCGCTCAAGGAGGTCCTCGGCCTCACCTACGGCCTGATCGTGTACCAGGAGCAGGTGCAGAAGGCCGCCCAGATCGTCGCCGGGTACTCGCTGGGCGAGGCCGACATCCTGCGCCGCGTGATGGGCAAGAAGAAGCCCGACGAGCTGGCGAAGAACTTCGTCCTCTTCGAGGCCGGCGCCAAGAAGAACGGCTTCTCCGACGCGGCGATCAAGGCGCTGTGGGACGTCCTGGTCCCCTTCGCCGGATACGCGTTCAACAAGGCGCACTCCTCCGCGTACGGCCTGGTCACCTACTGGACCGCCTACCTCAAGGCGAACTACCCCGCCGAGTACATGGCGGCCCTGCTGACCTCCGTGAAGGACGACAAGGACAAGTCCGCGGTCTACCTCAACGAGTGCCGGCGCATGGGCATCAAGGTGCTCCCGCCGAACGTCAACGAGTCCGAGCCGAACTTCGCCGCCCAGGGTGACGACGTGATCCTCTTCGGGTTGACGGCCGTCCGCAACGTCGGGCAGAACGTGGTCGACTCGATCATCAGGTGCCGCAAGGCGAAGGGGAAGTACTCCACGTTCCCCGACTTCCTCGACAAGGTCGAAGCGGTCGTCTGCAACAAGCGCACCGTCGAATCGCTCATCAAGGCCGGCGCCTTCGACGAGATGGGACACACCCGCAAGGGACTCGTCGCCCACCACGAGCCGATGATCGACAACGTGGTGCAGGTCAAGCGCAAGGAGGCCGAGGGGCAGTTCGACCTCTTCGGAGGCATGGGGGACCCGGACGACGGGGCCTCCGAGCCGGGTTTCGGGCTGGACGTGGAGTTCTCCGACATCGAGTGGGAGAAGTCCTACCTGCTCGCGCAGGAGCGCGAGATGCTCGGCCTGTACGTCTCCGACCACCCGCTCTTCGGCCTGGAGCACGTCCTGTCCGACAAGTCGGACGCGGCGATCTCGCAGCTGACCGGCGGCGAGCACTCCGACGGCGCCATCGTCACCGTGGGCGGCATCATCTCCGGCCTCCAGCGCAAGATGACCAAGCAGGGCAACGCCTGGGCCATCGCGACCGTGGAGGACCTCGCGGGCTCCATCGAGTGCATGTTCTTCCCCGCGACCTACCAGCTGGTCTCCACCCAGCTCGTCGAGGACACCGTCGTCTTCGTCAAGGGGCGTCTCGACAAGCGCGAGGACGTGCCGCGCCTGGTCGCCATGGAGATGCAGGTCCCCGACATCTCCTCGGCCGGGACCAACGCCCCGGTCGTCCTGACCATCCCCACGGTCCGGGTCACCCCGCCCATGGTCTCCCGCCTCGGCGAGGTCCTCAGCAGTCACCGGGGCGACACCGAGGTCCGCATCAGGCTCCAGGGCCCCCGCAAGACCACCGTGCTCCGGCTCGACCGGCACCGCGTGAAGCCCGACCCCGCGCTCTTCGGCGACCTGAAGGTCCTGCTCGGCCCGTCCTGCCTGGCCGGCTGACGGCCCCCGGACCCGCGAGAGGGGCGCCCCGCCGTCGGCGGGGCGCCCCTCTCGGCCTGCCGGCCGACGGTCCGGACCGTCAGTTGTGGCCGAAGCGCTTCTGGTGCTTGCGGGCCACGTCGGCCGGGCTGCCCTGGGCCTGCGACTGGGTCTGGGTCTGCGACTCGTACGCCGTCGACCTGGCCTCCTCCGCGCCGCGCTCCGCCGCGGACGCGCGGTCGTGCTGGCCGCCCTGCTTGCGGTTCTTGTTCTTCGCCATCGTGATGCCTCCTGTGGGAGATCTGGGGGTCCAGAACCGCTGTCAGACTCACATATCACCACAAAGGGCGCATGTTGGATCATTACGGAGCGTAGTAGGCGCGGTATCATGCGCCGTTCTCGGATCCGCCACGCCGATGATCGAGTTCCGGGCCCTAACCCCCGCGCCGTCGGGCAGACTCGAAGGAAACCCTGAGTAAGCAAACCCCGGGTCGGCGGACCCCTCCCCATGGTCGGTCCCGCCGACCCGCTCCCTAATTGGAAGAGGGTGGAACGCGTGGACCGTTGCGTCGTCCTGGTGGACGCCGGCTACCTGCTGGGCGCAGCCGCGAGCCTGCTGGCCGGAGAGCCCGCCCGTTCCCGCATCACCGTCGACCACGCCGCCCTGATCCAGGGTCTGCGCGAGCGCGCCGAGGCCGATACGGAACAGCCCCTGCTGCGCATCTACTGGTTCGACGGCGCGCCCGACCGCGTACCGCAGCCCGAGCACCGCAGGCTGCGGGTCATGCCCCGGGTGACGGTCCGGCTGGGAGCCCTCACCCGCAGTGACGGGCGCTGGGCGCAGAAGGGGGTCGACGCGGCCATGCACGCCGAACTGACCGAACTGGCCAGGAACCGGGCCTGCTCCGATGTGGTGCTCGTGACCGGCGACGGTGATCTGCTGCCCGGTCTGATGTCCGCCAAGGAGCACGGTGTCGCCGTCCACCTCTGGGCCGTCCAGGCCGCGGACGGCGACTACAACCAGTCCGAGGACCTGGTCGCCGAGGCCGACGAGCGACGGGTGCTCGACCGGGCCTGGATCACCAAAGCCGTGCGGGCCAAGGAGACCGGCGGTGTGTGCCCGCCCCCGGCCGTCCCGCGCCCCGTGAGGGCGGCCATCCTGTCCGCGCCGCTGCCCGAGGCCGCCCTCGCCGCCTCC
>NZ_DATMVN010000459.1:0-2694 GCF_035563135.1 Streptomyces sp.
GGTGCCGCGGCCGTCGTCATCGGGGTGACCCACCTGCTGGCCGCGCTGACCCTCCGGCACGAGGACCGGCAGGGACGGGCCCCCGCGGGGACGGCGTAGACTGGGCTACCGCACGCCGGGGGCCACCCCGCCGGCGAGCGCCCGCAGGAACACCACACAGGAGGACGAGTGGCACAGCGCAAGGGCTCCCGGGCCGACGTCAAGGGACCGCTCATGCTCTCCGCCGTGCTGGCCGCGGTCGCGTTCGTCGCCGTGGCGATCTTCGCGAGCGGCGGCACCGACAACGCCCTGCGCCTGGACCTCGCCTTCGTCGCCGCCGGCATCGTGTTCATCGTCGCCGTGGTGGTCAGCGCGACCCTCATGATCGTCGAGAAGCCCAACGAGGCGCACCTCGGGCAGGGCACCGGCGTGAACCGCTCCTCCGCGAAGCTCTACGCCGAGGCGCGCGCCAAGCGGGAGCGCGAGGCCGCCGCCCAGCGCACCGACGAGGCGCAGTTCGGCCAGCGGCTCCGCCCGGACACCGAGGGGGAGGACCTCCTGGGCCGCCGCTCCGCGGAGGGCTCCGAGCGCCCCGGCGACGACGGGCCCACCGCGCCGCGCGCCTGACCCGGCCCGCCCGCCGGCCGACGCACAGCATGCTTGGCAGCGGGGCCCCGGCTCACTAGATTGGAACCCGTCCGAAGCAGCAGGAGCGGACCGCGCCCCGCGCGGGACCGGAGAACGGGAGCCAGCATGAGCAACCAGTCCACCCCGCCCGTCGACTCCGCCGGCCAGCCCGAGGGCACGGGGACCGAGGGCCTCCAGCACGTCGTCGACCAGCGCCTCGGGCAGCAGCGCGACGGGCAGGACGAGGGCGGGACCACGCAGCCCCGCCCGGAGGACCAGGACGACGCCCCGGTCACCCCCGGCGGCGCCAACGCCTGAGCGGCGGAGCGCCCCGGCCGCCGGCGTCCTTGGCCGCTCCCCGGGGCCTCGGTAGATTGAACTGCACCTGAAGCAGCAGGAGCGGACCGCGCCCTGCTCGAGACCCGATGGCGGGAGCCAGCATGAGCAACCAGTCCACCCCACCGACCGACGACGGCGCCGACCCCTCCGGGGCGGACCAGGAGCGGGGCACCGGCAACGAGTGGCAGGGCGCGGAGGCCATGGACTCCGACGCGTTCCAGGAGGAGGTCGACCGGCGCCTCGTGGAGAACCAGGCCGAGGCGGGACCGGAGGACTCCAGCACCCAGTCGCCGCAGGAGATGAGTAAGTCCGAGCTGCCCGTGCTGGAGCAGCGCGACGACATCCTGGCCAATCCCGGCAGCACCGACGCCTGAGCGCACCGCCGCGCTCCGCCGCGGCAGCGGCCCGGTAGGGACCTCGGGTTCCTCCCGGGCCGCTGCCGTGCGCCGGCTCCCCGGACGGGCTCAGCGGCCGAAACCGCGCAGCCGCAGCGAGTTCAGCACCACGAACACGGAGCTGAACGCCATCGCCGCGCCCGCGATCACGGGGTTGAGCAGGCCCGCGGCGGCCACGGGGATGGCCACCACGTTGTAGGCGAACGCCCAGAACAGGTTCGACTTGATGACGGCCAGGGTCCGGCGGGACAGCGCGATCGCCGTCGGGACGGACCGGAGGTCGTCGCGCACGACCGTGATGTCCGCGGCCTCGATGGCCGCGTCCGTGCCGGAGCCCATGGCGATCCCCAGGTCGGCCCGGGCGAGGGCCGCGGCGTCGTTGACGCCGTCGCCGACCATGGCCACCACGTGCCCGTCGTCCTGCAGGTCGCGCACGACCGCGACCTTGCCCTCCGGGCTGACTTCGGCGACGACGTCCCCGGCAGGGATGCCGGCCTCCTCGGCCACGGCCCGGGCCATGGCCTCGTTGTCCCCGGTCAGCAGCATCGGGCGCAGGCCCAGCCGCCTGAGCTCCTCGACCGCGGCGCGGGAGCCTCCCTTGACCGTGTCCCGCAGGCCCACAAACCCGGCGAGCGCCCCGTCCACGGCCACGAGGACCGTGGTGACCCCGCCCTCCTGGGCGCGGCGCAGGGCCTCGCGCTGGAGCTCGTCCAGGCGCACGCCGTTCTGCTCCAGCCACGTGGTGCGGCCGACGACGATCGAGCGGGAGCGCATCCCGTCCGCCACGTTGGCGCGCACGCCGCCGCCGGGCGCCGAGGCGAAGCCGGTGGCCGCGAAGCGGTGCGGGGTCGCGGCGGCGATCGCCCGGGCGATCGGGTGCTCGGAGTGCTGCTCCACGGAGGCCGCGAGGTCCAGGATCTGGTCCTTCGAGTACGTGGCCACGGGCGTCACCGAGGTCACGGCGAGCTGCCCGCTGGTGACGGTGCCGGTCTTGTCGAGCACCACGGTGTCCACGGTGCGGGTGTCCTCGAGCACCTCGGCGCCCTTGATGAGGATGCCCAGCTGGGCGCCGCGGCCGGTGCCGGTGAGCAGGGCCGTGGGCGTGGCCAGGCCGAGGGCGCAGGGGCAGGCGATGACCAGCACGGAGACGGCGGCCACGAAGGACGCGTCGACGTCCCCCGTCGTCACGAGCCAGCCGGCCAGGGTGAGCAGCGCGACGGCCAGGACCACGGGGACGAAGACCCCGGAGATCCGGTCGGCGAGGCGGGCCACGGGGGCCTTGCTCGTCTGGGCCTGCGCGACCATCCGGCCCATCTGGGCCAGGGTGGTGTCCGCGCCCACGCGGGTGGCCTCG
>NZ_DATMVN010000460.1:0-10188 GCF_035563135.1 Streptomyces sp.
CACGGCGCCGACGGTCAGCGCGGTGATGGCCGCCTCCCCGATGCCGATCAGGACGTGGACGCCGGCCATCGCGGTGAGCACCTTGCCGATGGGCACGTCGGTGGTCCCGCCGATCGCGTAGATCAGGGTGAAGGCGACGGCTGCGGCCGGCACGGAGACCAGCGCGGCCACGAAGGCGGCGGCGGTCGTGGAGCGGCGGGTGCGGGGCAGCACCCGGGTCAGCCCGCGGAAGAGGGCGTAGGCGACGACGGTGGTGACCACCCCCATCACCGTGATGTTCACGCCGAGCGCGGTGAGGCCGCCGTCGGCGAAGAGGATGCCCTGCATCAGCAGGACGACCGTTATACAGAGCACACCCGTGCAAGGCCCGACCAGGATCGCCGCCAGTGCCCCGCCCAGGAGATGGCCGCTGGTGCCCGCCGCGACCGGGAAGTTCAGCATCTGCACGGCGAAGATGAACGCGGCGACGAGCCCGGCCAGCGGAGCCGTCCGCTCTCCCCCGCTCCCGGGGCCGCCCGGACGGGAGGCGCCCCCGAGTTCCCGCCGTGCGCCGCGGAGGCTGACGGCGACCGCGCCCGCGGCGACGACGCCTGCGACAGCGGAGACGGGTGCGTTGATGAATCCGTCGGGTACGTGCATGGAGAGGCTCCGCTTCGGGCGTCACTGCTGGCGGGGTCGGAAAACGCTCCATGATAGAGCCCTGCTGCAAACGGTGTGCAAGAACGCAGGGCTGACAACTACTCCCTCCCTTCGACGTGCCCATATAGGTATATATGGGACATTAGGGGAGGAGATTTCACACAGGAGGAGCCGGCCCATGCCCCACACGATCCAAGAACACGCCCGCGCCCGGCTCATCACCGACGGCCCCGACCCCCGGCCGGTCCCCGTCGAACTGCGCTGCGACCCCGGGGAGCCGCAGGCCGTCCGCCTCCGGCTGCCCGGCGGCGCCGAGCGGACCTTCGGCCTCGACCTCCTGGAACGCGGACTGCGCTCCCCCGCCACCCGGGGTGAGATACGGATATGGCCGTGCGGCCGGGCCCAGCTCATCGTCGAACTGCACTCGCCGGACGGTGTGGCGGTCCTCCAGTTCGACAAGGCTCCCCTCATCCGCTTCCTGGCACGGGCCCGCGCCGCGACGGCTCAGCGCCCCCGGACCACCCCCGCCACCGCCACCGGCGTCCGGACATGACGGGAGCCCCCGTGCCGCGCACGGGGGCTCCTCGTCGCCCCGGCCCCCCGTCCCCACAGGTGACCGGCGCTCCGGGGCCGCGCTCCGCTCAGGCGCGGGCCCCGGGGTCCTGACGGGTCATGCGCGGACCAGCTCCCGCTCACCGCCGCCGTCGGCCGGGCCACCGTCGGCGAGGTCCTTGCGCAGACCCTCGCCCTCCACGTCCACGTTGGGCAGCGCCCGGTCCAGCCAGCGCGGCAGCCACCAGGCACGCCTGCCGAGGAGGGCGAGCACCGCCGGCACGATCGCCATCCGCACCACGAAGGCGTCGAAGAAGACCGCGATGGCCAGCGAGAAGCCGATCATCTTGATCATCGACTCGCTGGAGCCGATGAAGCCGGCGAAGACCGCCATCATGATCACCGCGGCTGCCGTGACCACCCGGGCGCCGTGCCGGAACCCGGTGACGATCGCCTGTCCGGGCGTCTCCCCGTGGACGTACGCCTCGCGCATCCGCGTGACCAGGAAGACCTCGTAGTCCATCGCGAGGCCGAAGACCACGCCGACCATGAAGATCGGCATCATGCTCATGATCGGGCCGGTCTGCTCGACCCCGAAGAGCGAGGCGAGCCAGCCCCACTGGAAGACCGCGACGACCGCACCCAGGGCCGCGACGACCGAGAGCAGGAAGCCGAGGGCAGCCTTGAGAGGCACCAGCACCGAGCGGAAGACGACCATCAGCAGCAGGAAGGCGAGCCCGACGACGAGTGCCAGGTAGGGCAGCAGCGCGTCGTTCATCTTCTGCGAGAAGTCGATGTTCATCGCCGTGGCCCCGGTGACCAGCACCTCGGCGCCCGTGTCGTCCTTCACGTCCGCACCCGCGTCACGGATGGCGTGGACGACGTTCTCCGTGTCGGTCGAGCTCGGCCGGTCCTGCGGGATGACGGTGATGGTCGCGGCGTCACCGGCCTTGTTGAAGGTGGCCGGAGTGACGGCGGCGACATGGCCGATGCTCTCGATCTCCTGGGAGACCCGGTCGACGGCGGTCCTGCCGTCCGAGCTGTCCTTCGTGTCCACCACCACGAGCAGCGGGCCGTTGAAGCCGGGACCGAAGCCGTCGGACAGCAGGTCGTAGGCCTGACGCTGTGTGGTGCTCTTCGGCTGCGAACCGTCGTCCGGAAGACCCATCTCCAGCGAGGCGGCCGGGACGGCGACGGCTCCGAGACCCACGACACCGACCAGCAGCACCCACACGGGCCTGCGCAGGACGAACCGCGCCCAGCGGACACCCAGGTTCGGCTTCGCCTCCTGCCTGTCCCCCGCTTCGGCGGCCTTGCGGGCCTTGCGGCCCATGACCCGCTTGCCGGCGAACCCGAGCAGGGCGGGGACCAGGGTGAGCGCGATGAGCACCGCGATCACGACGGTTCCGGCGGAGGCGAAGCCCATCTTCGACAGCATCGGGATGTTGACGACGGCGAGGCCGGCCAGCGCGATGACCACGGTCAGGCCGGCGAAGACCACCGCGGACCCGGCCGTACCGACGGCACGTCCCGCCGCTTCCTCCCGTTCCCGGCCCTCGGCCAGTTCGGCGCGGTAGCGGGAGACGATGAAGAGCGCGTAGTCGATACCGACCGCGAGGCCGATCATCATCGCGAGCGTGGAGGTGGTCGAGCCCAGGTCGAGCACGTTCGCCAGGGCCGTGATCAGGGAGACGCCTATGCCGACACCGATGAGGGCGGTCAGCAGGGGCAGCCCCGCGGCGATCAGCGAGCCGAAGGTGATGACCAGCACGAGGGCCGCGACGGCGACGCCGATGACCTCGGTGACCCCGGTGTGCGGCATGACCTGGAGCGCGTCACCGCCGATCTCGACGGTCATACCGCCGCCCTGCGCGGCCTCGCCCGCCTCTTCGAGCGCCTCCCGCGTCCCGTCGGTCAGCTCCATCGAGCCGACCTTGTAGGAGACGGAGATGTAGGCGGTCGAGCCGTCCTTGCTGACGGCGTTCGTCGCATAGGGATCGGCCACGGAGGCGATCTGGTCGGAGCCGGACTTCAGCTCACCGACGATCTCCTGGATCTCGGCCTTGTTGGCCGCGTCGGTGACCTTCTCGCTCCCGGGGGCCTTGAAGACGACCCGGGCGGTCGCGCCGTCGGCGCTGCCTCCGGGGAAACGTTCGTCCAGCAGATCGAAGGCGCGCTGGGCCTCCGTGCCGGGAATCGAGAAGGAGCTGGAGGTGGCGGTGGACGCGGAGGAGGCGCCGAATCCGGCCAGCGCCAGCAGCGCTACCCAGATCAGGGCGACGTAACGGCGGCGCCGGAAGGCGAGCCGTCCCAGTTTGTACAGGAATGCAGCCACGGAGGGGTACTCCCGGTCAGGTCGTTGAGTGGAAAAGGGCGTGAGGAACCAGCCCGACGACGAGAGCGGCGTGTCAGGTGGAGCGTCGGAGACGGGTCGTGCGGACGGAGACGGGAAAGGAAGAGGGGACGTCAGACGTCGAGCGCGGGGAAGACCACGGATTCGACGTAATCAGTGAGGAACGCCTGGTCGACGGGCTGGTTGTCCACCAGCTCCCGAGCGGCGAAGGCGCCGATCATCATGTGCGGAACGAAGGGGAGCGCCGGATTGTCCGGACGCACCTCCCCCCGGTCCACGGCCCGCTGGAGCATCGCCCCGAGACCGGTCATCTCCGGCTCGATCAGCAGTTCCCGCAGCGCCTGGAAGAGATCGGGATTGTCGTGGACGGCATGGCTCAGACCCCGCAGCAGTGCGGAGTTCTTCTCCATCTGGCAGTCGTCGGTGCGCGCCATCACGGCGAGGAAGTCACCGCGGAGCGAACCGGTGTCGACTTCGGCGAGGTGCACCGGCTTGTTGCTGCGGAGCGCCCTGACGACCAGCTCGGCCTTGCTCCCCCACTGGCGGTAGAGGGTGGCCTTGCTGGAACGGGTGCGGGCGGCGACGGCGTCCATGGTCAGGGCTTCGTAGCCGACCTCGCCGAGCAGGTCGAGCACAGCGGCGTACAGCTCGTTCTCGCGTTCGGGCGTGAGCCGGCTGCGTGCCATGGGTCGACCTCCTCCTCGCGCCTGCTGGATCGTACGTCAGCCGGAGATCAACTAACGGAACGAAACTGTTTCGTACACTTTGAAGATACTCCCCATCCCGGCGAAACGAGAAAGTTTCGCTTGTGTCCTGCACCACAAGTTGCCGCGGGCCCTTCGCACGGAAAGCATTGGAGGGTGAGTGACGACGTCGCGTATCTCCGTTTCCCGCACCTCCACGAGGACTTGCTCTGCTTCGCGGCGGAGGACGACCTCTGGGTCGCCCCCCTCGCCCCGGCGGGGCGGCGGCCCGGCCGGGCGTGGCGGCTGACCGTCGACCGGACCCGGGTCGGTCATCCGCGCTTCTCGCCCGACGGCAGCCGTATCGCCTACACGACCTGGCGCACGCTCGATCCAGAGATCCACCTCGCCCCCGTCGACGGCGGGCCCGCCCGCAGACTCACCTACTGGGGTTCGACCGACGCCCGGGTCTGCGGCTGGAGCCCCGACCCCGGCGACGCGTCCCAGATCCTCGCGGTCTCCTCGCACAACCAGCCGTTCTCGTACTTCTCCTGGGCGTACAGCGTCCCCACCGACGGCAGTCCGGGCGGAAAGCTCCCCTGGGGGCCCGTGTCCGACATCGCGGTCGCCGACATCGACGGCACCCGGCGCACCCTGCTGCTCACCGGGAAGCCGCCGCACGAACCGGCGGCCTGGAAGCGCTACCGGGGCGGCGCCACGGGCCGGCTGTGGCTGCACGGCGAGCGGCTGCTGCCGGACATCGGCGGGCACCTGGACGCACCGATGTTCGTGGGACGCCGCATCGCCTTCCTCTCCGACCACGAGGGCGTCGGCAATCTGTACTCCTGCCTGATGGACGGCAGTGACCTGCGCCGCCACACGGACCACGACGCGTTCTACGCCCGGCACGCCTCCAGCGACGGCAGCAGGGTCGTCTACCAGTGCGCCGGCGATCTGTGGCTGGTCGAGGACCTGGAGTCGCCGGAGGCGGTGCCCCGGAAACTGGAGGTGCGGCTCGGAGGACCCCGGACGGGCAGGCGTACGTACCAGGTACCGGCGGCCAGCCATGTCGACTCGCTGTCCGTCGACGAGACGGGCCGGGCGAGCGCCGTCTCCGTGCGCGGCAGCCTGTACTGGCTCACCCACCGTGACGGCCCCGCCCGTACGATCGCCGACACCCCGGGGGTGCGGGTCCGGCTGCCGGAGATGCTCGGCAGCAGCGGCCAGGTCGCGTACGTCACGGACGCGGAGGGCGAGGACGCGATCGAGATCGCCCACCTCCCACGGGCCAGCGGCGACCGCCCGCCCCGCAGGCTGGCCGCCGGGCAGCTGGGGAGGGTGCACGAGCTCATCTCGGACCCGGAGGGCGAGCGGCTGGCAGTCGCGTCGAACGACGGGCGGCTGCTGCTGCTGGACACGGCGGATGTGGACACGGTGGACACGGACACGGCGCAGGAGGCGGAGGCCGGCACCGGCTCCACGGGAACGGGGGCCACCGGGGCGGCCGAGGTCGCCGGGACGGCCGGGGTCGCCGAGGCCGGAGCCTCCGACGCCGGGAGTGGCGTTGCCGGTACCGGGGTCGCCGAAGCCGGGGCCACCGGTACCGGGGGCGCAGAAACCGGTGCCGGGGTCACCGAGCTCATCCGCTCCGTGAACGGCCCGGTGCGCGATCTGGCCTTCTCCCCGGACGGTCACTGGCTGGCGTGGTCGCATCCCGGCGTCGGCCGGGCTCTGCGGCAGATCAAACTGGCCCGGATCACCGGCCCGGACGCCCCGGTGATAGTCGATGTCACCAACGGCCGCTTCGAGGACGAGAACCCCGTCTTCACCGGTGACGGCCGCTATCTCGCCTTCCTCTCCTGGCGCGGATTCGACCCGGTGTACGACGTCCACACCGGCGACCTCTCCTTCCCGCTGGGCTGCCGCCCGTATCTGGTCCCCCTCTCCTCGGCCACTCCCTCACCCTTCGCCCTGCTCCCGGACGGCAGGCCCGCGGCGGGCGGTCTGGACCCTGTGGACATCGCCGAAGGCCCGGTCGAGGGACCGACGGTCATGGTGGAGTTCGAAGGGCTGGAGAACAGGGTGACCCCGTTCCCGGTCTCCGCGTCGAAGTACTCGGCGCTCCAGCCGGTCAGCGGCGGCGGCCTCGTCTGGCTGCGCTGGCCGATCTCCGGCGCGCTGGGTGAGACGTTCGCGAACCCGGCGGACATGTCGGGCCGGCCCACCCTGGAGCACTTCAACATCGCCAAGGCCCGCAGGACCGAACTGGTCGGCCACCTCGACTGGTTCGCGGTCAGCGGGGACGCCACCCGGCTCGTCGTCATGGACGACGGCGAGCTGCGCGCCGTACCGTCCAACGAGCCCGGTGACAACGACACGACGGTCTTCCTCGATCTGCGCCGCATCCTGCACGACGTCGACCCGGCGGCCGAGTGGCGCCAGGCGTACGGCGAGGCGGGGCGCATCATCCGGTCCTACTTCTGGGAACCGGACATGTGCGGCATCGACTGGGACGGCGTACTGGAGCAGTACCGCCCGCTCGTCGAACGGGTCTCGTCCCCCGACGAGTTCGCCGATCTCCTGCGTGAGGTCCTCGGTGAACTGGGCACCTCCCACGCGTACGTCTCCCCCGCCCGCCGCAACGAGGGTCCTCCGCACTACCAGCGGGCGATCGGCCTGCTGGGAGCCAACCTCGTGTGCCGGGACGGCGACTGGACGGTGCGGCGCATCCTGCCGGGCGACTCCTCCGACTCCAAGGCCCGTTCACCGCTCGCCGGCACGGGGATCAGGGAGGGGGCCGTCCTCACCCATGTCGACGGCCGGCCCGTCGACCCGGTGGCCGGACCGTACCCGCTGCTGACCGCGGCGGGCGGCACCACGGTGGAGCTGACGTTCCGCCCGGCCGGGAGCGGGCCCGGCGGCCGGTCCCGCCGCATCGCGATCGTCCCGCTGATCGACGAACGTCCGCTGCGCTACCAGGACTGGGTGGCCAAACGCCGTGAGGTCGTACGGGAGTTGAGCCACGGCAAGTGCGGTTACCTGCACATCCCCGACATGGGCGGCTCCGGCTGGGCCCAGTTCAACCGCGACCTGCGGCTGGAGGTGTCGCGCCCCGCGCTGATCGTGGACGTACGGGGCAACGCGGGCGGCCACATCAGCGAGCTGGTCGTCGAGAAGCTCACCCGCACGATCCTCGGCTGGGACCTGACCCGCAACGCTCAGGCGGTCAGTTACGCCTCCAACGCGCCCCGGGGGCCGGTCGTGGCCCTCGCCGACGAGGCCACGTCCTCCGACGGTGACATGATCACGGCCGCGTTCCGGCTGCTGGAGATGGGGCCGGTGGTGGGTCAGCGCACCTGGGGCGGCGTGGTCGGAATGACCGGGCGGCACCGGCTCGGTGACGGCACGGTGATCACGGTGCCGATGAACGCGGCCTGGTTCGACACGTACGGCTGGTCCGTCGAGAACCACGGCGTCGAGCCCGACCTGGAGGCCCTGCGCACCCCGCTGGACTGGGCGGAGGGCCGCCACGCGGTGCTGGACGACGCGGTCAGGGTGGCCCTGGACCTCCTGGCGGCCCGCCCGGCGGCCACACCCCCCACCTACGACACGGCCCCGGACCTACGCCGGCCCCCGCTCCCCCCGAGGTGACCGGTGCGGGACCCGGGCCCGGGACAAAGCCCCGAAACCACCCACCACACCGCACCGCACCCCGCACCCCACGACGCAAACCCGCACCCTCCGGCCCAGCGCACAACCAAGCCCCTCCGGCGATCGAGGAGCGGGGCCCAGGGCAGAGCCCCGAAACCCACCGCACCGCACCCCGCACCCCGCGACGCGAACCCGCACGCGGCACGCGAAAGGGGCGTACCCGGCGCTCCGGGTACGCCCCAACACACCGCAGACGTCAGTCGCGTCGGCCGTCAGCGCTCGAAACGCTCGCGCGTCCTGTCCGCCGCGCCCTGCGCCCGGTCCCGCGCGCCGGGACGGCGGCCCTGCGCCCGGTCCGAGGCGCGGCCCGAACGGCCGGCGGGACGCTCACGCGTCTCGTCCCGCTCACCGCCCGCCTTCTGCCGTTCGGCCCGGTCGGCGAGTTCCTGCGCCTTGTCCTTGAACTGGTCTGCGATACCCATGCTGTTCACTCCTGTGTGGGTGCGTGGGGTTGACCCCGATGGGGCCCCGCTCAGATTTACACACCCGGACATTCACCGCATTTCGATCATCCGCGCTGGACCCGCGCCTTCTGGTCCGCCTCGCCTCCGGCCCCCACGAGCCCCTTGCTCACGCCGTCGAGCCGGGAGCCGAACCGCTTCATCTCCCGCTGTCCGACGGTCCCGATCATCGCGGGCAGATACCCCCGGACCGACTGCATCCCGCGCAGCCACCACTGGGCGTAGACATGCGGGGAGCGCCGTTCGATCCCCGCCACGATCCGGTCGACCGCCGGGCCCAGGGGGTAGGTGCGGTTCGTCGGCCACGGCAGCCGCTGCCTCAGCTCCCGCATGACGTCGTCCTGGTCGGCACCGCGCACCATGTCCGTGTCGGTCCAGGACAGGTAGCCGACACCGACCTTCACGCCCCGGTGGCCGACCTCGCCGCGCAGGCAGTGCGCGAACGCCTCCACACCCGACTTGGACGCGCAGTACGCGCTCATCATCGGCGCCGGGGTGATCGCGGCCAGCGACGCTATCTGGAGGAAGTAGCCATGGCTCTCCATCAGCACCGGCAGGAACGCCCGCGCCGTCACCGCGCCGCCTATCAGGTTCACCTCGATGACCCGCCGCCACGCCACCGGGTCGGAGTCCACCAGCGGTCCGCCGGTGGCGACGCCCGCGTTCGCCACGACGACGTCGATCCTGCCGAAGCGGGCCTTGACCTCCTCGGCGACCCGGCTCATCGCCTCGTGGTCGGTGACGTCCGCGTACCAGTGGTCGCTTTCCGAATGCAGCCGCTCCGAGACCTTCTTCAGCTCGTCCGGCTCCAGGCCGACCAGCGCCAGCCTGGCGCCCCGCGCGGAGAGCTTGCGGGCCAGCAGTTCGCCCACTCCGCGCGCCGCGCCCGTGACGACGACGACCTGTCCTTCGAGACTCCGCCTGCCGCTCATGCGACCTCCTCCTCACGCACGGCTGCCGCCGCGCTTCCCGCACCTTCCACAGTGACGTACGAGGCCACCAGCTCGCGGAGCTTCGCCGTGACCACCTCGGGCGCCTCGACCGGCGTCATGTGACCCGCACCCGCCAGGACGGTGAGTCCGAGACTGACCGGCAGCGCCGCCTCTATGGCCTTCGCGTGCACGGGCGGCGTCAGCCGGTCCTCGGCGCCCGCGATCACCGCGGTCGGCAGCCGCAGCTCCGGCAGACGCGCCTCGAGGTCGAGCTCCGCGAGCACATGCCCCCAGGCGACCCGTGCCCTGCGGGGACACGCATGGACGATCCTGGCACAGACATCCACCCGTTCCGGGGCGGAACCACGCCCCATCGTGGCGTACTTGAGGATCACCTTCGACATCGCGGTGACCGGCCCGAGGGGCGCCCGCGCACCGAGGACCGCCGCGGTCATCCGGGTGCGGAGAGCCCCGGCCCGCAGCGGCAGCACCAGCGACTCGGCCGTCAGCCGCGAACTGCCGGTGCTGCACAGCAGCACGGCCGCCCCGTGCTCCCGCACGGCGTCGCGGTCCGCAGCGGCCATCAGCGTCATCCCGCCCATGGAGTGCCCGCCGAGCACCGCCTTCCGACCCGGTTCGAGCGTGGCCTTCAGGACCGCTTCGAGGTCGTCGGCCAGCGCCCGCGTGCTGTAGCCGTCCGGCCCGGCCATGGGCGTACGCCCATGGCCCCGCTGGTCGTAGACGACGACCCGGTGGTCCACCGCCAGGTCACGCACCTGGGCGTCCCAGAAACGGGTGTTGCAGGTCCAGCCGTGGGCCAGGACCACGGCGGGCGCACCCTCGGGGCCGTGCAGTTC